>CALVEI010000029.1 GCA_944326515.1 Candidatus Gastranaerophilales bacterium | reverse complement strand
GAGTTTCGGCGGACAGGACGAAACTGGACGATGGCGACGTAGAAATCTTTGATTTCACAGGAGCATAGTTCGATTTTCCGGACGTTATCTCCACCAATATTAACTTTTCAATTTATAGGAAATCGAACCCAAGGGTTCTCCCCTCTCGTCAAACTTGCCACAGGCAACTTTGCCTCGGCAGAGTCCTCGTCTCCATTCTTTTGGAGTTTGAGCAGTACTCCGACGGAGTAGGCGAAAACGAAAAAACATACGGATGTGAGTCCGTGACGGCGAGACGTTGAGTTTCGGCGGACAGGACGAAGCTGGACGATAGCGACGTAGAAATCTTTGATTTCACAGGAGCATTGTTCGATTTTACGGACATCATCTTCCCAATATTAATTTTTTAAATTATGAAGATCGACCATAATGGTTCTCCACTTTCGTTATTTTTTCAACAAATAAGACAATAATTAAATTTATTTTTAGTTTGGTTAGTATAGTAGACAGTCGATTATATTTTCTTTTGGCAAATACATTGTACCGGTAAAGAATGGTGCATTTTCACGATTGCCACCGTTTTTTACCCATTGAGCCAATTCATCATTGAGGAAAGGAGGGATCATTCTAAATCCCAATTTGTAATAAAATCCTGCCGGTGATGTTTTTCCATCAATGCAACTTGCATCCAGTGTTACTCTACCTTTAGTTTTGTTGTTCATTAAACTCGTTAGGACGACTTCTTGAACAGCAGTTTTTCCTGTCCCTTTACCATTACTCCAAAGTTCGTCAATATGGTAGTGTGGCAAAAGCTCGTAAGTTTCTTCGTAATGTGCAGGTTGGGCTTTAATTATACGATTTTTGTTTCCGAATTTAGCCATTCTTTCTGGCTGGGCTTCTACAAATTTTCTGCATAAAAGATTTGTGTATTCTTTAGGATAACCAAATGCAATTATTCCTTGAGGTTCATAATGATATCGTATAGATGCATATTTTGATTGTCTACCATTTTTAATGCTATTTATAAAGCTTAGTAGGGTTTCTTTTATTTTGTTTGTGTTTTGTGCAGTAATCAAATCCTCTACGCAGTTGTAAGTGAATACATCACCACTGAGTCTTGATCTTTTTGCAAGTTCACATATTTCTTTAAAATCATTTGTCCCAATAGTGTTAATAATATTTTTTCGATTTTGTATTGTCCAACCATTATCGACAATTTGTCTTAGTAACTTTATCTGCATCAAACATTTCCTTTATGCATATAAAGTCACCTGATTGAAAAAATTGCTATTTTTATAAAAAGATTATCTTATATTATTTTTTTGCTGTATTTTTAGCTTTTTGATGATAGTAAAAAGCATTTTTGTAATCTTCTTGAACCTCGTATATTTCAGAAATCATAAAGTAATAATCTGCATTTTGGGAATTTATCTTGATTACTTTTTTTAAATCATTAATTGCATTATCATATTGTTTTAAGTTTTTGTATGCAGCTGCTCTAAAGTAGTATAAATTCTCTAAATCTTTGTTTTTATTAGTCAACTCTATTGCTTTTGTGTAGTCGGGAATTGCGTTTTTGTAGTCATCCATTAAAAAATATAAATTAGCCCTGTTTTCAAAAACAGCCGATTCTTTTGGTGCTAATTCTATTGCTTTTGTGTAATCAGATAGAGCTTTTTTATATTCTTTTAATTCAATATAACTACTACCGCGTTTTGCATAGAAATTAGGTTTTTTAGGGTTGTGCTTTATTGCTGTTGAAAAATCTTTTATTGCTTTTAAATGTTTGTTATTATCAGCATGTGCGCAACCCCTATATAAGTAATATTCAAGACTTTTTGGGTTGAGTATTATTGCATGTGAGTAGTAGCCTATTGCGCCTTCGTAATTTCCTTTAGTATGGTTTTCTAAAGCAAGTTTAAAATATTTCTCTGCGTAGAGCTTTTCTTGATTGGCTTTTGTTACGGGTGGTTTATTCGGGCCGAGAAGTGGGTTGTATTCAAGTGTTAATTGAATATCAATACCGTTATCTTTTACAAAATCAGGTAGTTTTTCAAATGGGGATGCGGCAATAACAGCTTTTTTAGCTGCTTCATCGTAAGATTTTTCATTTGACGAAACAATAATCCTAACAAAATGAGCTTTTCCCTCTTTATCAATTGTAAATTTTACTGTTGTTTTATAATTGTCGGTGCTTTTTGGGGGATACCAATGCTTTTTTACTTTTGCTTGTACGTTTTTTACATATTTGTTCCAGTCATATTCAGATTTAGAAGTTTGGGGTTGTGGCGTTTTTGAAATATTTTTTTGCTTTGCAGGGAGTGTAGCAAAGACATAATTGGTAGAAATTCCAAAGAATAAAAGACCTGTGATTAGAATTAGAAATATTTTTTTCATATAAGATATTCCACTTATTTATTGTTTTTTAGTGTAGCTTTTTTATAAAAATTTAACAAGTAAAGAACTTTTTTTTAGATGGCAAATTTTATTTTTTTGATATTTTATACAGATATGAAGGTTTCAAATATTTTTCAAATAAATACAAAAGATAATAATTCAACAACTCTTAAACAGAAGAATTCTGCTACAGAAATTTGCAAAAACACAAGTGATAGTTTTTGTAAAAAAGTTGATTATATTTTATGTTCAAAATCAAGAAGATTTGGCGAACTTGATATTGTTGTTTTTAAAACATCGATAAGCCCGGCTAAGGGACTTTTATCGTTGTTGTATTCTACTGATAAAAATATAACTAATGCATTGCTTTATAAGATGCATACTCCTGATGAATTGGTATGGATGGCGTTAGATGTAGCTTCTGATGATTATTTGAGCACTTTAAAAGTTACAAAACTTGTTGGATTAGGCTCAAAGGCTTTTGTTTTTGAATTGAATGACGGAAAAATTTTAAAATTAACAAATGGAAGTCATTTTCCCAACAGAAGAAAACCTGATTTTTTTGATGTTCCCATAATAAAACAAGGACGTTCTTGCAGAACTTATTATTATATTGAAGAAAAAATGAATCAAAAGGGACTGTCTCAAGAAAAATTGCAAAATTTTATTAAAATGGTTGAAGAAAAAGGTTATACTTTTAGAGACCATTTTCACAGTAACGAGAAAGATAAAATAAATCCTAAAATACGTACTGAACAATTTGGTATATCAAAAAATGGACAGCTGTATTTGCTAGATCCAGAATGTGCGCTTGCTCCTAAAAAACAACTTGCTGCTATAAAATTTATTAAAGATAAATTTACAAAAATTTTTAAGGTATTTTCATTATTAAAATAGCAAAAATAATTTTTTTTTGACTTTGGTATAATTGAATAACTTTGGGAGTAAAAAATATGAATACAAAAATAACAGCAAATCATAATCCCTCTTTTGGACAATTTATAAAAATTAAAGGTAAAGCCAAGGACGTTGATGATTTTAGAAAAAAGTTATTGAATAATGATGGAGATTTTATTACTCTTGGTGTTAAACAACCAAGAAACAGAAAAAATCTTTATATTATGAGTGGTAAAGATTTTGATAAATTTATTAAATTAACGAAAAAGGTGTTTTTCTTTGATTTGAGAACAAATTTAGAACATTATTTTAAAAAGGAACCAAAAGTAATGACTGTTAAAAAAGCAGCTAAAAAATTGGCTGATAACAAACTTAAATTATAAAAATTGCTGAATATATTTTATAATTTCGTCAATTTTTTCTTGATTGATTTCGTGTCCGCCAATTAAAAATTCTGTGTATGTAAGGTTTTTATTTTTGATTTTTTCTTTTAACTTTTGGGTTAAGTTAATTGGCACGGTTTTATCGTCCTTTGATGCTATTATCATTATTGAGCAATTGGCTTTTTTTAAGTATTTTTCGTTATTAAACGTATATTTTAAAGGAATTAAACAAGTCGGCATATTTTTTACCACAATCTTTATTATTTGAGGTAGTTGTGATCTTTTGACAAAGTTTTTTACTAGATCTTTTGCTTTGTTATATGGGCTTAATAATACAAGAAAATTTATGTTGTTCTTGGCAGCAAATTCTCCAGCAACAGCACATCCCATAGAGTGTGCAACTATGCCAATGTTTTCTTGTTTTATTCCTTTTTGTAAAAGATAGTTATGTACTGATTCTAAGCTCTGCAGTGCATTTTTTTGAGAAAAGTTTGTTATGCTTTCTCCTCTACCTGGGTAATCAAAAGCAATAACACCTCTTTTGGTTTTTAATAATTCAGCGTATATTTTTTGATTTTTGCTATCCATTGTTGTGAACATACCGTTGCAAAAGATTATATATTTGTCGCTGTTTGACGGGTTTATATCAAGAGCTTTTATTTCAAGATTTTGTTTTGTTTTTAGTGTTAGCTCTTTGCAGCAGTTTTTTAATTCATCGATAATCTGTAGTTTTGCAAAGTTTGTTTTGTATGAGTATTTTTCAAACTTGTTTATTCCATACAAGTATCCTATTGCAACGCTCGATAATGCAATTGTTGAGTATTTGAAATACTTTTTAAAGCTTGATGAGTTTTGATTGTTATTTGTTACACGAAAATTTGTCATTATTTTTTCTAAAAAAGTTTATCAAGATAATTTTGGGCTGCTTTTACTCTTTTTTGTGGAGATTGTATATTTGTTTGAATTTCTTTTAGCTTATCAATGATTGTCAAATGGTCATCGTGCGCGCTGCAAAGCCCATTTGCAACAACTTTCCATATCTGTTTGCCATATGGTGTATTATCTCCAAGTGCAAGTCTGTTTTTAACAGCTGCAATTGATATCTTTTTGAAAATTTCTTGTCGTAGAGTTAATACTTTTTTGTTGTATATTGCTGGTTTTGTTAGGCTCATTCTTTGTAAAAACACATACAATAAATCTGCTGTACTGTTTGGATCTGGTGTTGAAACTATTGCAATATCGTCTGTAATTTTTAATGTCTTACCTGTTAATACAATATTGTTAGGGTTTAAAAAATCAAAATTATAGAATAAATCACCGTTTTGTTTTTGGTTTAATGAATAACAATCTTTAGCTATTTTGTTATAACTTTTTTGTGGAACAGATGAAAATAGTGGTAAGTATATTGTTTCATAGTATTTTTTGCACTCTTTTTCTGAATATGTCTGCGAGAATCTTCGAGGAATCCCTGCAGGGATTTGATTGTTATTAGGAGAAAGGTTTTTTAATATTTTTACATCATAAAATTCAGCAACGGGTTCTCCATAATATGTTTTCAAGTCTGAAAAATCAGACTTTTGTATATTATTCATAGTATGAGCGAAGGTCATTTTTCTTGTTATTTTTTTTAGGACATACTTGCTGTCAATTTTGTAGATTTGTCCATAATTGCCTTCGCCAACAAGATTTTGTGGAGTTGTCTTTGTCTGAAGTATTTTTTGAAGCTTGTTAACAAGAGATATTTTCTCATTTTTGTTTGCGTAACCTTTTTTTAACACTATATCCAGCTCTTTGCTAAAAACTGTACGGTATCCTTTAAAGTTTGGGTAATTATTTTGATTATATCGATTTTGTGATAGGTTTATTGTAATCATAGGTTCGGCCTTAATGTTATAATTATAATCTAAAGAATTTATTAGTTGAGGGATTATGAAGGATTTTGAACATAAAGTTGATTGTTTAATTGATAAATTAAAACAGTATGAATCTATAGGTCTTGTTTTTAACCCTTGGAAAGATACTGATAAAAAGGATTTTTCGTCTGATGCTCCTAACATTCGTTGTGAAAATTTAAAAAGATATCTTTTAAATCACGAAAATGCAAAGTATATTTTACTTGCGGAATCACCGAGCCACGGTTGCCATTATACGGGGATAGCAATGACTTCAGAACGTGTTATGATACAATACCCTGAGATATTTGCTCAATACAAAACAACTTCTGTTGAAGGTAATGTAAGAGAAGGTACGGCCTCTTATGTTTGGGAAATGATAAAAGAGAAAGAAAAAAACTTTGTATTATGGAACGCTTTTGTTTTCCAAACATACAAAGATAATTTTTCTCCGAGAAAACCAAATAATAAAGAGCTGCAAGAGGGTATTGGTATTTTAAAAGATTTTTTGATGCTTTATCCAAAACGAGAAAAAATCATTGCTATAGGCAAAACAGCTGAAAATATTTTGTTAAATAACAATATTCTTTTAAATGAAGATAAGTACCAATATATAAGACACCCTTCTTGTGGTGGTGCGACAGAATTCAGACAAGGTATGAGAGAGATACTTGAAAATATATAGCTCTATTCAAGAAACCATTCTATTAATGGTTTCTTTTCGCCAAATTTAAGTCCGAAAGCTTTTTCGTAATCTTCGCTTGTCAGGTATTTGTAACTGATGTTAAAACCGAGAGGTTCTTCTTTTACATTGAGCTTTTTATATTTTCTTGCTGAAATTGTGCTTTTTCTGAGGTTTAAGACATTTGAATAGTTTAAACCCTTATATGCACAAAATGGTGTTTTTACTTTACCATCTTCGTAATTTGTCATTAATCCGAATGTTCTGCAAATTACGCCTCTGTATTCATAAACACAACATTCATTGTTTATTAAAAAAGGACAATCGTATTTGAATTGTTTGCCTTTGTATTTTTTCTTTCTTTCAAGTGTTTTTGAAATATTTGCTTCTATTTGCTGTTGTGTTTTTTCATCCAGTGTCAAAGCTCCTTGTAACAAGAATTTTGCTTCGATGGCGGAATACGGGAATTCCGAATTTTGACAACACTTTGAACACCCTTTTTTACAAAAAATGAAGGGCTTTTGGCTTGCAAAAAATTGTACAAGTTTTTTGTTCAAAAACTCTAAATAGGCAATGTAGTTGCCAAACATAGTAAATCTCTCGCTAAACTATCACAATAAGATTGTACTACGTTATTTTTTATTTATGTCAAACATTCGGCTTAAATTTTGTCTTTACTTGTTGCAAGACCAGGGTCTAAGTCTGAGCCGGTTACAATTTTTCTAAAGGCAAATTGAGCTTTAGGCAATGCATATGCAAGTAAAAAACTGCTTAAGCTGATGTTTGCCAAGATATTAAAACCTTTTGCCCATTTTGCTTTTTTGGCAAAATTTGTGATGTTTTTTGAGTCTATTGCATTTTTTGCAAAGTTTTCGAGTTCTTTTTTGAATTCGGCAAGTTTTTTAGTGTTTACAAATGCTCTTGGGTCACGGATGCCGTTTTCGAGATATTTTACATCATAAAATTTTGTTGCATATTGAGAAAAAAGGCTTTTTGGGTTTTTGTCCAAAAATTCTATAATATCTTTTTCCGTAGATGTTGAAGGAAGTTTTAAATTTTGATTTTTTATAGCTTCTAATAGTTTTTTATCATCAAGAATTAAAGGATCAAGTGCAACATTTAAGCCGGCAACTTTGTATGTAAGTTTGTCTAAAAATTTTGCGAGATATGGAGGGAATAAAAAGTTAAGAATCATCATCCCTGTCATTTTAAACCCTACATCAAGAGCTTCGTTTTTGTTGCGTGCCGTTGCAACTCTGCCTACTCCGTATCCACCGTCTGTAACTGCCATTTTTTCTACCGTTGAAAAATTAGCAATTTGTGAAATTAAATTCCCTTTGAAGGATATTTGCCCGTTTTTTATATATTCCATCGGGTTTTTAAATTGTTGTAAGTTTTTTTGTTCTTTTTGTTTTCTAAGCTTTTCAATTTTCTTGCTTGAGGAGGCAAAAATAAGTTTTGGAAGTACAAAACCCATAAGAACCATTGGTATTGTTGTTGAAAGTACGAATTTGCCAGCTAAAAGTTTTTCGTATATTGATTTGTTCTCCTTAACTTTTTTGAGCTCCTTAATTATGCTGTCACTTACCTTTCCTTCAAAGTTTTTGATGTTGATGTTTATTCCCTGAGAGTCACTTTCTTTAAATAATTTTAGGTTTATATCCGGATTGAAACCTTTTTTACGTATTACATAGTTTGAGATTTTATCAACAAGAGGTATGCAGCCAAGCCATACGGCAGAAACTGCGTATTCATCCAAGAATCTTTCTCTTGCTGCAAGTTTTGCTACGTCTTTAGATTCCTTTTTGTTTTGGTTGTAAGTTAATATTATTTTTGATGGAACTTCTATTCCGCAATCTCTTACTATAAGTGGTGCTTGTTTATTAGTGTTTCCGATAGCTGAAATAATACTTGTAATTGTCATTTTGTTTCTCCGATTCTGTCATAAAAAAATAGCCTGTTCGTTCTTCTTCCCGAAAAGGCTATCTTCTTATTAAGAAACGGTCATTAATTCACACGAACAACAAATAACCCTATAGCCTTATCGGGACTATATGGTGGTTATGATGTTGTCTTGTAGTGAATTTATTTTGCATTATTCTTCCTTTTGTTGAAAAAGATATCATATTTGAGTGCTTATTTCAATATGCAGGTAACTTTTCTTGTAACAATTTTTATAACAGCATTACTTTATTACTGGTTTTTTATAGTAAGATTATTGGTATAAGATTACGATGGGGTTTTATTTGAAAAATACTAAGGCCATAAAAACAGAGATAGAATTTGTATTAATAAGTTGTTGTACGTGTAAACGTCCTCATATGCTTTCTGTTGCTTTGCAGTCAGTTGATGAGTTGAATCTTTTTGAAAATACAAAAGTAGAACTCTTGGTTGTTGATAATGATGAAAATGAATCAGCAAGAACGGTTGTTGAGAATTTTTCTCAGATTTCTAAAATCCCTGTTCATTACGTTTGTGAAAAACAAAGAGGCATTGCTTTTGCAAGAAACAGAGTTTTGAAAGAAGCTCTCGATTTAAACGCATCACATATTGCTTTTTTTGATGATGACGAAATATTGGATAAAGATTGGATTATTAATCACATAAAATTTTATAAAACTAATAATAACGTTATCATTAGTTCAGGTCCTACGTACAGCAAATTTGAAAACGAATATCCTTCATACATTCGTAATAACAAGATATTCAAGACTTCTACTACTAAAAAAACAGGAGTCATAAGACGTATTTGTGCTAGTGGAAACGTGTTTTTCCCAGTTTCAATGGTAACAGATTCTGACTTATGGTTTGATAACAAGTTCGTTTTTATGGGTGGAGAAGATGGCGATTTCTTTGCAAGAGCTTCAGAAGCAGGTTATACAATAGTTTGGAACAACGATGCTGTTAATTATGAGATTATTGGTGACCAAAGAGCTAATATGCACTGGATTTTAAACAGATATTATTATAATGGATATTCAGGAGCTTTATTGAGATTTAAGAATAATAAAAATTGGTTTGAAAAAGTTGTTTACCTATTTAAAACCATTATTTCGTTTTTGTTTATGGCCTTGGTTACAGTACCATCTGTTATTTTGGGTATTGCTTTCTTTTGGAATACAGTTGGATTGGCTGCGAAAAATCTAGGTAAAATAGTTTCCACCGTTAGAGGTGTTCCTCTCGATTATTACAAAGATGTGAACGGTAACTAATAATTATTCACAAACATGTTCTAGTGCTTTTTCTAAAATTGTTTTTACGTGGTGGTCGTTGAGTGCATAATAAACATTCTTGCCTCTTTTTTCTGAACGAACAAGTTTTGCAGTTCTAAGCACTTTTAATTGGTGAGAGACTGCGGATTTTGTCATATCAAGCAATACCGCCAAATCACCTACGCACATTTCACTTTCTTCTAATGCCCACAATAGTTGTATGCGAGTGCCGTCGCCCATAACTTTAAAAAAGTCTGACAAGTCGTATAAAAGCTCTTTTGCAGGCATGTTTGGTCTGATTTTTTCAACCAAATTAATGTTTATAGCTTCGCAGTCTGATTTTTTATTTTGCATAAACGTATTTAGTCCCCTTACTAAAATGATTATATATGAATGGTTGTTCAATTGTCAAAGTTTTGTAAAGTTTCTTTGTCTACATATTGACAGTTGAGCAATCGTTCAATTATACTATGAATAGTTGAACGGGTATTCAATTGAAAAGAGGTAAATATGTGCGAACATCATCACGAACACTGTCACGATTCAGAAAATCCCAAAATGAAATTAGTTCGAGTTGGTATTGCTTTAGCAATATTAGTTACTTGTATTGCTTTTCATATTGAAGGAATTGCTGGGATTGCTCTGTTTGTTTTTGCCTATTTGCTTGCGGGTGGTGATATTTTATATTCAGCTTTAAAAAATATTTTAAAAGGTGAAGTTTTTGATGAAAATTTTCTTATGAGTGTTGCAACAATAGGTGCATTGGCAATTAAAGAATATCCAGAAGCTGTTATGGTAATGGTTTTATATCAGATTGGTGAGTATTTTCAACATAAAGCCGTTGAAAAATCTCGCAGATCTATCAAGCAACTTATGGATATTCGCCCCGATTACGCCAATGTCGAAAAAGATGGAAAATTGGTAAAAGTAAGCCCTATTGAAGTAAAAAAAGGCGAAATTATTGCTGTAAAAACAGGAGAAAAAATCCCGTTAGACGGTACCGTTATTGAAGGCGAGGCTTTAGTAGATACTTCTGCCTTAACCGGTGAATCCGTACCTGTTTCTGTAAAACCTCAAGACAGTGTATTGAGCGGATGTATAAATACAAACGGATTTTTAAAAGTTTCTGTTGTCAAGGAATTTGGCGAATCAACGGTTTCAAAAATACTAGAACTTGTTGAACACGCAGCTTCTAAAAAAGCAAAGACAGAAAATTTTATAACAAAATTTGCAAGATATTACACACCAATAGTTGTTTTAGGTGCCGTATTATTGGCAATTTTGCCTCCATTAGTTATTGATGGTGCTCAGTTTTCTACTTGGTTATCAAGAGCATTAACATTTTTGGTTATATCTTGTCCGTGTGCACTTGTTATATCTGTACCATTAAGCTTTTTTGCCGGAATCGGTGGGGCTTCTAAGTGCGGAATATTGATTAAAGGCAGCAGCTATCTTGAAATTTTATCAAATGTTGAGACAGTAGTGTTTGATAAGACAGGTACTTTAACAAAAGGCGTGTTTGAAGTTAACAAGGTTTTACCTGCAGAAAATGTTCAAGGTGATGAGCTTTTGTATTATTCTGCAATGGCAGAAGCATATTCAAGTCACCCTATTGCAGTTGCTTTAAGAAAAGCCTGTAAAAAGGATTTGGATTTATCTTTAATTTTAAATGTTAAAGAAATTGCAGGTAATGGTGTGCAAGCTTTTGTTAATGGTGTAGAAATTCTTGTTGGTAATGCTTCATTATTAGAAAAATTTAACGTGGAATTCTCTAAACTAGCAGAATCAGGTACTATTGTTTACGTAGCAAAAGATAAACAATATCTTGGTTGTATAGTGATATCAGATGAGATAAAACCTGATGCTGCAAAAACTATTCAAGAATTGAAAAAGACAGTTAAAAATATAGTAATGTTAACAGGTGATTCTGCTTCTGCAGCTATTGATGTAGCAAAAAAACTTGGCATAAGTTCTGTTTATTCTGAATTGTTACCTGCTCAAAAAGTTGAAAAAACAGAAGATTTAATTGCTAAAAAAGAAAAAAACAAAAGCGTTGTTTTTGTTGGTGATGGTATAAATGATGCTCCTGTATTAACTCTTTCAGATGTTGGTATTTCTATGGGGGCATTAGGTTCTGATGCTGCAATAGAAGCAGCAGATATTGTTATTATGGATGATAAGCCTTCTAAAGTCGCTACAAGTATAAAAATTGCACAAAAAACTATGGGTATAGTCAGACAGAACATAGTTTTTGCAATAGGAATAAAATTGCTGTTTTTAGTGCTGGGTTCATTCGGTTTTGTGACTATGTGGGGCGCTGTATTTGCCGATGTGGGTGTAGCCTTTATTGCAATTTTAAATGCACTCAGGGCTTTACATACAGATAACTTTATTAAAGAATAGAAGTTACTGAGAGGTATAAATATTTGGAACAAATTATTTTATTGATAAAAGTAACAGCACTTGCCGGAATTGGCGGAACCGGATTAGGCGGTATAATTGGAGCTTTATTCAAGAAAGATTCCAACAAAACTGCCAGCCTGCTTTTGAGCTTTGCCGCAGGGGTTATGGTTGCTATAGTTTGTTTTGATTTGATATTGAGCGCATTAGAAACTAAAACAGGTGTTTATACTGTTTGCTCAGGGATAGCAGCAGGTGTTGGTATTGTATATCTTTTAAACCTTTTTATTGATAAAACTACAAACCACGAAGTTTCACACATTGATAAATCTCACCCTGAAACAGCTGACGACCTTGATGAAATTATTCACAGTAACCACCTTTCTGTTCATATAAGAAAACATGATGACAGGGTTTCTTTGTTTGTAGCTGGTGTGATTATGGCTTGTGCTATCGCTTTGCACAATTTGCCTGAAGGTATGACAATAGGTGCTTCTTACGCAAATTCTAACGGTTTAATGCATGGTTCAGCGCTTGTGTTGGCGGTATTGATAGGTTTGCATAATATCCCTGAAGGTATGGCTATTGCTGTTCCATTAATAAACGGCGGCGTAAAAAGACGTATGGCAATACTTGTTACTGCGTTGACCGGTGCTCCTACAATAGTTGGAGCTTTGTTAGGTTATTGGCTTGGTGATATAGGCCCATTGGGCTTGGCATTGAGCTTGAGTTTTGCCAGTGGAGCTATGTTGTATGTTGTGTTTGGGGAAATTTTACCTCAATCAATACTTATGTATAGAAGTAAACTTCCTGCATTTTTTGTAATCATAGGTATGCTTTTAGGTTTGATAGTTATTCACGTATAAGCTTTTATAAAAAAGAGTTAGCTTTTTGTTGTTATATCTGCTAACGAGTATGGAATTACTTTTTTTAAATTTGCGAGCGATGTTTCTACTTGGTAACCTATTTTGCCTGCACTAAAGATTATTGTTTCAAAATTTTGGGCAGAACTGTCTATAACTGTAGTAAAAAGTTTTTTCATTCCGATAGGGGAACAACCGCCGTGTATATAGCCTGTTGTTGGCAAAAGGTCTTTTAAATGTAACATTTCTACAGATTTTTCATTTACTGCAGAAGCAGCCTTTTTTAAATCAAGTTCTTCTGCAACAGGAATCATAAAGACGTAGTGCTTTTTTGATTTGCCTGTTGTTACAAGGGTTTTAAAAACCTGAGCAGGGTTTTGGTTGAGTACTTGAGCAACTTCTATTCCGCTTATCGCGTTAGTATTAATGTAAGAGTAGTGCTTATAGTCAACCTTGTGTTGGTCTAAAATCCTCATCACGTTTGTTTTTGTATCTGTTTTTGCGCTCATTGTATAACTGCTTTCTATAGGCAAATTTTAGCATTCAGATAATTGGGATTCAATATTTATATCTATGAAATTGTCTTGTAAAAAAAATTATTCTTTTGGCAATCTTTTTAGGGGAATGATAAAAAGGTCTAAATATCCGATTATTCAGGTAGTCGTGTTTTATGTGTAATTGAAAGGAATATGTATATGTTTAAAAAACTTTTATTACCTGCCGCTTTTTTGGCTGTAGTTGTAGGTTTGTACTGTGCAAAAAAAAAGAACAAAATGCCTTTATTAGGTGATAAAGCACCATCGTTTAGCGCAAAAAGTACAAAAGGAATTATAAATTTCCCAAAAGATTATAAGGGAAATTGGGTTGTGTTTTTTTCTCACCCTGCAGATTTTACACCTGTGTGTACAACGGAGTTTATGACTTTTGAAGCAATGCAGGAGGAATTTTCTTTAATTAATACAAAACTGTTGGGGTTATCTGTTGATAGTATAGGATCTCATCTTGCTTGGCTAAAAAGTATAAAAGAGCAAATTGATTATAACGGAATGAATAATGTGGATGTGGATTTTCCAGTTATTGATGATTTGAGTGGTAAAATTGCTCGTAGGTACGGAATGATTCAACCAAATGTTGATGATACAAAGACGGTGAGGGCTGTATTTATTATTGACCCTAATAGCATTGTTAGGACTGTTTTATATTATCCGCAAACAACGGGTAGAAATCTTGATGAGATAAAAAGGATTATTGTTGCTTTGCAAACCAGTGACGAATTTAACGTTGCAACACCTGCAAATTGGGAGGTGGGTGATGAAGTAATAATTCCTCCGCCTTCAACTAAAAAAGAGGCTATAGAACGTCTTGAAAGTATGGATAACGTAAAGTGTTATGACTGGTTTTTGTGTTTTAAAAAGTTGCCTAAAGACGAAATAAAAGAACGTATTTTATCTGAGCAGTGTGATATTTGTGAAAATTAAAAGGAGAATAATATTATGTCTAAAGTTGTTGAATTAACTGATGAAAACTTTGATGCAGAAATAAAAAATGCAAAACATCCTGTACTTGTTGATTTTTTTGCTCCTTGGTGCGGGCATTGCAGGGTTCAAAATCCTATTATAGACAGACTTGCTGATGAATTTGGTGATAAGGCGGTAATTGCTAAAATAAATGTTGATGAAAACAGAAATATTGCTTCCAGATACTTTATAAGCGGGATACCTGCGATATTACTTTTTAAAGACGGTAAGCCGGTAGCTCAAAAGGCTGGTGTTCAGCAGCTTGATGAGTTAATAAATCTTGTTTTAAAACATGAAAATAACTAAAAAAAAGACCGATTATATCGGTCTTTTTTAATCTTTAATTTTTGCAGGTCATATATCCTAAAATACTAAACGCAATGATTTTTTCTTCGTTTATATTTAACCATTCATATTTTGGGCTTTCTATGTTACAGCTGCATTCGTCAAAATGGTGACAGATAGTTGCGTCCTTAAGAGTTAATATATCTTTTAAATTGTCTTTATGGTCTTTTACTACAGTCCCGTAGGCTTTAAAACTTTGTGTAAAAACAACAATATCTTTTACACCGCCTGACATGTCTATTGCTTTATAGATTCTTTCAAGTACATTTAAACTCATTTTTGTCTCCTTTTTAGGCTATACAATGAGATTATTAATGTTTTTAGTGCTTTTTTCATTACCTTAAAGTCTAGCTTTATAGCAAGTTTTTTGTAATGGATTGAATGATTGAAATAAAAAAGAAGATTTTTATTTTATGCAGCTTTTTAGTTTGTAACATAATATCTTAATAGTGAACAAATTGACGCTTTTTTCGTTATATAATGTGTGTACTAATGTACATGCGGATACGTGTGAGAAGGAGAAATAATTAAATGATGAAAAAACTTTTTGCTTTATTTGCTGTTTTTGTTGCAGCCGGGGTAATGATGATTGCAAATGCTGCTACAGCAACACCTGAACAGGCTCTTGCTTTTTTTAATAAGTATATCGATGCCGCTAACTCTTATAGCGAAACAATTACTGATTTTTATTCACCAAATGCAAAAATTATCAGAGTTGTTATGAAACCCGATGGAACAACAGCAACTGTTACAGCTGATACAAAACAGTATTTTAATCAAATGAGAATTGGTGCAAACCTTGCTAAACTTAACAAGTATAAAAACTTCTATACTCAAAGAAAAATTACAAAACAAGGTGCTGATTACAAAATTTCTTGTTTAAGACAACCATCAACAAGTGATTACAAGATTCCTGCATACTTTGTAATAGGTATGGATGCAAACGGTAAACTAAAAATTAAAGAAGAAATGATGTACACAAAACAACAAAAGTTTTTGAAATACGCAAATAAAAAATAATTTATTCGTATAAAAAACATCTAACGCAATGAGAGTTCGATATTTTTGTAATAGCGGGCTCTTTTTGTGAGCATATTTCTTGTACCTGAGCACATCTTGTATTGAATCTGCACCCTTTAGGTGGGTTTTTGGGCGATGGCAAATCGCCTTCCAATTTTATTTCTTGGGTTTGCTTTTTGTGTATAGACGGAACGGCAGAAATAAGAGCTTTTGTGTAGGGGTGTTTTGTTTCTTCAAACAAAGATTTTGAGTCTGCTAATTCTACAATGTCACCAAGGTACATTACAGCAATTCTGTCGCATAAATATTTAACAACACCAAGATCGTGAGATATAAAAAGTATTGTCAGGTTTAGCTTTTCTTTTAAGTCTTTTAAAAGAGTTATTATTTGTGCTTGAATGCTTACATCTAGTGCAGATACAGGTTCGTCTGCAACAAGAAAATCCGGCTTTAAAATCAACGCTCTCGCAATTGCGATTCTTTGTCTTTGCCCGCC
Organism: Candidatus Gastranaerophilales bacterium; assembly: GCA_944326515.1. Taxonomy (GTDB): domain Bacteria; phylum Cyanobacteriota; class Vampirovibrionia; order Gastranaerophilales; family Gastranaerophilaceae; genus Limenecus. The sequence continues at coordinate 9,534 of CALVEI010000029.1, read as the reverse complement.
GGAAAACTCGTGAGGGTAGCGTTTTAAGTCCTCTCTGTTTAGACCGGTCAGTTCGATTATTTCATTAATTCTGTTATCAATTTCTTTTTTGTCTCTGATTCCGTGAACAACGAGAGGTTCTCTTAGTATTTTGTATATTGTCATTCTCGGGTCGAGGCTCGAATAGGGATTTTGAAAAATCATTTGAGATTTTTTTCTAAAATCTTTAAGCTCACTTGCTTTAAAATCAAGTATATTTTCTTCTTCGTATTCTATTTTGCCTTGTGAATCAACAAGTCTTAATATAGCTTTGCCCAAAGTTGATTTTCCGCAACCTGACTCACCAACCAGACCTAATATTTCACCTTTTTTTATATCAAGTGAGATGTTATTAAGTGCATGAATATACTCTTTGTTTGTATTCCAAATGCCTGAGTTTACAGGATAATATACATTTAAGTCTTCTATTTTTACAAGTGTTTTCATAAGTACATTATAACTATTTGCTTTGTTATATATCAATAGACATTGAGGTAAACCCAGTAGCTTCTAAATACTTTTTTTATGTAGTCTTGTGTTTCTTGATAAGGGATATTTTCTATAAATTCATCAAAGTTTTTGTAGTTTAAGTTGTCTTTCCACGTTTGGACTGCGTTTGGCCCTCCGTTGTATGATGCAACGACTAGCATATCATCGTCGTGTAGTGATTTTTTTACATAGCTTAGGTATGCACAACCTAAGTTTATGTTTGTATTTGGGTTTAATAATGAATTTATTCCGTTATAGGCTAGCCCTTTTTTATTTGCAATGTAAGATGCTGTAGAAGGCATAAGCTGCATTAATCCCGTAGCCCCGGCGGCACTTTGAGCTTTTTTGTTAAAATAGCTTTCTTCTCTTATTATTGATGTTATGAGGTATGGATCAAGACGATATTCTTTTGCGGTATCGTTTATTATGTCTTGATAATGAAGTTGATATGCAAGTTTATAGATGCTGTCGTCAAAGTCTGGTTTTTCAGAAAGTTCTTCTATAAAATCTCTCGCAAGAACAGATGATGTTCCGTATTCACCTTCTTTATATTTAATCCAACTTAATAGTGCTTTGTTGTTTTCATCAATCTCTTGAATAAGTTTAAAGTCGTTAAGTTTTAAAATTGTGTCAACAATCTTTATATTATCGTCTGTAACATTTGCGTATTTATAAGGAAACTCAATATAAGCTGTTTTTTCCGGTAATCTATGTGAAGATTTTGTTTTCCAATCAGATTTTGAATACCCTAACGCTTTATTAGCTCTGTATGCATAATAGCTATCAGGATATTTTTGCATAATTTTTTGGTAGAGTCCTTTGGCTTCGTTTTTATTGCCTTGTTTAGCATCAAGTTTTGCCATCCAAAACAAGATTTTAGGAGCTGATATTGTGTTTTGATAATCTCTTATGTGAATATTCCCAAGTAGTCTTGCTTCGCTGTAGTCTTGTCTTTGATATGCGTTCCAAAATAAGTTTGCTACCGCGTCAGCAGCGTATTGTCCTTCTGAAAATTTTGTGAAAATTTGTCTGTATAAGCTGTTTTGTTCTTCACCCGAAACGTATTTTGTAAGTCTGTAAAGTATAAAATCTTCGCCAGGTGCTTTAGCATTTTCTGCTATTTCAAGTGCTTTGTACCAGCCGGCTTTCATCCCTTCCGGACTGAGCGATGCATAATTTTCTATAACATTGTTTAAATCTTTTGAATCGAGATTTTTGGCGTATTTTATGTAATTGGTTTCAAAAAGTTCTCTTGCTTTTTGGTATTCACCTCTTTTAGTATAAATTATGCTTAAATACCCCCACGCAAATGGCATTGGTGATAAATTAAGATTGTTATATGCGTTTTGGTATATTCCGTTTTTGTAATATGTTTGGCCTATAAAAAAGAATTCTTTCGGTTGTATTGGTATATTTAATGCAGCAATTTCTTTTATACAATCCAGTCCGTAACGGCCATCAGGAGCGTCTTGTAAATATTGTACAAAATAAGCTTTTGCCTTTTCTTTCTTTTTTAAAATATCTTTTTCATTGTCGTTTTCTTTAATTTCTTCTTTTGCTATTACACCCAAAAAATAGTTGGATGCTTTAGTGTATTCTGTATCTTTGAAATTTTTTCTTATTTCGTTGAATGTTTTTTCTGCTTTATTGTATTCTTTTGCTTTAAAATAATTTTGAGCCAAGGAGTAATATGCCTTTTGTATAAAAATAGATTCGGGATATTTTTCTATAAACATTCTATATTTTTTTGATGCTGTTACAGAATCATCTATTTTGTCAGCAGACATTGCTTGTCTCAAAAGAGCAATTTCGTATATTGCTGAGGTTTTTGACACATTTGAAAAATTAAAAAAAGCATTTTCGTAGTCGTTTTGTCTTAAATACTGCAATCCCTGGTTGTAGGCTTTTAAATCTTTTTCTGTTACTCGTGTCATATTAAAGACATTAGTTAATACAATCAAAATTAGAAAAGCAAATGCTGCAGTTATTGATATAAACTTTAATTTCTTTTTCCAGTCCAATTCTTCCATTTCCCTTGATTATTTAAATTTAAAAACCTGTTTTATTTAGCACTTTGTTTTATATAAGTGTGCAAGGTTTTTTATCAACAAATATAGCATATATAAAGTGTCGTTGTTAATGCTATAGAGTTAAATATTTACAAAGAGGGGGCAGGGAATATGCACATTTACTCTAACGAAGAGTTTGAAAATAGACAAAAAGAAATTATACAAAAAAATATTTACAAACCTGTTTTGTACACTCAATATGTAAAAAAGAATAATGTAATAAAAAATTATGTCTATTATGATGAGCCTTACAGATTTAGCTAAAAGGGGCAGAATATTCTGTTGTAATATATTTTTTAAATGGCAATGTTATTATAAACTCAGTTCCGCTTGTTAAATTTTGTGCTATTGTTATGTTTCCGTTGTGCGCTTCAAGTATTTTTTTTGTAATAAATAAACCTAAGCCTGAGCTAACTTTTTTAAATCTTTTATTCATTGCCATAGGGTTATTAAAAAGTGTTTGTATTTTTTCGTCAGAAATGCCTGCTCCTTCATCTCTAATTGAAATTATTATATTTTGCGTTCCTCTTTTGATAGAGATGTATATAGTTGAATTTTTAGGTGAGTATTCTGATGCGTTAGTAAGTAGGTTGTTTAATACAAGTTTAATTGTTTCTTCATCATAAACAAAAGTGTCGTCTTCTGTGTCTGTTGTTATTTTTATTGTTTGTTGAGCTGTTTCAAGCATATATTTTATGTCATCAACGCAAGACTCTACGGATTTTTTTATAGAATTAAGTTGTTTTTTTAGTATAAGGCCTTCGGTTTCCAGTCTAAGCTTTGCAAGTACATTGTCAGTCATTCTAACCATATATCTTGATGAATTCAAAATCTCTTTTAGCATTTCTTTTTGCGGTTGATTTAGCGTACCGAGTGTTTCGTTATATAGTAGTTCTAATGCTCTTTCTTCAGCTCTTGCTGGCGTTTTTAGATCATGCATAAGTGTTTCTATAAAACATTCTTTATCTTTTAGCCTTGCTATTTCCTCTGTATAATCATTCAACACTATTAGATAGCCATGATGTAGTCTTCCACTGTGTCTTTTTATTATATTGGCTTTTATATATTTACCTTCAGGTAGAACCAGTCTAAAGGAGGTTTGGTTTGTTCTGCTTTTTTTGTATCTTTTTAGTGTTTCTATAGACTCAAACAGGTGTCTTTTTTCTAAAAGTTCAATAAAATTTTCTACATTATCTGATTTTGCATCAAATATTTTGAAATTTCTTGTAATAATGTTGAAATCTAAATCAACCACAACTATCTCATCACAAGATAACGACATTATCGACGATAAAACATCTTCGTGCCGGCTAATTTCTTCTGACAGCTTTTGTATAGTTGGGTTAAATTTGCTTGTTTTAGTCTTTTCCATTCTACTTCACCATTTTGTTTGGATGTTTATAGTAAAACGATTTTGCAAAAATAAGAATTACCCGACTGGCTATATTATTTTTTATTTATTTATTCTTTGATTCCACCCGATAACATGTCATTAATGAAGTACTTTTTACCCGCCAAATATATTAAAATTACAGGCAAAGAAAGAATAACCGAACAGGCTGTCAAATCTCCCCACATAATAGTTTCTCTAAAACTTCCTTTAAATTGTGCAAGCGCAACGGGTAGAGTTGTAATATCCGAAGAATTTGTTACAATTAACGGCCACATAAAACTATTCCACGTTGTTATAAAAGTAAATAGCCCTAATGTCACAATTGCTGGGATAGAAAGAGGTAATGCTATTTTAAAAAATATTTCAAATATATTGCACCCGTCTATTTTTGCTGCTTCTTCTATCTCTTGAGACATATTTTTAAACCATTGTCTCATTAAAAAAACGCCAAAACCACCGAATATACCAGGCACAATAAGAGCCTGATATGTATCAATCCAGTGAAGTTCTCTCATAAGAAAAAACAAAGGTACAATGTTAACTTGTGGTGGAATCATCATTGTCACAAGAAATATAAAAAATATAAAATCTTTATACTTGAATTTGCTCCTTGCAAATGCATATCCTGCCATTGCCGAAAACAAAACCTGAAAAACTGTTGTTAACAATGCGACCAAAAGGCTGTTTATAAAAAATCGTGTAATTGGTAGTTTTTCAAATATATGAATGTAATTGTCTGTTATAAAAGGATGTGGAATAAAATTTGGCGGATAAGAAAATATTTGAGCTTCTGTCATAAATGAGACGCAAAGCATCCATATAAAAGGTGCTAACATTGAAATTGCACCAAATATAATTAACAAATATCCGCTAAAAACCACCGTCTTTTTCATAAATAAATTTTATATAAAAATCCCTTAAAACACAAATATATTAAGGGAAAAGAAGTGTTTACAATTGTTAATAATGCTGTGTTTTGCACTTATTTTTTTTATAAAAATATGTTATACTACAAATGTAACAACAAGAAAGAGTAAGATATGAATCGGGTGCTTTTATTGAACCATGAAAACGAACCGCTTCGAATTTGCAGTTGGAAGCGCGCTCTTAAATTGTTGTTAAAAGGCAAGGCTCAATGCGACAAGAGTATTAAAAATATAGAGGACTATATCAGTATTAATAATACCGAGATTCCTAAAGTTATTAAACTTAATTATGATGTGGCAGTTCCATACAAGGAACTGCCATTTTGTCGTATAAATGTTTTTGTTCGCGATGATTATACTTGTCAGTATTGCGGCAAAAAGTTTTCTGCTGAAGAACTGACTTTAGATCACGTTTTTCCAAAATCAAGATTGGGCCCTGATATTTGGGAGAATATTGTTACCTGTTGTAAAGAATGCAATCAATACAAGGCTGATAAAACACCTAAAGAGGCAGGCATGAAGCTTTTGAGACGTCCGTATAGACCTAAAGAATATTTTAAATACGAGATGAAAAAATATTCTTATACCGAACAAGCTTACTGGCACAAATGGGCTTGTAAGACTGCGTAGGCATCCTTATTCTTCTTCTTCGATTTCTTCAGCCATTCTTTCTTTAACGGATTTTCTTCTTCTAATGAGTTTAGAAGGGGCTTTTTCTTCTATATCTTCGTCAGAATCTTCATCATAAATTCCATCATCGATAAAGTTTGAAAGCACACAATTTAAAAGAGTTCTTTGACCTAAGTCAAAGTTTCCTCTAAATAATATTTGTGCATCTTTTGTATCCATAGAGTTTAAAAATCTTGCAAATTCTTTAACAATATTACCTAAATCAGCAGGATTTTTTACTTTTGCAACTGCTTTTGCTACTTTTGCTATTGAAATTTTGTATTCTCCAGCTTCTTCAGAATATCCGTTTGATTTTTTACCCTTAATTCTATCTTTTAATGACAATTTTTTATCTCCAACTATATTCTTGCTTCTCTATTATAATTTTTGCTTAATTTTTGTGTTATCAGATAATCTGATACTTTTGATGCAAATTCCTTGTAATTTAGTGCAACGTTAGCATCAGGATTGATTTCGTTAACAGGTACCCCTTTGTTTATTGCTGACATCATTGTGAGGTAATTATTTGGAATTTTCCAATAGACTTTTTGTTTTACAACTTCTTCTATATCAGAAGTTTTGATGTCTTCATTTTCCATATAACGATTTAATACTAGCTTGATTTTTTCTTGTGAATATCCAAGCTTGTCGAAAAGGTCCATACATCTTTGCGTACTTCTTATTGCAGGAAGGTTAACAATTGCTATCAGCAGGATTAAATCGCTGTTATCTAATGCAGCTATTGTTTTTGAGTCAATATTTGTTCCTATGTCTATAACGATGTATGAAAAATTTTTCTTTAGAGCTGTTAAAATGCATTTTATTTGCTCAGCTGTAATGTCTTTAGACTTATCAATGCTTAAAGGATCAGCTATGACATAAAGGCTTGTGTTTTTGTATCTTGTCATTGCTTTTAAAAGTTCATCCTGATCAAGATTGTTGATGTTGTCTGCAACATAATCCATCGCAAATGGTGGTGTTAAATCCAAAAACGTTGCAACATCACCAAGCTGAAGGTTTAAATCAATCAACGCAACTTTTTCTTTTGATATTTGAGCTAATTCTACAGCAAGATTCACTGCAATAGATGTTTTGCCTATGCCGCCTTTGTTTGAAAACGTAGAGATTATTTTACAACTGTCAGTTGATTCTGTTGAATCTAAATCTTTAATGATATTTTGGAAAACTTCCTGAAATTCAGATTTTATGACAGGTTTGGCAATAAATTCTTTTGCACCTGCTCTCATTGCCTTAATTATAATATCAGCAGAAGCTCTGTTAGATAATGCAATAACCAAAGCATCTTTATTTTTTGCTTTTAAGTCTTTTATATCAGATATTGCACGTTCAAGATTTTCTGATATGTCAACAATAACAGCACACTTACCTGATTCTGCCGCAATGGAGAATCCTCTCTCAAAATTAGAAAATTCTGCAGAAATACCTACGCCGTTTATCTCTGATAAATAGCTTTTTATAACGCTTCTTGAATTTTCGTCACTGTCAATTAGTAATACATCTAAATTTCTGTCCATAAACATCCCCAAATAACTTGTAATTGGTTTACGTTGCAATTTTACCATAAATCACAAACAAATGGCAGAAAAATTTAAATGACTTTATTTATGCAAAAAACGACCTTATCTATTACGACGATAATCGTTACAATCAACGGTGATGTAAACAGGGGCTAATTCGAAAAGCCCAAAAAGAACAGACTCAACAAAATTACTAATCATGTTTAACATTAAGATTACTTCCTTTCACACACAAATTTTCCAATTCACCTTCACATTTATATAAAAACATTTGGCTTGAAAAAATTGCCCGTTTCATAAAGTTTTGTATTAGAAATATTAACATATCTTTTTATATTTGAAAAGTATCAAATACACTTTATGTTAAATTCATTAAATTCATATATACCTCATAAATATATTGTATTGTTTTTTTAAGATAAAAAACTTTACCCTTTAGGGGAAAAATAACTGTGCTATAATTTTTATCAAGATGAATACCCTAACTTATCAAGATGTTGTATCGCAAATAAAAGACAGACTGGACATAGTCGATGTTATTTCCAAGTATGTTATTCTCAAAAAACAAGGTGGAAACTACTGGGGCTGTTGTCCTTTTCATAATGAAAAAACACCTTCTTTTAGCGTAAGCCCCGCTAAACAGATTTATAAATGTTTTGGATGTGGAGAAGGTGGAGATGTTTTAAGCTTTTTGATGAAAATAAACAATCAGTCTTTTCATGACGTAATAAAAGAACAGGCTGAAATCCTTGGTATAGAGCTTCCTTCCACTTTTGAAAAAGCTAAAGATAACAAAGATATTAAAGAGCAAATTTATGCTTGCATGAAAGATACAGCAGACTTTTATAAAAAGACGCTTTTGGCTGATAAAAGTTCCGTAGCTTATAAATATATATCAGGAAGAGAAATTACTGACGAAAATATTGAAACCTATATGCTGGGGTTTGCTCCAAATTCTTATGATGATTTGCAGAAATATTTAAAAGGCAAATATTCTGAAGATATACAAGAAAAAGCAGGGTTAATAATTAAAAGAGAAAATAATTCAGGTTATGTAGACAGGTTCCGTAACAGAATAACAATCCCTATTTTTGATGAAAAAGGCAATATTGTTGCTTTTGGTGCACGTGCAATAGAAGCAGGGCAAAATCCAAAATACTTGAACTCACCTGATACGGTTGTTTACAATAAAAGCCACATTTTGTACGGGTTGTTTCAGGCAAAAGAAGCGATAAAAGAAAACGATTCTATTGTCATTATGGAAGGTTATTTTGATGTTATATCCGCACAAATTAACGGAGTAAAAAATGCAGTCGGAGCATGCGGTACAGCTTTGACTGACAGCCATGTAAAATTGATTTCAAGATATACACCATCAAGAAGAATTTATCTTGCTTTTGATACAGACAAAGCCGGTCAAAATGCTACTAAAAAAGGCGCTCAAGTTATAAAAGAAGCTTTTGCTGGGCTAGGCAATATAAAGCAGTTTGATGAAAGTTTTTCATCTTTTTCCGGTGTTGATAACAGATATTCTTGCGAGCTTAGGGTTGTTGTTCCTCCAGAGGGTAAAGACCCGGATGAATTTATTAGAGAAAACGGAGCTCAAGCTTATCAAGAGGTCTTGAAAGATGCACCTTTGCTTGTTGATTTTCAAATAAACAGCATTCTTAAATCTTATCAAAAAGGTATGTCTCCAATTGAGAAAAATAATATTGTTAAAGATGTTTTGCCTTATTTGGCTGAGATTAACAATAGTATTGTTCGCGGTGAGTACATAAAAATAGTAGCAACAAGACTTGAAATTGACGAACGTGTTTTAGTAAATGAACTCAAAAAGATTTTAAGCAATGGTTTTGATAACACTTATTCCCAAAAACCAAAGCCACAGGCTCAACTTGCTCCTATTGTAAAGAAATCTTTAAATATTTCTGAAAAAGCGCAAAAAAATTTATTGTCGATGTATTTAGTAAATGAAAGTACATATAGTATTCAAACATTAAATAGCATTTTAAAAGATGTCGACTATACGAATGAAACATTAATAATTGTAAAAAATACAATTGACAAATTAGTTCAACGGGTAAATAATGTTAAAGAATTAACGGAAGCCCTGTACACAGAATTTGCCGAGGACTATGAAGTCAAAGACATAATCACAGATTTGATATATTTGTCCGATAGCTTTAAGGATTTGTCGGATAAGGACTTTAGAACAGCTATTAATGAAAATATTGAAACTATTAATGCTTTTAAGGAAAAGGAAGTCAAAAGTCATTTACGTTCTCAATATAGAGATGTCAACGATGATGATATAAAGGCTATTGAAAAGCAAATTCAATTAAAAGAACTTTTAAAAAATAAAAACAAGCTAAGAACTGGAGACAATTAATGAGCAGAAAAAGAATGTCAGACAAATCACTCGTTAGTATAAT
>CALVEI010000028.1 GCA_944326515.1 Candidatus Gastranaerophilales bacterium | reverse complement strand
CAAAAATTCTCAAAAACAGAGTTATAGACAAACTGTTAGATGAAGGGGTAACGGTTGTTGACCCTGATACAACCTATATTTCACCGGAAACTGAGATTGAAGCTGATACTATAATTTATCCTTGTACTTATATCGAAGGTAAAAACAAAATCGGTAAAGATTGCAAAATAGGCCCGTTTGCACGATTAAGAGGTGATGTTGAACTTGGCAACGGTGTTAAAATAGGCAACTTTGTTGAAATCAAAAAAACAAAAATTAATGACCATACAAATGTATGCCATTTAAGCTACGTTGGTGACAGCTCTTTAGGTAGTAACGTAAACATTGGTGCAGGTACAATCACTGCAAATTACAATCACATTACAAAGGAAAAATTTAAAACAGTGATTGATGACAATGCGTCAACCGGTTCTAACTCAGTATTGGTAGCACCTGTTCATATTGGTGAAAATGCTTCTATCGGTGCAGGCTCTGTTATCAGTAAAGATGTAGAAGCTAATGCTCTTGGTTTAACAAGAGCTCCTTTAAAGGTTTTAAAGGGCTGGTTTGATCGCGTAAAAAAATAGTTTGTACATAATATTTAGTGTTAAGAAGGAGAAATAAATGTCTTTTTTACATTTATTTCTCCTTTTTGTAACTGTATATCTGATTTTGCAAAATAAGATTACAAAAGTTTAACGGATATTATTTTTATAAACAAAGATTAAATACTCTTGTATTCATGGTTTCAAGTGTTTTTTAAGAATTATAAAAAAAATAATGTAAAACTTTTGTTACCCCCCTTGAAACATTTGTCACTATTGCATTTAGAGTGTTGCTACGTAAGTAAAATTGTAAATTAAAAAGCATGCAGAAAATAAAAATTGCCCATTCAATTAAAATTTGTTTTAATATTGTAATCATAAGAAGTTAACAGTTCGGATGACTAATTAAAAAATTTATTTCATATAAAAAAGTGAAAAATTTTTCGGGGATGACTTTGTTATGTCTTTTTTTGCGTAACAAGTGTAAGAAGTACCCTTATTCTGGACAACTTGTTAGTGGTTAATATTTACATCGTTTAACCGATAAAAAATAGTCAAAAGATTTTTATAATGATAGATGAGATTAGAATCTGTCAGTTTTGGAGGATAAGACTTTGTTAGAACATGGTTATATTCAAATTTACACAGGGGACGGTAAAGGAAAAACTACAGCATCTTTAGGTTTGGCTTTACGTGCTTTAGGTCATGGTTGGAAAGTTCTTGTTATCCAATTTACAAAAGGTGATTCTGGTACCACTTATGGTGAGATTGCTTCTGCTGGTCAGTTTTTGCCAAATCTTGAAGTTCACCAGTTTGGTATGGATAGAGTTGTTTACAAACACAATGTTTGTATGGAAGACTACAAAGAAGCTAAAAAAGGTTGGGAACTAGCAAAACAAGCTATTCAAAGCGGTGAATACCAACTTGTTATCTTGGATGAAATCAACATTTGCGTTGCAATGAATATGATTAAAGTATCTGAGATTAAAGAAGTTTTGATGAATAAACCAGAAAGTCTTGAAATTGTATTAACAGGCAGATATGCTCATCCTGAGCTTGTTGCTATGGCTCATCTGGTTACAGAAATGAAGCCTATTAAACACTACTTTGATATGGGTGTTATGGCTAGACAAGGTATCGAATATTAACGCACTAATTAATTAGGCGTAAATATACGGAGAAATGGGGAAATATGGGAGGTTTGTTTCAAAACTCCCTTTTTTTTGCCTTCTTTTCTTAGCGAGCTGGGGCGAGCTAAAGAAAATGGCGTCACGGAAACACAATGAAAAAAATAAAGAATCATAAATCATTAAATAGTGACTTTGCTCCGAACTGCCAATAATCCAAGATTTTTATATGGCTTCAATATCTTTGTTTGCTACAACTTTGAACACCTCGTTTATAGAAGACAAGTCGGTATTTGTTTTTTATATGGCTTCAATATCTTTGCCTACTATATAAAAAACTTGTATTTGTCTTGCGTCACGGTAACACAATGAAAAAAATAAAGAACCACTGATTGTTAGATAGTGACTTGAGATTTATATGTTGCTAAAACCTTATATATACTGCTTTTTTGCTCTTTGTTAAGAAATGTTATACTGTTTAGAGTCAAAAAGGCAATTATTTAAGAAGTAAATACTTTATATATACGAGAGATAAAAAAGAGAAAGAGAAAAAAGTTTATCACTTGTAAAGAGAATGTCCGAGAAAAATTCGTGATAAGGAGCACTCTGCCGAGCAAAAGCTGACTAAATGTCCGTTTTTGCGAAGGAAGACGTGAACGAATTTTTGGAGTGTCACCTTGAAAAGGTGAGCAGTGGCGGCTCGAAGGTTCGAGGCGACAACTGCGACACTAGATTAAATAAGAGAAATAGATTTTACTTTATAACATACACACTGACCTACCAAACACTAACCTACACTTACTTACACACGAGGAATCAAAAAAGATTCGACGGGATTCATTACGAATCCCTTTTTTTTGCCTTCTTTTCTTAGCGAGCTGAGGCGAGCTAAAGAAAATGGCGTCACGGAAACACAATGAAAAAAATAAAGAACCATAGATTATTAAATAGTGACTTTGTTTCGAACTGCCAATAATCCAAGATTTTTATGAAGTTTCCATATCTTGGCGGACTATGCCTATTAAACAGCTCATTTGTATCGGACAAGTCCGCCTTTAATTGTTTAGCGGCACAGCCGTTTCCACTGCTCGGTGTTTTTTTAAATGAAGTTTCCATATCTTGGCGGACTATGCCTATTAAACAGCTCATTTGTATCGGACAAGTCCGCCTTTAATTGTTTAGCGGCACAGCCGTTTCCACTGCTCGGTGTTTTTTTAAATGAAGTTTCCATATCTTGGCGAACTATGCCAATTAGACACATAATTTGTAAATGACAAGTCCGTATTTGTTTTTTATGAAAATCAACCAAATGATGTATATTCCACATTGCAAAAATGTGAAATTATATTAGTAGTAAAAAATTAGGGATAGTATATTTTTTATAAAACGTATCGAAATCGGGAGAGGTAAGATTTGAATTTTTCGGCAATTGTAGCAATATTTGCGGCAGTATTTATGATATTGATGTCGCATCGTGCTGATGGGGCTTCTATGGTGTCTTTACTTCAACCGTCTGCGGTAATGATTGTTCTTGGCGGAACTTTTTGTGCTGCTCTTGTCAATTTTAGTCCTGCTACATTAAAAAATGCTTTAAAAGCTTCTTTAGATGTTTTTGTCGAAAAAGAACAACCTCATATGAAAGTTATTGATGAAATTATTTATCTCGCTCATCAGTCAAGAGTAAAGGGACTTTTTAGTCTTAACGAGTATATCGACAAAATTAGAGATCCGTTTTTAAAAAGGGGTATTCAGCTTTCTGTTGATTTTAATAACAATCCACAAATGATTTATGATATTTTGAAGGCTGAAATTTCATACAACGAAGAAGAAGAATTAATTAATTCAAGAGTTTTTGAAGCGTTAGGCGGTTATGCACCAACATTTGGTATCGTTGGTGCGGTTTTTGGTTTGATTCAAATTATGGGATATATTCAGCAGCCTGATATATTGGCACAAGGTATTGCAGTTGCATTTGTATCAACTTTATACGGTGTTGGTTTTGCCAATCTTTTGTTTTTGCCAATAGCTGGTAAGCTTAAAATGAACACAAGAGAAAAGATTCTTTTTAAAGAGGTTGTTTTGCAAGGGATTGTTTCTATACAGATGGAAGAATCTCCTATGGTTATTGAAGAAAAGCTTTTGGCATATTTAAAGTATCACAACGATTTTCACAAAGTTGATAAGAAAAGTCATTTGGGAGTTTACGAAGCAAGATAATGAAAAATGAGTATTATACAAATTCTAATGACTATATAAACCGTTGGGTTATTTCTTACGCAGATTTTGTGACAATGTTGCTTGCCTTGTTTATGGTTATGTTTGCAACAAATTCTATGGGAGAGATGAAAGTTAAAGATGTTAACAAGTCTATACAAAAAGTTTTTGCTTCTAAAACTATAGACAAAAACGAAGAAGCAGAAGTTATTCCTCAAAAAGAACAAAAAACTACAGACAGTGTTCTTGAAAATAGTGGCAAAACCATATTGGATGGTGGAGATGGAATCCTTGATACTAAGCAACTTATTGAGGAAATTGAAAAAGAAATTCAGCTCAATACTTCGGTAAAAGTAGTAAAATCAGACCGTGGTGTGGTAATAAGACTTAATGATACTATGCTTTTTGACCCCGGTTCTGCTATAATAAAACCACAGGCAAAGGTTACGCTTGATAAAATAGCAGGTACTTTAGAAAAGTGTAAAAATCCTATACTTATTGAAGGTCATACGGATTCGATGCCTATACAAAACGAAAGATTTCCATCTAATTGGGAGTTGTCAACGGCAAGAGCTACAAATATAATCAAGTATCTTACTCAGGCACACGGTTTTTCACCTGGTAGATTGTCGGCAGTTGGTTATGGTGAATATATGCCGATAGAAAAAAATACTACACCTCAAGGACGCGCAAAAAACCGTAGAGTGGATATAATAGTATTAAGTTCTGATAAAAAATAAGTTTATAAGTTGGAGATATAAAATGGCAAAACCTACACAGGAAAAAACACCTGAAAAAGATAAAGCAGCTGGTGAAAACGGCGGTTCTAATTCTATACTGATAAACATAATTACAACTACAATAGTTTGTATTATTTTTATTGGTGTAAATTATTTTTTGCAATCTAATCTTTTAACAAGCCAGCTTAAAGATGTTACTTCTCAAGAATCGACAGAAGAAAGTTCAGAGCAGCTAGATAAACCTGAAAGAGGGTTGGTTTTAGATTTAGGCGATTTTACAATGAACCTTAGTGATGTGGAACCAAGAAGGTATTTAAAAGCAAATGTTGCTGTTGAAATAACAAATCCTGAGCCTGATCCTGCAGCAGAGGAAGTTAAACCTTCTGGCGGTCATGGTGGACATGGGGCTGCTGCACCTGATCCTAAAAGTGCGTTAATCGCAGAGATGGAACAGTATAAACCTGCTATTAGAGATGCAGTTATTACCGTTTTAACAAGTAAAACGTCTGATGAGCTTGCAACAACTGCTGGTAAAGAATTGGCTAAGCAACAAATAGCAGAGTCTGTTAACGGCATATTTGACGGCGAAAGAGAAGTTATAAGAGTAAGCTTTGGACAGTTTATTATGCAGTAAGTCCGAGGGAGAGTTAAATGTCAGATTTTCAACAAAGCAATGATAATTTAGATATACTTCCGTCAGAATTGGCGGATAGTGATTTGCTATTGAAAAGTTTTGACGGAACTGATGAGCATAGAAAGGGCTATAAACTTTATAACTTTAGACGTCCTGATAAATTTTCAAAAGATCACTTAAGAGGATTGCAGGATATTCATAAAGAATTTTCAAGACAGCTTGCTCTCGTTTTAACAGCCTACTTAAGAATGCATCTTGAGGTTGATGTTGTTTCTGTTGATCAGCTTACTTATGACGAGTTTATGCGTTCTGTTCCAAGTCCGATTTCTATAGCAATATTTGAGCTTAATCCTTTGCCTGGCCAAATATTGCTTGGTATTAGTTTTGAGGTTTTATCAAGCATAGTTGATAGGATGCTTGGTGGTGTTGGTAATATTGAATCAAAACCAAGAGAGTTAACTGATGTTGAAGAGTCATTGGTTAAAAAGATGATTGAAAGGACTGTGCAAACTCTTGCAGAGGCTTGGTCACATGTTATTCCAGTAGAAGGAAATTTAATTGGTTTAGACAATAATTATTCAGGTATACAGGTAGCAACACCTGGTGAAATTGTTGCGCTTATTACTCTTGAAGTGCACATTTCAGGTAAACATTACGGGCTTTTAAGCCTTTGTTTCCCTTATCCTGTTTTAGAAAATATTTTGTCTCAACTTACAACACAACATATTTTCCAAACCAAAGGTATTATTGCAACAAGTGAAGAAAGACAAAAGATGATTGAAAAATTAGATACTTCGCTTGTTGATGTTAATGTGTTATTTGGGCAAACTGAAATAACTATGCAGGATTTTCTTGATTTAAAAGTGGGCGATGTATTAAAATTGGATAATGCTGCTACAGAAGATTTAATTGTTAATGTCAATGGTGAACGTAAATTTTACGCTCGTCCCGGACGTATTAAAGACAAAGTATGTGTTAAGATTACTGACAGATACGATTACTACGTGGATGCGTTAAAGAGATATTTTTAGAAAGGATTTTTCATGTCAGAAGATAATATACAAAATGATGATTTTAACCAAAATGAAATCCCATCAGAAGGTGGTATCAATGATGTAAATCCTGCTGAAAATGCTCCTGATGCAGGTGCGGTTAATTATGATTTTACTCAAATGGATGACAGTGATGCTGTATCTTCAGTGGGTGACGAACCCCAAGAAGTGCACATAGATCCTTCTATGCACGAGCAAGAACCTGTTACGGTAAGACCATTAGAGTTTACACCTTTTGACAGTTATACACCTACTAATACAGATACAAATAAGAATCTTGAATTGTTGATGGATATCAAGCTCGAACTAACTGTTGAACTTGGTAGATGTCAGTTGCCGGTTAAAAAAGTTCTCGAGTTGACAAGAGGTTCAATAATAGAGCTTGATAAAATTGCAGGTGAGTCTGTAGAACTTTATGCTAACGGCAAACATATTGCAAATGGAGAAGTAGTTGTTATCGAAGACAACTTTGGTTTACGTATAACAAGTATTACTGATCCTCAAGAAAGAATTAAAAGTCTTTAATAAAAGATTTTTCTTAAAACACCGTTATTCTCTTTTAAAAGCATATCGGCTTCATCAAAGCTTAAACCGTATAGTATGAATAATACAGCATGTTTTGTTTTGTAGCCGTTTGTTTCAAGAACGTTTCTTGCTGTAGCTGGACGACATCCGCATATTTCAGAAACGATTGTTACAGCGCGTCTTTTTAATTTGTCATTGGTTGGCTTTACGTCAATCATCAGGTTATGGTATGTTTTTCCGATTTTTACCATAGATGCTGTTGAAAGCATATTCAGAATCATTTTTTGTGCAGTACCGGCTTTCATCCTAGTAGAGCCAGAGATTGCTTCTGCCCCTGTTTCTACACAAATAAAACAATCGGCAAAATCTTTCATTTTTGCATCAGGATTAGATGTGACTGCAACTGTTTTACATTTTTTTATTTTTGCTATTTCTAAAAATTTTACAACGTATTTTGCATTACCGGATGCAGAAATTCCAACAATAGTATCGTTACTGCATATGTCTTTGTTTTTAAAATCTGTTGCTGCAAGTTCTTCTGAGTCTTCAGCTCCTTCAATAGCTTCTCTTAGAGCTCTGTCACCACCTGCTATTATACCTTGCACCATATCAGGTGTGACACTGAATGTTGGCGGGCATTCTGATGCATCTAAAACGCCGAGTCTTCCGCTTGTTCCTGCTCCTACGTAAAAAAGTCTTCCACCATCAAGAAAATTTTTAACTATAATATCAACAGCCTGAGCTATTTCGGGGATACATTTTTGTACGGCTGATGCAACTTTCATATCTTCTTGATTGATCATTGTAAGAATATCATAAGTGCCGACCATATCTATATTAACGGTATTTTTATTAATTAGCTCGGTAGCTGTTTCTTCAAACATAATAAATTCCTATTGCGTATATGACACTACCCCCATGATAACGCTTTTTTTAGCTCCTGTACAGCTTGGTAGGTTATTCGGAGTATTGTTTAATGTGCAAAAACCAAGCATTGCAAATGCAATTGCTTCTTTAAATTTGTCATCTATACCAAAATCGTTGTGTGTTTTTACACTAATACCAGTGTAGTTTTCAATAAGTTTTAACATTGTTTTATTGTATGCTCCACCACCACCGATAACAATTTCGTCCAAATTTGTTTTCGGGAGCACAAAATCTTTGTAAGAATTTGCTATTGTTTTGGCTGTTAATGCAGTGAGTGTTGCAATAGTATCATATTTATCCTTTGGAGCTGTTTGTGAAATTGCCTTTATGTAACCATCATTAAACAGCTCTCTGCCTGTAGATTTTGGAGGCGTTAATTTGTAGTAATCTTCATTTAACAGCTCGTTTAGCCAAGTTTCATTAATTTTTCCTTGAGCAGCAATTTCTCCGTCTTTATCAAAAGGAAGATTGAATAACTTTTTGCAGAATGCATCTATAAGCATATTACCGGGGCCTGTGTCAAAGGCAAATGTTTCACAATCTTTTGATAAAACAGTAACGTTACCTATGCCCCCGATATTTTGAATGGCTCTGTTTTTGTCTTTTTTGAAAATTAATTCATCAGCAAAAGGGACCAAAGGTGCGCCTTGACCGCCTTGAGCGATATCTTTTGAACGAAAATCCCCAACGGTAGTTATTCCTGTAAGTTCAGAAATAACTGATATATTCCCAATTTGCAAGGTACTACCTGTTTTGATTCCGCCGATATCTTTAATTTGTGGAATATGAAATACTGTCTGACCGTGAGAAGCTATGTAATCAATGTCTTTAGCTTTTAATCCTGATTTTGCAATGAGTTCGTTTGTACATTGGGCAAAAAGTTTGCCAACAACAAAATCCATAAAACAAATATCCGAAGTATTTCCTTTGTTGTTAGCTATTTCAAGCAGCTTTGCTCTAACCTCTTTTGGATAATCAAGTGAGTGGCCTGTTATAAATTCGAAATTAAAATTATCATCGATATTTACGAGTGCCGCATCGATACCATCCATAGAGGTACCTGACATAAGACCAATAGCTGTTTTTTTCATAGATTATATCTCTCGGATTATCGAAATAAGTAATTTTTTAAAGTCAGTTTTTACTTTTTCTGCTGTTTCAACAACTTCAGCATGAGAAAGTCTTGAAGGGTGCACTCCTGCAGCAGAATTTGTTATACAACTTATTCCAAGTACATCCATACCGCAATAATTTGCCACTAAAGCTTCAGGAACAGTGGACATTCCGACAGCATCTGCGCCCATTATCCTTAGCATATTGATTTCCGCAGGTGTTTCATAACTTGGCCCGCTCATTGCTGCATAGATACCTTGTCTTATTTGTATATTTAATTCTTTAGCTTTTTTCTTTGCCATATCGATGAGTGATTTTTTATAGATTTCACTCATATCTGGGAATCTGTCACCCAAAGATGAATCATTTTCACCAATTAACGGGTTAACGCCCATAAGATTAATATGGTCAGTGATTAACATCAAATCACCTGCATTGTATCTTTTATTGACCCCACCTGCCGCATTTGTGATGAAAAGAGTTTTTACCCCAAGCTTTTTCATTACTTTTATGGGATAAACAATACGGCTTATATGATACCCTTCATAATAGTGGTATCTGCCTTGCATGATTACTGCTTTTTTGCCTTCTACTTCACAAAAAACGAGTTGTCCTTTGTGGCCAGCTACTGTTGAAGTTTCAAAACCGGGAATGTCGTTATAACGAACTCTTACTCCTTGCAAGTTATCTGCAAAATCACCAAGACCCGAGCCCAGAATAATACCTATTTCAGGTTGAAAATCTTTAATCTGTTTTTTTATGTACTCAATTGTTTTGTTCATATTTTATGCGGTAACCATTTGTTGTCTTATAATATTTGCGCCAAATTCAATAGATTCTAAATTGTTTGGAAGTAATGCGGCTTTTTTTGCAGAAACTGTTTTTGCCATTTCTTTCATAACTTCTTTAACTGATTCTATTTTTAAAATCTTAGTTTTTTCTAAGAATGCACCGAGTGCAATAACATTTACAAATGCGGGTTGTGTAAGTTTTTGAGCAAGTTCATTAAGCGGAATTTTAATGTAATCAATGTCTGTTCTTTTTGGTTTTATATGAGACAAGGAAGAATTTATAATCATAAATCCGCCTGATTTTACTTTATGTTCAAACTTTTCTTGTGAAGCATCGTTTAATGCAATAACTGCATCTGCCTCATCGATAACAGGAGAAGGTACTTCGTGATCAGAAATATTAACTGAACAGTTAACGGCACCGCCTCTCATTTCTGCACCGTAGGCAGGGAACCAGGTAGTGTGTTTTCCTTCAAATACGGCAGCGTGACAAAGCAAAATGCCCGCAAAAAGCGCCCCTTGTCCGCCAAATCCTGATATAATTACACTTAAGTCACCTTTCATTATTTGTTCTCCTGTGCGGTAATATCTTTGAATACACCTAGCGGGTGTACTGTTTCAATTACGTTTTGTATGTGTTTTACTGATTCAATAGGCGTCATATGCCAGTTTGTAGGACAAGCGGCAAGCACCTCAATAAAGCTGTAGCCAAGCCCTTTTATTTGCATTTCAAAAGCTTTTTTAATAGCTTTTTTAGCTTGCATAATATTTTTTGTATCTGTAATAGCAACTCTTGCGCAGTATGCTGTGCCGTCACATTGAGAGATTATTTCAGCTGCATGCAAAGGATAACCTGTTAATTCAGGTTTTCTTCCTGCCGGAGTAGTTGTTGTAACTTGTCCGACAAGAGTTGTTGCACTAGCTTGTCCGCCTGTCATACCGAAGTTTGTGTTATTAATCATGATTGTAGTGATATGTTCACCACGACAAGCAGTATGGATTGTTTCATTAAATCCTATAGTAGCTGCATCTCCGTCACCTTGATAAGTAAATACAAATTTATCAGGTTTACATCTTTTTACACCTGTTGCGACACAAGGTGAACGACCGTGTGAGGCTCCTGCCACGTCAAGGTTAAAGAATTTTTCCAAAAATATTGAACATCCTACAGACGATATTGCAATAGTATCTTTTTGAAGATTAAACTCGTCAATGAGTTCTGCTATTATCCTTAAAATTACTCCGTGTCCGCATCCGGGGCAGAAGGTAAAGTGTCCGTCTTTTAGTAGTGATTCAGGTCTTTTATATACCAATGTTTCCATAATTATCTGACCCCTGCTTGTGTTTTATTTTCCAGTGTTGAATATAATTCTTTGATTTTGTTAAAAATCATATCAGGTGTGAGTAATCCGCCTGCTGTTCTTCCGTAAAATTCAACAGGACAAGCACCAAATACTGCAGAACGTACGTCTAAAAGCATTTGTCCTTTGTTTAATTCCAAATCAAGAATCATATCAGCTTTTTGTGCAACTTTGTTTAAGTCTTTGTCAGGGAATGGGAACAATGTAATTGGTCTGAATAAACCAACTTTCATTCCTTCTTCTCTTGCTCTGTCAACGGCTGCTTTTGCAACTCTGCCTACAGAACCAAAGGCTGTTAATACAAGTTTTGCATCTGTAAGTTTGTAGTCTTCGTATGTAGTTTCGTTTTGTTCAACTAGCTCATACTTTTTAAAGATTTCGTTTGTTAGTTCTTCCATTGCTCCTTCTGGCATATGTAGAGAAACAACATTTCTTGTCGGGCGATTATTTGCACCGTCTAAAGCCCACTCACTTACATCTGGGTCTTTGTACGGGTATTCTCCAAACTCTGCCGGTTCCATCATCTGACCTAAAATGCCGTCCGCCAATAACATAACAGGGTTTCTGTATTTTAATGCCAAGTGGAAAGCTCTGTATGTTAAGTCAATAGCTTCTTGAACCGTTGATGGAGAAAGAACGATGGTTTTGTAATCGCCGTTGCCGCCGCCTTTTAGTGCTTGAAAATAATCTGCTTGAGCAGGGGCAATGTTTCCTAGTCCGGGGCCGCCTCTCATTACACTGACAATAACACCTGGAACTTGTGCACAGCACATTGCCGAAAGTGCTTCTTGCATAAGAGCAATTCCGCAAGAAGATGAAGATGTCATTGCTTTTGTTCCTGTTGTACCGGCTCCGATTAACATATTAATTGAAGCAAGTTCACTTTCTGCAGTGATAAAAACTCTTCCAAGTTTTGGAAGATGTTTGCCCATATATTCTCCTATTTCACTTTGTGGTGTTATAGGATAACCAAAATAGCATTGGCAACCTGCATTGATAGCAGCTTGTGCAATTGCTTCATTCCCTTTAACTAATACTTTAGCCACTATCTGTAAACCTCTCTTATTGCTACATCAGGGCAATTCATTGCGCACATTGCACATCCGATGCATTCATTTTTTTCATCTTTAAACTCTACCGGAAAATCTCCGTGTAAATTAGGTTCATTACTTTTTTTTAGTAACCCCTTAGGACATGCGTTGATACACAAATAGCAACCCTTACAAACATCTCTGTCAATTACAATCCTGCCCATAAATATCTCGATTTTGTATATATTTCCCTTACCTAATTGTAGCACGCGGAAGCTAAAATACAACTTAATCAACTATGAGGTGTTTTATTTGTTAACAAAAAAGAGTGTGAACTTTTTATAAGTCACACTCTTTTAAATTATCTACCTTGGATTAATTATTTGCAGCCGCAATCATCATTGCAATCGCAAGGTTCAGGGGTTGCACAAGGGTCGCAAGGTTGTTGAATAGGAGCTGCACAACCTGTGCAAGAGTTGCAACCGAAAGCAACTGTGATGTTTTCTCTTGGGTTAACAGATGTAACTCTGTTGCCTTTTGGGTCAACAAGGTATGCAACTTCGTCGCCTGTTGTTTGTAAAAGGCCCATTGTTCCTGATAAAGCAGTTCTTGTGAGGTCGATAGGAGCTTTTACAAGAGCTTTAGATGCATCCATTAAGCTTCTTCCTGCTGCTGGTAATTCACCTTGTAGTGTTTCACCAAGAGTAAGGCCTACGCCGTCAGTTACGTGTTCTGCTGCGTTACCTGCTGCAATAATTGCACCGCCTACTGTTCTACCTACGGTACCAACGATACTGCCTGCCCAGTTAAATGGCATTTCAACAGCTCTTGCAAAGAAGTTTGGTTTTTTGTCATTTTTAACTTGAGCTGTAAGTACTTGTTGCGGCAAGTCAGCTTTGCAGTTGTGGCATTGGATTCTTTCAAAAGAAAGTTTTAAACCACCTTTGCAGTTGCCTGTAGGTCTTTCAACTTCTGTAACTTTACCGTAAACATTTGAACCGGCTGGGAATGTTTTGCCGTCAATTGTTACTGCTTCAGTTGTTTTTGCTGCGAATCTGTCACCGATTGTAGCAGATTTTGCACTGATTTCGTCTTCAAATTTTAAACAAAGTGTAGGAATAGTTACAACTTCGTCTTTAGCCATAAATGCTGCACCGCCTGTGCATCCGCAATCAGATGTATAAGCTACGTCTTTTTTAGAATAGCCCATTGCTACTCTGACTGATTCAAGCATTGATGCTACATCAGCACGGCTTGCATCTTTGCAGGCTTGAATTTCGTTTGGATTTGGTACGTCATTCAATGCACCTGATTCGATAGCTTTTGCTACTGGGATTTTTGCCCAAGCAGGTACTTTATTTCCGTCGCAATATTTGCTTAGGATTTGTTCTGCTTTGCAATTGTCCATTTCGCAAGGTATGCCTTTTGCAAGTGTTACCATTGCTTCTGCTCTTGAAACAGGTTTGTTTGGATGGAACATATCTCCAGGGTAACCTTCCATTAATCCGTTAGCTACTGCTGTATTAATAGCTTGGTTGGCCCAGTGATCTGCAGGAACATCTTTAAACTGTTTAGAAGGGCATCCACAGCCTCTTAAATTGAATCCGTTAACAGCCATTGATGCGATTTCTGCACGTGATACAGGTAAATTAGGCTTGAATGTTCTGTCAGGGTAACCGGCTACAACTTTGTTTTCTGCAAGAAGGTTGATGTCGCAACCTGCCCAGAATCCGTCAGGAACATCTTCGAATGAAGAAGCACCTGTTATTGGTGAAGCACCACCTGTGATTGGCGGATTGTATGGAACGATTGTTCTTTTAATAACTTGCATTCCTGATTGTGTTTGCATTTCTACTGGGCAACCTCCGTTTGTTGCTGTTGGATCAACAGGAGCTGCACCACCTGTAATCATTTGGTTGAAGTCGAAGTTTGTATTGCCAATTACAGGCATGTTTGCTGCTGCACCAGTTGTGATGCCTTCTCCACAACCGCATCCGCAAGTTGGCATATCAGAAACCATTACACCCGGTGTTGGGCATAAAGAACAACCGCATTGTGATGATTCGCCAATAATTACATTATTAGCTTCAGAACCTACTGATTGGCTATCAGAATATACGTTTGCTGGATAAGCATAATGCTGCTTAGATACTGATTTGCCGTCACATTGAGAAGCACATACAGACTGTACTACAGGTTGGCAGTCGCAAGGTGGAGCAACTGCCTCACAAGGGTCACAAGGACATGGTGCGGCTGCACCTGTTTCGCATCCGCAATCGTTTTGTGGAGCAGGTGTGCAAGGGCAGACTGCTGTTGAAGGCGTTACATCTGCCTCACATCCTGATAACGGGCAAGCAGCAAGTTTTGTCATATCTAAACTTGAAATATCTACGTTACTTGCAATCCCCGAGTTCATTGTACCTGCCATCAATCCTATTGTTAGGGCTGCGGCAAGTGTAAGTTTGTTAATTGTCATCTTTCCCTCCTTAATTAAACAAACTGAAATCGGATTTTTGTATTCAAATCCAATTTATGATTATTAACATCTTATGCCGTATTATTACTGAGAAACCTGCAAAAAATCATTACCGCGCTCGATTGCCTTGGCAGGCTATTAGTATTTGTTTATCAATAATATTTTTTATTCAAAATCCTGTAAAAGCAGTAGTTGCATGGGGTTACATTTGCTACAAAAATAGTATATAATGTAGGTAGAAGATTATACTTCATTGCGTTACTAAGAAAAGAAACAGGGAAAAATGTCTTTTGGCATCAATGGTCCAAGTCCCAAATTCGGGATTCAAGAAGCACAAAACATGCGCAACAACGGTGGCGGTGGTAATTTGGGATATTTTCAACGCAGAAAAAAAGACGATAAAAAGAAAAAAGATGAAATAGATGTTTTTCAATCTAATGATGAGAATGATATTTTTGTTCCTGAAGAAGTGCTTGAAGATGATAGCATATTGAAAAAAGCTTCTGATTTTATAAAACAATTTAAAAAACCAAGAAGGTCTTTATAGAACAATAAAAAAGCTCTGAATTTTCAGAGCTTTTTTATATTCTACTTTTATTTTATGCGTACAACATCTGTAATTTAGCACCGGGTTCGGCGTTATTTGGTTGAAGTTCTCCAGTTCCGTTATATGCAGGGATGAATCTTCTCACATCAGCCAGTTCTCTATCAACAGCAGAACCACCTGATGTACCAAATGTCCCACCAGCTTTTTCTGTGCCACCGACACGTTGGGTGCCTTGACCGCCTACAGCACCAATTTGCTGTACCGGTTGTTGAAATAGATTAACTTTTGGAATTTCAAATCCGCCTGCGCCCATAATTGTCCTTTAATAATTAAACTCTATATATAAATAAAAACATGCGAAGAAAAAAAATTGCTAGTTTTTTAACAAAGTTTACAAAAATTTAGTTTGCATTTAAAAATGGACTCAAATGCTTTTTTAGAAATTATAAAGATATTTGTTGTTTAAAATAGGTGATTTTTTGAAAATAAGCTAATATTGTCTTCTATAAATTAAACGTTTATGCTAAAAATTAGGTATGGAAAAATATGTTTTAGTTACGGGTGCATCATCCGGATTGGGCAAAGCTACTGCTCAAAAGTTGGCAGATAATGGGTTTATTGTTTTTGCAGGAGTAAGAAAATCTGAAGACAATCAGACTTTGGAGGATTTACACCAAAATATTATTCCTATATTTATTGATGTGACAAGTGAAGAAAGTGTTAATTGCGCATTTGAACAAATATCAAAAATAACGCCAAAGCTATATGCGCTAGTTAACAATGCAGGAATTGCACTTGCCGGACCTGTCGAATATATTCCGATTGAGATTTTGCAAAAACAGTTCGAAGTAAATGTTTTTGGTTCAATACGGGCAGCACAAAAGGCATTACCGTTATTAAAAAAATCTGAAGACTGTAGAATTGTTAATATAAGTTCTATGGCAAGTTATGGGATTTTTCCTTTTGTGTCTCCTTACTGTGTTTCAAAACGTGCACTTGATATGTTTTTTAATTCTCTGTTGTTGGAGTGTAAGATTCCAAATTTAAAAGTAATCTCTATTAAACCGGGAGTTGTCTCTACCCCTATTTGGAATAAATCCGTTGACGAATCAATGAAAAACTTAGAACTCTTGTGCGAAGAAGGTAAAAACAAGTATAAAAAAGAGTTTGAATTTTTAGCAGCAAATGCAAGAAAAAACAACGAAAAAGGTTTGAAATCACAAGACATAGCAAATCTTGTATATAAAGTTTTGACAGTTAAAAGGCCTGCACTTTCATACAATATTGGTAATGATTCTGTTTTTGCTAGGTTTATGTCTTACCTTCCTCAGTTTTTATGTAACTTTTTAGTAAAAACAGGTTTAAAAAAACGCATTAATTAACAATAGTTAACGATTTAGCAAATTTTAACCTTATTTTGTTTTTTTATATAAGTACAGGTAAGTTGTGTTTTTATGTCTTTAAATTCAGTAAATAATACATTTAAAAATTTTATAAGCACTTCAGGAACTATCACTCCTATGATAGCTTCTAAAGGAGATATTGCTGCAGTCAGAGTGGGAGATGTTTCTCTTGAAAAAGATACTGTACAAATTGGAGATGAGAAAACTGACAAAAAACATAGGAAAAAAATGCTCGGCTTGCTGGCATTTTCAATAGGTTCTGCTCTACTACTATTAACTATTGGCGTATTCACACTAAGTAAAGGTTTTTCAGGCAATATTGCAAGAAAACTCTCTAAAATTTCAGACAGAGCGAAAAAAGCTATTTATGAATTAAATACTCAATCTCAAAATTTAACAGATAAACAAAAAATGAAATTGAGACTTCATAAGGGTGTTCAACATGTTGCTGATGCATTGCAAGCAACTTCAAATATTTCTGCTGTTAAAGACAGTGCAATGCTTCAACTTATGAAAAAATGGCATATGGAACCTGTTGCAAATGCAATAAACAAATTTTTTAGAAATAAACTTGTACCTAAAACTAAAAATGCGGCGTACAATCAAGCAGAAATTGCATCTATTGAGTTTTGCAATTACCTTGAAAAACTTGCAAAACAAAAAGGCTCTCCAGAACTTGCGCAAAAGGCAAAACAAATAATGGCTGATTATTCAGCTAAATTTTCTGCTCAAAATCATATAAAACGTGCAGAAGAAGCTTGGGAAAGTATGGATGGATTGCATGAAAAAGTATATTCATCTTTGTTTAAGCCGAAAGGCGGATTTTTCAAAAACTTAAAGCAATTCCGTTCTTATTTGACAGCAGATCTTATTGCTGAAAGAAGAAACATTGTAATTGGAGATTTATACAAAGCAAAAGCCAATATTTCAAACAATCTTACAGACGTTAACGATGCTATTAAGCAGGCATTAAACGAAGTCAAAATCAGTGTAGATTCTCAAAATACCAAAGCCGTTGATATTGTAAAGAATATAAATAATTTAATTAACGAAAGCAAATTATTGCAAGGTAAAACAGAAAAGACAGCAAGAGAAGCCGTTTTTTCAAAAGTTAAAGCAAATCTTGATGATTTGTTAGCTATAGCCAAAGATGATTTGCAAGACAAAAATGATTACAATCTTGCTAAAAAACGTATTGAAAAACTTACTGAACTTTTGAAACCGGAATCTTACAAAAAAGGTTTAGCTCAAGAAGCAATTACAGATATAAAAAACATGTTTCCTGATGGCAAAAATTCTGTAGAATACAAACAAGCCCTAAAATACATGGAAAACATGAATGCAAAATTAAATAATGCAATTGCGCAAGAAAACAACACTTATGAAAAACTTGCTGAATTGGCAGTAGGGTCTGCTCCATCAGATGTTTTTGGTATTCTTTGGCCGACTGCTCTTGGGGTTGGACTTGTTGTAGGAGCTGATAACAAAGAAGAAAAAATCTCTAAAACATTAACCCAAGGTTTACCTATTTTAGGTGGTGTTGGAATTACTTATTATGGAACAGTAAGAGGTTTCACTGGTTTTAAAAACCTTGCTTTAGGTCTTGGCTCAGGTTGGGTTCTAAATATAATAGGTACAAAAATGGATGAGCTTGTAAAAAAATACCGCGGTGAACAAAAAAAGCTAAAAGCTGCTTTTGATTCAATGGCTAAATTGCAAAAAACACAAAACAGTAATACAACGTTGGGTTCACCCGAAAAAATTTCCTAATAATAATTTTAAAAGGTGAACATTTGGGTAATAAACAAAAATTAGTGTAATAACCCCCACCACAGAATTATACATATAGTCTTTTATCTTTAATAATCAGGTACTTTAAAGAAAGTCAGATTTGTTGTAATATATTAATTATTATTAAGCAAATCAGGTTAGTTTATTATGTTGAAATTATTTAATACTTATTCAAATACAATAGAAGAATTCTCACCGATTAACGGAAACCACGTAAATATGTACGTTTGCGGGCCGACTGTATATGATCACCCACACTTGGGGCACGCACGTTGTTATATTACTTGGGATGTTGTGTACAGATATTTGAAATTCTTAGGTTACGACGTTAAATACTGTCGAAACGTTACTGACGTTGATGACAAAATTTTAAATAAGTCAGTTAAAGAAAACTGTACTCCTGATGAAATAGCAAAAAAATATTATGACATTTTCACAGAGTCGATGAAAAAGCTTAATAATCTTAAACCTGATGTAGAGCCTTTTGCTACAAAGACTTTAGGCGATATGATAAAAATGGTCAAAACTTTGATTGAAAAAGGTTATGCCTATGAAGTCAACGGAGATGTATATTTCAGGGTTAAAAAATTTCCAAGATACGGATATTTAAGCAAACAGCCTATCGATGATCTCGAATCCGGAGCAAGGGTAGAAGCATCAGATATAAAAGAAGATCCGCTTGACTTTGCATTGTGGAAAAAAGACGAAAAATTCGGTTACAAAAGCCCTTGGGGTGTTGGTCGTCCTGGATGGCATATCGAATGTTCTGCAATGAGCAAAAAGCATTTGGCTGACGAAATTGACATTCATGCCGGCGGTGCAGACTTAATTTTCCCTCACCACGAAAATGAAATAGCACAGTCAGAATGTGCAAACGGTTGTAAATTTGTCAAATATTGGTTGCACAACGGTTTTGTTACCATTAACAAAGAAAAAATGTCAAAATCTTTGGGTAACTTCATCACTATTGACGGTTTGCTTGAAAAATATGACGCTAACACAATAAGATTTTTCATATTAACAAACAATTACAGAATGCCTGTTGAATTTAATGACGAAGCGCTTGAAGCTGCGTCTGCAGGTGCAAAAAGATTAAAGAATGCGGCAAACAATGTTCTTGCTTGGGTTGGAAAAGATACCCTTGTTGAAAACATTGAAGGTGAAGAAATTGAAGAATTCAAAGTTGCAATGAACGAAGACTTTAATACCTCTAAAGCTCTTGCTGTACTGTTTGAACTTGCAACAAAAGCTAACAAGGCAAAAGATTCAAACGACAAAGAAAATGCTGTTAAGTATATTTCAATGCTTATTAAACTAGCACGTGTAATGGGTTTTGATTTAGAAAAAATTGAACTTGATGAAAACCAATTAAAAGAAAAATTAAATACAATCATCAACGACTTTGATTTTATTACTGATAAAAATGCTGACGCAAAAGATATTATGGCAAAGATTATAGAAGTAAGAAACAATGCCAGAGCTCAAAAGGATTGGGCTACTGCCGATGCGATAAGAAATTCTTTGGATAAAATCAATATCGTTTTAAAAGATTCCAAAGAAGGAACGGTTTTTGAATTGAAATAGTTAACTTACGGAAAGTTGGCAAGATTATGTTAAAAGTAGGTCTCACAGGCAATATTGCCTCAGGTAAATCAATCGTACAAAGTTATATCGAAAAAAAAGGCATTCCCGTTATTGATGCGGATTGGATTTGTCACCGTTTGATGGACGATAACGAAGAAGTTATCGAAAAAGTTAAGGCTCTTTTCCCGGACCAAGATATTTTTCTTGAAGACGGAAGGCTCGGCCGCCATAAAATAGGCCTTATTGTTTTTGCAGACCCTGAAAAGATGGAAGCCTTAGAAGATATATTGCATCCGCTTGTTGAAAAAAAGAT
This sequence comes from Candidatus Gastranaerophilales bacterium, assembly GCA_944326515.1. Lineage (GTDB taxonomy): Bacteria > Cyanobacteriota > Vampirovibrionia > Gastranaerophilales > Gastranaerophilaceae > Limenecus. The sequence goes on along the minus strand of CALVEI010000028.1, from coordinate 5,770 downwards.
TTTGGAATTCTTTGAAGAAAATGAAAACGAAGAAATAGTTGTTGCTTCTGTTCCTTTGTTATTTGAAGAAAATATGCAAAATCTTTTTGACAGAACAGTCCTCGTCTGTGCAGATAAAAAAATACGTCTGCAAAGACTTATGACCCGTAGAGGATACCCTTTGGAACACGCATTAGAAAGAATCAATGCTCAAGTTTCTCAAGAAGAAAAAAGAAATCTTGCTGATTTTATTATCGAAAATAATAACAACTTAATCGAATTGGAAAATCAGATTGAAAGAACTCTTGAAAGGCTCTGGTCATGATATTTAAACTTCATAAAATCCCAGACAGATTTATCTTCCGTGTAATTTTTGCATTGCTTATTTTATGGAATTTAAAATACCTGTTTTTAATCGTACAGATTCCGTTCACTATGTTGTTTGTTGATTATTTAAAAAACAACTCTTTTTATTCTCAAGTAAATGATATCAAATCAACAATAGTCAATGTTAAAGATTTTCAAGACGAAGGTAAGGTCGGATTTATTTCTGATAAGCCTGAAAACAGTGTTTTTGACAAGGAATTTTCTATATGTGATTTTTATATTGCCCAATATGCAATTGTTCCTTCAATTTTGAAAAATGATAAATTCGAAAATTATGTTATAGGTGCTTATGAATATGCTCCGCAAAAAATCACAGCACCTGAAAATTTTATGACGTACAAAAAAATTAATAATAGGACATATTTATATAAAAGGATAAAAGACTAATGTCAGGCTCAATATTAGGATTTATACTTGGATTATTAATAACCTTGTTTACGGGTTACTTTGCAGTTTCCGTAATAGAGAGAGAAATGGAATTGAGGTTTAGGTTATTGTTTGCAATACCTTTGGGCTTTGGAATAAATTCCATTTTGTATTTTTTATTCCTGTGTTTCAATTTAAACACTTTTGAATACTTTAAATGGTTTGAGCTTGCAGTAGCTGTTGTACTTGCTTTAATGTACTACAACGAAGAAAAACCAGATTTGAGCAAACATAAATTCCGAAAACTGTCTAATTGGTTTTATTTATTGAATTTATATGCAGTATTGATTTACCTTAAATATTTTATTATGCATCCTATGGGCAGTTGGGATGGTTTTAGAATATGGAATATAAAAGCAGAATTTTTGTTCCAAAATAATCCGTTATGGCAAAATGTGTTCTCGCTTCCGCATTTTATGTCGCATAATGATTACCCTATGATGTTGCCTGCGGTTACTGCAAGGTTGTGGAGCTATACAGGTGTTGAAAATTACGCAATTAACGCGACCATAGGCTTATTTTTTACTTTTGGACTTGTTTATCTTTTGTATCAGGCACTGACTTATTTTAAAAGTGAAAAAGTTGCAATTGTTGTTACATCTGTCTTTATGATACTTGATATATTTCTTGCGGCTGGGGCCTCTCAGTGTGCTGATATCCCTATTGCATATATGTTTTTTGCTTCTATTGTGAGCTTGTTTTTGTACTTCAGAAAAGAAAAGTTTTCGTATGTTATACTGTCAGTGATATTTGCTGCTTTGAGTGCTTGGACAAAAAATGAAGGACTTTTGTTTTTTGCGATATATTTAGTGACAATTTTGGGATATTTTTTATCTGCAAAAAAATTCAAAAAAGCAGGTTTCACTGTTTTAACAGCCGTTGTGCCAATTGTTTTGATAGTAATGTACAAGTATATGTCTAACGCAGCAAATGACTTGATAGCAGGTTTTATTGCATTAAAAACATACAATTTTGCGCTTGATTTTAGCAGATATGTTGTAATCTTAAAGACATTTATAAAAATGTTTTTATTAAGATTCCCTTTGCTGATTGTATTAGCTTTGTTGTGCATAAAAGGTTTTAAAATAAAAGAAAATAACAAGATACCATTCATCTTGAGTGTTATTGTTTTTGTACTCAGCGCTATTGGTTATTTTATGGTGTATTTGTTCTCACCTCACGATATTAACTGGTTAGTGCAAAATTCGATGGATAGATTAATGCTACAGTTATTACCGTTGTTCTTATTTTTATTCGCTATAAATCTAAGAATCGGTAAACCGGACAGTGTGAATTAATCAATTACTTATTTAATGATGTATGATAGAATTAAAATTGTTAATTTAGAGAAATTAGGATAGAAACAATGAAAAATATTAAAAATAATGTAATAGTTACATCAATAATGGGGCTTATTCTTGCCGGGAGTTTAATTACTTTTGCAGCAAAAGCGCCTGTTACAGAAACTGTAAAACCTCAAGCACCTGCTCAAGTAAATCTGGATTTAACAGCTAAAGCAGTTGAAGAAAAACCTGTAGCAAATAATACACCTCCTGCTAACGCAAATGAATATGTTTCGGTTTCTTCTTTGAATATCGTGAATAATCCATCAGCATATTTGAATAAAAAAGTTAAATTTAGAGCTGCTTTTGATAAGTTTTCTACTTTAGGCCTGGACTACAAACCGGCGTTTAGAGATTCGCAAAAATACATTTCTTTCTTGATTAAAAGAGATGATGTGACCGATCATACTGTACCGTTGTCAGAAATGAAAATATTTATTAAACGCAGCGAAGCAGAAAAATTTATTGAACTTGATTCAGGCGATATTATAGAAGTTTATGGAAAAGTATTTTCTGACGCATTAACGGATGCTTGGGTTGAAACAGACAAATTAGTTGTTTTAACTAAAAAGAAAAAAGAAGAAACAAAATAGTTATAAAAATTAGCTCAAAAGGATAATTGCGGAGTTACGAAAATGAGTGCAAGTACAAAAAATAATAAAGTTGAAAAAACTGAAGAAAAAAACAAAGTTTATTTAACAATTCACGGGCATTTCTACCAACCGCCAAGAGAAAACCCTTGGTTGGAAGCAATAGAATTGCAAGACAGCGCTTTGCCATTTCACGATTGGAACGAAAGAGTTAATCTTGAATGTTACAATCCTAACTCTGCATCAAGGATTGTCGATGCAAAAAATAAAGTCCTTGATATTGTCAATAATTATTCATTAATGAGCTATAACTTTGGTCCAACTTTGCTTTCTTGGATGGAAAAGCACGCACCAAAAACTTATGAAAGGATTATAAAAGCAGATGTTGTCAGTCGTGTTGAGTTTTCAGGACACGGAAACGCAATTGCGCAAGTTTATAACCACATGATTATGCCTTTGGCAAATCGTAAAGATAAAGAAACTCAGGTAAAATGGGGCATAAAAGATTTTGAATACAGATTCGGCAGAATGCCTGAAGGGATGTGGCTTGCAGAAACTGCCGTTGACGATGAAACTCTTGAAGTTCTCGCTGATAATGGTATTAAATTTACAATTCTTTCGCCTTATCAATCTTTAAAATACAGAAAAATGGGAGCTAAAGAATGGACTGACGCAGGTTGGGGAAACATAGACCCTGCTAAGCCATACAGATATTTTATAAAGAACAATCCTAAGAAGTTTGTTGATTTGTTCTTCTATGACGGTGCTATTTCAAAATCTGTTGCTTTTGACAATATTCTGCAAGACGGAAATAAGTTTGTAGCTCGTTTAAAAGAAGGTGTTTCAGACACAAGAAATTATGCACAACTTATAAACATCGGTACAGACGGAGAAAGTTACGGCCACCATACAAAATTTGGTGATATGGCACTTGCCTATGTATTAAGAGTAAAAGCAAAAGAAGAAGGCTTTACTATAACAAATTATGGCGAATACTTAGAAAAATACGGCGTTCACGATGAAGTAGACATAAAACAAGCTTCTTCTTGGAGCTGTTTCCACGGTGTTGGCAGATGGAAAGAAGATTGCGGATGTTCTACTGGCGGACAACCAAGTTGGAATCAACGCTGGAGAAGACCGTTAAGAGAAGCTCTTGATTATTTAAGAGATAATTTGATTGAACTTTATGAAAAATACGGAAAGAAATTTTTCACAAAAAATCCTTGGGATGTTCGTAATGAATATATCAACGTAATTTTGGACAGAAGTGAATTATCAATCAAAAACTTCTTAAGAAATAATCTTAAACCAAATTGTGATGATAGCGACAAAGTCGCAGCAATGAAGCTTTTGGAAATGCAAAGACAGGCAATGCTTATGTACACAAGTTGCGGTTGGTTCTTTGCTGATATCTCAGGCATTGAAACAACTCAGATTATGAAATATGCTGCTCGAGCTATGCAGCTTGCTAAAAGCTTTACCGAAAAAGATTATGAAACGGAATTTGTTAACATTCTAGCAAATGCACAAAGTAATATAAAAGAATTTGGCTCAGGTGCTGATATATACAGAAAATTTGTAAAACCTTCTGTTGTAACAATCAAGCAAATTGTAAGTTTATGGGCTATATCTTCTTTGTACGAAGAGGATATGGAGGATGAAACATCATTCTATTGCTATGATATGAAACGTTTAAGCTACAAGATTGTATCAAAAGGTAAAAACAGCTTGTATCTCGGGCGTGTTGAAGTAAGATCTCAAATTACGCTCGAAAAATACGATATGATTTTTGCTCTTTTAAAATACTCTGGCGGAGATTTTCATTGCGCAATAAAAGAGTTTGCTTCAGCAGAAGAATGCAACGATATTAAACGCAACTTAACTGCAATATTCATGGATTATCCTTTGACAGAGATAATCAGAAGCTTAGACAAGAGCTTTGGTACAGAATATTACACACTAAAAGATATCTTTATCGAAGAAAGAAGAAAAATCCTCAACATCATGATACAAGGCAAAACAAGCAAATTCTCAGGCCTATACAAAGATATCTATGAAGACGGAAAAGCTTCTATATTCCACTTTAAAAACCTCGGTTTAAATCCGCCTGATGAGTTTAAAATTGCAGCTAAGTATGTTTTGGGTGTTGAATTTAACAAACAAATTGAATACTCTAAAAAATCTATTCACGAACACGAGTTGCAAGAAGCTATAGATATTTATAACGAAGCAAAAATGCTTGGAGTTTCTTTAGATAAAAAACTCGCTAATACAGTGTTTACGGAAAAAGTTACCGATGCAATGTATGAGTTGGCTAAAAACCCTGAAATTCACAGGATAGAAACAGTTTTGAATCTTTTCAAATATGTTGATGCTCTGGAATTAAACATTGATACATCAGAATCTCAAAATACATACTTTAATAAAATACACGAAATTCTTGAAGATGTAGTTTCAAATATTGATGACATAAATAGTGATTATGACAGGAAATTTGTCTTACTGCTTTTAGAACTTGGAAACAAACTCAATATCAATACAGATTTTTATAGAGAAACTTTTGATAAAGCTATGTCTCCACTGACAGCAGCGATGAAACAACTCAAAGAAAAAGAATCTAAGAAAAACAGTTAAATAATACTAACAATATCATCAAATGGACTTCCACAAAAATTTTGCTTGGGTTATTATAAAATAACAAGCAAGAACAGGAACACGCCATTATGAAAGATATGTTAGATAAAATTCTTCAAATTGAAGAAAAATATGTTGAATTAGGAACAATACTCTCTGATCCTGATGTAATAGCTGACTATAAAAAGTTTAGAGATTTGTCTAAACAAAGAAAAGCAATGGAAGAAACCGTTGAAGTATATCATCAATGGAAAGACAATATGGATGCCATTGAAGACGCAAAAGAACTTTTGAAATCAGAATCAGACCTCGATATGAAACAATTTCTTCATGGAGAAATAGATGCTAACGAGGCAAAAAACCTTGAGCTTGAAGAAAGAATGAAGGTTCTACTTTTGCCACGTGACCCTA
>CALVEI010000027.1 GCA_944326515.1 Candidatus Gastranaerophilales bacterium | reverse complement strand
TTTAGTTTTGCTCCTTCTGCAACGTTATAGTTTGTTGCTTTTATTGTATCCATTTGTTTGTTAGCAAGGTCAACATCAACTCCAAGGTTTGTTGTTCCGTTGAGGTTAAGTGTTGGGATATTCATTGTACCTGCTTGGTTGTTTATCATTGACATTGAACCTGAGTTCAAGGTTAATGATTGTGATTGATTAAATACATTATCTCGACCTAGATACAAGTTTGTATTATCTAGTGAGATATTTGCGTTGATTACGTCATTGTTTAAGATTACTTTACCTGTGTTGTCGCCTGTAACTTTGAGTGCAAATGCGGTTTCTGGCGTTTCGATTGTTTCAGGAGAACTATTATCAATAGCTCCGCCTCTGATAGAGTCATCAAAAAGAATTACACCGTTATTTTGAGCTTTTAATGTAAGATTAGCAGGGTTTTTTGATATTGGACGTCCTGTCGAAATGTCAACAAATACGATTTCTCCTGTTGACGGATTTTTTTGAGCTAAACCATACATTGCTATTGCGTTTTGTTCTGTTACTCCGTTTGAGATTGTTTTGTTACCCGAAAACACAGATTGTCCGTTGTCTGCTGTTATGTTTATATTATTTATACTAAATATTGCACCCCCCATTGCATTGCCATTTTGTGATTCTGCATAGTTGTTAAAAAATGATGAGTTTTTTATTTTCCCATAGATAATTGAATTTGTATCATTGTCTATTGTTCCAATAAAGCCAAAATTCATAATAGCACCACCCATTGCTATATCTGAACATTTGGCATAGTTACCTATAAAATCTCCTGTGATAGATTCGATTGTGCCATCGTTATAAATCGCTCCGCCTCTGGCAGAAGACGACTTGGATTGAGCATAGTTGCCTATAAAATCACCTGTGATATTTCCGATTGTTCCATCGTAGTTATAAATCGCTCCGCCATAGGCATAAGAAGAATCAGATTGAGCATAGTTGCCTATAAAATCGCCTGTGATATCGCCGATTGTTCCCCAAGCGTTATAAATAGCTCCGCCATAGGCAAAAGAAGAACCTTGAGCATAGTTGCCGATAAAATCGCCTGTGATATTTTCGATTGTTCCATCTTTGTTATAAATAGCTCCACCATAGGTAGAAGAAGAATTAGATTGAGTATAGTTGCCTATAAAATCGCCTGTGATATTTCCGATTCTTGCTGTTGAGTTTATACTTGCATAGTTATAAATCGCTCCGCCAGAAGCATAATAAGAATCAGATTGAGCATAGTTGCCTATAAAATCGCCTGTGATATTTCCGATTCTTGCTGTTGAGTTTATACTTGCATAGTTATAAATCGCTCCGCCTCTGGCAGAATAAGAATCAGATTGAGCATTGTTGCCAATAAAATCGCCTGTGATATCTCTGATTGTTGCTGTTGATTTATCAGCATAGTTATAAATCGCTCCGCCATAGGCCTGATTATAGCCTTGAGCGTAATTACCAATGAAATCGCCTGTAATATCTCCAATTGTGCCATAATCGTTATAAATCGCTCCGCCATTGGCATAAGAACCTTGAGTATAGTTACCAATAAAATCTCCTGTGATATTTTCGATTGTTCCTCTAAAGTTATATATCGCTCCGCCAGTAGCAGAAGATGATATTTGCTCATTTTTTAAATCAATAAAATCTTTATTTATATCAGCACCGTTTTGGTTGGTTGTTATTCTATCAGGGGCTTTTCTATTATTGTCAACGTAGTATTTTATGTCATACTTAAAAGCATTACCTGTGCCGTCAGAGTTTGGTGTAGTAACGGTAAACTCTTTCACTTTGTCATATTTATCAGTATGTCCATATTCGGTTTTATTCAAATCCACACGATAATATACAGGCACATATTTGTTTTCTGTATTAGACCATTCATATTTTGTGATTGTGTTTTCGCCTGCATGATTTACTTTTGTCAGTGTATAGGCGTGATTATCCTGAGGAACAGGGGCATTGTTTGCTAACACAGGTGCGATAACCAAAAACGACATAGCCAAGGTTATTGCTGCGGTCTTTGCGAAACAAGTTAATTTATGAGATTCTTCGCTTTGCTCAGAATGACGGTCCATAGTGTCGCATTCGCTCAGAATAACGTTAGAGAGTTGTTTTATTAGGCTTTCAACGCCCCCCCCCCCGATTTGAAATCGTTGCGGGACAAGGCTTTTAATCTTTTTATATCCTTTGTGTTATTTTTCATATCTTTAGGCCCTCGTACTTTCGCACCTATATTCTTAATTCCCGTTTTTTTTATTTTTAAACAAAATTAAAAAAAAATTTATCATTTCTTTACATGATTTTTTTTAAAAAATTATTATTAACTTAACAATATGCCTGTTTTTGTTATTTGTGTTATGCTCAAGACGTGTCTAGGTTAATAGGTATATTGTTTTGAGATTTATTGATTTAATTGACAAGAAAAAACACGGTGGAGAACATACAAAAGAGGAAATTAATTTTATAATAAACTCTCTCATGAGCGGTATGGCTGAAGATTATCAGGTGTCTGCTTGGCTTATGGCTGTTTATTTCAAAGGAATGACTCTACAAGAAACCGCATATCTAACAGAAGAAATCATAAAATCAGGAGAGATAATAGATCTATCACCAATCTGCCCAAACGGAGAACACGTTATGGACAAGCATTCAACAGGCGGAGTTGGCGACAAAATAACCCTAATTTTAATACCACTTCTAGCATCTCTTGGAGTACCGATTGCTAAACTTTCAGGTAGAGGCCTTGGACACACAGGCGGAACCATAGATAAACTTGAATCAATTCCAGGATTCAATGCAAACTTAGAAATAGAAGAGTTAATAGAAAAAGTCAAAAATGTTGGGCTTGCAATCGGAGCTCAAACTAAAAGACTTACTCCTGCTGACGGAAGATTATATGCACTAAGAGATGTGACAGCTACTGTTGATTCAATACCGCTTATTGCATCATCAGTTGTTTCTAAAAAAATTGCATCTGGCGCAGATTATGTAATTTTGGATGTTAAATACGGTTCTGGGGCATTTTTAAAAACAGCAGAAGAAGCATCAGAACTTGCAAAGTGGATGGTTGATATTGCCGAAAAACTTGGTAAAAAATTCCACGCATTAATAACTTCTATGGAACAACCCCTTGGCAGAGCTGTTGGTAACGCAATAGAAGTGATTGAATCTGTTGAATTTCTAAAAGGCAATATGACAGCAGACATAAAAGAATTGACTTATGAAATGGCATCACTTGCCTTAACATCATTAGGTAAAGCTCAAAATAAAGATGAAGCGTATGCCAAAATTGATGAAGCAATAAATAGCGGTAAAGCCTTAGAATTTTTTAGAGATTTAATAAAATCACAAGGTGGAAATCCTCAAGTTGTTGATAATTATAGATTTTTTGCACAACCAAACTACGCATTCCAAATAAAAGCACCTCAAAACGGCTTTATATGGAATATTGATGCCTATAAAACAGCATATGCTTGCAAAATTTTAGGAGCAGGAAGAGAAAGAAAACACGATCAAATAGATTATTCAGCAGGAATATACCTCAATAAAATTTGCGGTGAACAAATAGCAGAAGGCGAAGTAATTGCAACACTTTATGCTAATGATGCAGACAAAATTGAAACTGCACAAAAGTATCTTATTGAAGCATTTTCTTTCTCTTATGAACAAAGAGATAGAGGTTCTTTAATTTACAAAATAATATAGTATTACATTAATCGTATTTACCGCTGCAATAAAATTCTCTTATTGTATTGAAGTCTCTTGCAGAAGCGTGGATACCGATGTTATTTGTGTTTGGATACATTATATCATTTCGGTCAGAAGAATGCCCCATAATACCAAGAGCATGACCTATCTCATGAACCGCAACAGCATAAATTTCTTCTTTTGATAAATACCTATCTTTATATAAATCTTTGTATCCAATAGTTATGTCTGCAGATACCATATATTTACCCGCACTCCTATGATAGGTAACCCCAGCTTTGTTACCTGATAGTCTTTCAACAAAATATACTCTAATATTTGCATTTTTTTCTGTATTAGCATCTATAAATTTTAAACACCCTCCACCAGCAATCATCCATTCTCTAAATGCATCATAAATTCCCGGAGCATATGGTGAAGGTTGAACCCAAACGGTAATACGTTGGCTTTGTTTCCAAACTGCATAATGAGTAAGTTCATGTAAGTAATTACTACTTGCAAAGCTTGGTGCAACAAATGCAAAAGGAACTACTAATAGTAAAGAAAATATGGTAAACAATTTTTTCATTAATGTCCGACTCCTATATTCTATCCATATTTTATTAATTCCCAATTTTTATAAAATTCAAACATTTTTGTAAAGTAATGTAAAAAGGGTACCCATATATAACGGATACCCTTTTATTTATGAAGTTAAATAACTTACTTCAACAACTCACCAACTGCTTTGAATACTTGCATTCTCTTAGCAGCATCTTCTTGAGCTTGGTTGTAAAGAGCTTCAGCAGCTTCAGGATTTGTTTTAAGAAGTTGTTTATAACGTCCTTCACTTCTAATAAATTCCTGGAAGTCGCCTTTAGGTTCTTTAGCATCCCAAGTAAACGGTTGTTCGTTGGCAGGATTATATCTGTAAAGTGGGAAGTAACCTGCTTCAACAGCGCGTTTTTGCTCAGTTTGAGTTTTACTCATATCGATACCGTGAGCGATACAAGGTGCATAAGCAAAGATGATAGATGGTCCATCGTAAGCTTCAGCTTCTTGGAATGCTTTAAGAGTTTGAGCTCTATCAGCACCCAATGCAACTGATGCAACGTAAACATAGCCGTAAGACATACTCATCAAGCCCATGTTTTTCTTGTAAGTTTTCTTACCACCTGTAGCAAACTTAGCAACAGCACCTGTAGGTGTTGATTTAGAAGCTTGACCACCTGTGTTAGAGTAAACTTCTGTATCAAGAACGAGGATATTAACGTTTTTGTTTTGAGCAAGAACGTGGTCAATACCGCCGTAACCGATATCGTTAGCCCAACCATCACCACCGATAATCCATACAGATTTATCAGTAAAGTAATCTTGAAGTTCTCTAACTTTAGCTAAATCAGAACATCCGCAATCAGCATATTTAGCAATAACTTCTTTAGCTTTGTTTTGAGCTGCAACTGCTTCTTCAGTTTTGGAATTATCAAAGTGAGCCATAGCACCTTCAAGAGCTTCTTTAAGGTCGGCAGGAGTTTTTTCATTTTCAAGAACTTTTTCAACATAAGTTTTCAAAGTATCTCTGTTTTGATCTACAGCCAATCTCATACCGAAACCAAACTCAGCGTTGTCTTCGAACAATGAGTTAGCCCAAGCCGGACCTCTGCCTTCTTTAGTTGTTGTGTAAGGAATTGTTGGGAAAGTACCAGAGTAGATTGAAGAACAACCTGTTGCGTTAGCAACGATAGCATTTTCACCAAACAATTGAGAAACCAATTTAACATAAGGTGTTTCACCACAACCAGCACAAGCGCCAGAGAACTCGAACAATGGTTTTCTAAGCATTGCACCTTTGATAGTTTTTGTAGTGTTTTTACCCATTACGTTATCAGGCAATTCATCAAAGAATTTTTCGTTAACGCATTCGCCAGCAGCTTCCTCAGCTTCAACAGAAGACCAAGTAAGAGCTTGTTTTTCAGGGTTTTTATTTGCAGGACATTGGTCAACACAAACACCACAACCTGTACAATCTTTGCAATATACTTGAACTTTGAAGTGTTCACCGTTAGCATTTGGTTTAGCTTCGATTGTGTTGAATGATTCTGGAGCAGCGCTCAAGTTTTCTTTTTCAACTAATTTAGTTCTAATTGCTGCATGAGGACATGCAGAAGCACAAATACCGCATTGGATACAAGCTTCGGAATTCCAATGAGGAACTCTTGGTGCAATAGCACGTTTTTCTAAGCAAGAAGTACCTGTTGGAATAACACCGTCAATAGACATAGCTGATACAGGGATATCATCACCTTTTTGTCTCATTGATGGTTCAATGATTTTCTTAGCAAAATCGCTTGCATCATCAGAAATGAATTTAACAGGCTCAGCACAAGCTACACCGTCTAATGAAGAAGGAATAACAACTTCTTCACAAGCATCGATAGCAGCATCAATCAATGCCAAGTTCATGTTAACAACATCATCACCTTTTTTCTTGAAGGTTTTCTTAGTCATTTCTTTCATACCTTCATAAGCTTGTTCAAAAGGAATGATTCCTGATACTTTGAAGTAAGCAACCATCATTACAGTGTTAGCACCTTTACCTCTTAAACCAGGTTGTTTTTTGATAAGTGCTTCAGCATCAACATTGTAGAATTTAATTTTCTTATTGATGATAGTTTCTTGCATATCTCTTGTTAAGTGAGAGAATGCTTCTTCTTTTGACCAAGGGCTGTTCAATAAGAATACACCGTTTTCTTTAATACCTTTCAACAAGTCATATCTTCCGATGTATGAATGTGCTGAACAAGATACAAAGTCAGGTGCTGTAATCAAGTATGTTGACTTGATTTGTTTATCACCGAATCTCAAGTGAGAAACAGTTACACCAAAAGATTTTTTAGAGTCATAAGCAAAGTATGCTTGAGCATCTTTGTTTGTATATTGACCAATAATCTTAATAGAGTTTTTGTTAGCACCAACAGTACCATCAGAACCTAAGCCCCAGAACATACAGTTTGTAGTTCCTTCCGGTTCTGTAACGATTTGTTCTTCTACTTTCAATGATTTGTTAGTAACGTCATCTTCGATACCAACTGTAAATCCGTGGAAGCCATTGTTTTCAGCATGTTTATAGATAGCAAGAACCATTGATGGAGTAAATTCTTTAGAAGATAAACCATAACGGCCACCGATAACTCTGATGTCTTTGTTTTCTAATGCTGCAACTACATCAAGATATAAAGGTTCACCGATAGAACCAGGTTCTTTAGTTCTGTCAAGAACTGTAATACGTTTAACAGATTTTGGTAAAGCTTCGTTAAAGCGTTTAACGTCGAATGGTCTGTACAATCTAACTTTAACCAAACCGTATTTAGTACCGCGATTAGCGTTGAGGTATTCGATTGTTTCTTCAATAGTTTCACAACCAGAACCGATAGCAACGATAACATCTGTTGCATCAGGTGCACCAACGTAATCAAACGGATGATATTGTCTGCCTGTTACAGCAGCAACTTTATCCATATATTCTTGAACAATGTCTGGAACAGCATCATAGTATTTGTTAACTGTTTCACGACCTTGGAAGTAAACGTCTGTGTTTTGAGCACCAACTTTACAAATTGGAGCTTCTGGTCTCATTGCTCTGCTTCTAAATTCTTCGATATATTTAGGTTCAACTAATTTAGCAATATCTTCATAAGAAATTTCTTCAATTTTGTGTACTTCGTGAGAAGTTCTGAAACCATCAAAGAATTGTAAGAAAGGAACTTTTGACTTGTAAGTAGCTAAATGAGCAACCAAAGCCATATCCATTTCTTCTTGAACAGAGTTAGCAGCTAACATTGCATAACCTGTGTTACGGCAACCCATAACGTCTGTATGGTCACCAAAGATTGCTAATGATTGAGCAGCCAATGCACGAGCAGAAACGTGAATTACGTGAGGAAGCATTTCACCTGCAACTTTGTGCATAACAGGAATCATCAAAAGCAAACCTTGAGATGCTGTATATGTAGATGTCAAAGCACCTGCAGCCAAAGAACCGTGAACAGCACCTGCTGCACCTGCTTCTGATTGCATTTCTGCAACTCTTACTTCTTTGCCCCAAATATTCTTTTTATGTTGTGAGGCCCATTCGTCAACCCATTCACCCATTGTAGAAGAAGGAGTGATAGGATAAATTGCTGATACTTCGCTCAGTGCATAGGCAATATGCGCTGCTGCGTAGTTACCATCAACAGTTATTGTTTTACCTGGCATAATAAAGTACCCTCCTTGTTTAGTATACTATTGCCTAATTCTAACTACATAAGAATATCGTAATACAAACATTTATTTAATACAAATAAAATAACGGTTTTAGGCAAATTTTATCTATTAAAAAATTAAAAAAATATACAACTATTTAAACAAACAAAAAACTCCTTAAAAAACACCAAAAGCCACGATAAAAATCGAGGCTTTTGACACAATATTTTTAGGTTAAAATCATTCCATAGCTCTTAAAATACTAAAAAGACCTTGTAAATCGTCTTCATTCTGGGCTGGAGGATAAAATTGAAATCCGTGACGATTAGAAAATTCTGTATCAATTTGCTTTTCTAGTTCCTTATATTTGCTAACACCTTTAGAACCGTCTTTTCTTGCTACTCTTTCACAGAATTGATCTAAGTATTTTTTATAATCTTCTTCGGGTCTTATATAGTGATCTACAGAATATTTATACTTCTTAATATCAGGTATATCAGCTTTTGAATAAAGCTTGAGAAAATCACTATCATAATCTAATCCTGCTTTATAAAAATCGTACAAAGTACATTTTTCATCCCACTTTGAATGAGATACTTCATGAGCTACTGTTTCAGTTATACTTTCTCTCGGTCTGCTCAAATCTCTAGAACTTTTAAGATTTATATTAACATCAGCACCGTCAAAAAAGCCTCTTCTGTCAGAAGATATTTTATAAAGGTTTACCTGTGGAGGGGCAATAAAATTAGCATCTTGAATAGCCGCTTGAGCAATTCTATTGGCAAATTTATTCTTTTTACTTACAAAAGGTAAAAAGTAAGTATTTTCTGCCAAAGACTTTAATTCATCGGAAGAAGTTTCGGATTTTAGCAGTTCAAAATTACCATTATTATACCTATCAGTTTCATATTGATTTTTTATAAATTTAGCGTTCTCTCCATTGCGTCTTTGTTCTAAGACAATATCCTCATAATTAACGCCTCTGTTCCAATCATTTTCATTACCGCGTTTAATTTCTCTTTTAAAATGAGTTAAATATGGTTTTGGCTCATCAGTAACAGCATATACATCTTCTGTTATCTTAGAAATTTTACCATTTTCTCTTGTAAAAGCACTAACTTTTCGTGCTGGTATTTCCATTACTTCATCACCAAATTTATCCAATTCCTTTTCCCAAGGGAAAAGATTTTCATACCATTTTTTTGTTTCTACAACATTATCGCCATCAACCTTTTTAGTATAACGATTTATTATCTCTCCATTTTTATTACGAAAAGTGAACACATCAGTGTAAGACTCATTAGGTTTAAAATTCCTTCCGACTCTTACAGCATCATATGTAGCGGCTCCTTCCGGAACTTTTAAACCTTCTTTTGCCGCATTTTTTACACTAAGACCAACATCTTTTCTTAGCAAAGATGCACCTTTTGAGTTAACTTTAGAAGCAACACTTTTAATCGTATTTAAATTTACTGACATAAAAAAACCTGCACTAAACTGTCCTATGAGTTTAACAAAACAAGTCGAACAAAAAAATTGCGCAGGTTTTCTAAACAAAAAAATATAACTAAGGTTTTTGGAAAACCATTATATACTCGTGTTTAAAGATATAAAAACCACCGTACAAAGCTCTATATCTCCATAGGTTTGCCTGTTTACCTTTTGCTTTTTCGTTTCCTTCGATATTTTTTACAATAATGGCCTTAGTAATAAAACCGGCTCTATTCATTCGTTCCATACAGCCAAAACTTAACGGATAATATTGACCTTTAGCGTATTTATCACCAATAATGAGTGCAGCAAATCTACCTTTTTCAAGCTGCTCGAAACCGTTTCTTGCAACTTCTTCAAACAAATCGTAAAAATCTTCAGTCGTTGCACAATTAGACAAGTCCTCTTTTTTGTCTGAGAACTTAATAATATCATCATAAGGCGGATGCAAAACTAAAAATTGAGCCTTATCTGCACCCATTACAGCCAATCTGTCTTGGATTTTAACCCCAATATCAGAAGAAGCACTGTCACCGCAAATGATATTTACATCTGTAACTAATGTCTTTTTATCGAATTTTTCACTTACGTAATCAACAAGTTCTTGTTTTAACTCAACCCCAATACAGCGTCTTTGCATATTAACAGCCTCAATACCCGAAGTACCGGAGCCAAAAAACATATCAAGAACAATATCGCCTTTTTTAGTAAATCTTTCATAAAGTTGTTGAGCAATTTGCGGAATATAATTGCCATGATAGTCATAAGAATGGCCATTTGACTTATCTCTGGAAGCAAACTCCCATAAGGTATCAGTCAAAATATGAGGATAGTCTTTCCAGTTGTTTAAATCAATATCGTTATAAGGCTTTGTTAAAACCTTAGGTTTTGTTACAACTTTCAAATCAGGTTTTTGTGTAACTTTAGTCTTTGTCTTTAAATTACTCTTCTTAACTGCCAAAATTATATCCCTCATATTTTCTATAACTAAAGTATAGAAAAATATGCAAAAATAAGAATCGTAATAATAGATGAGATTTTATACATTCCTATGGAAGAAAGAAGCAATTTCTTTTTCTGAAAAAGTATGCAAAATTGGTCTGCCATGTGGACAAGTGTATGGAAGTTTTGTGGTTTTCCACTTTTTAATGAGCTCTTCCATCTGCCACAAGTTGAGTTCGGCCCCTGCTTTAACTGCCGCCTTACATGACATAGTTACAAGCATCTTTTCTTCAAGATTATTCAAATCACCTTGCAAATTCTCAATAATATCAGTAAGAATATCTTTAACTTTTACATGAGCAATAACTTGTGGAATTTTTTTGAAAATAACCTCTGTATCAGAAACTTTTTGAATTTCGTACCCAAAAGTTTTCAACTTTTCTGCGTTATCCATAATAAGTTCAACATCAGCAGCCTCTAGGGGCAATACATCCGATATTAAAAGTAATTGTGAAGGTATATCTTTGTTTTTAAGATTTTCTTGAAGTTTTTCAAAGATATAACGCTCATCAGCAATATGTTGATCAACGATTTTAAGTTCATTATCTTCTTCAAAAAGAATATATGTATTACGATACTGACCAATTATATTGAAAGTTTCTTCGACCTCAGCTGTTTTAGGTATATCAAAATCAATTTGTTTTGCGCTCATTTCATAACTTGGAGTTTTTGATATCTTAGACTGATCATTACTTTCTTGTATTTTTTCAAATACTTGTTCAGAAACATAGACAGTATCATCTTCATTCTTATCTTGTTCAACAAAAGTGTTTTTAATCAAAGAAGTTTGGGAATTATAATTACCAAACGGTATAACAATGTCCTGCTTTTCAGGTTCTTCAATTTTATTCGTTACAGACAATGCACCTAAAACAGAACTATAAATAAAGTTAAAAATCTGGTTTGGATTTTTGTATCTGACTTCTTTTTTTGTTGGGTGAACATTAACATCGACATCAGATGCAGGCAAATCAAGGTGTAAGCAAACAAAAGGATATTTGCCGGATGGCAAAAGATTTTTATAGGCTGTATCTATTGCCTTTAATATAACAGGGCATTTTACTACTCTGCCATTAACAAAAACATAAATGGATTTTTTTGTGGAACGAGTAAACTCTGGAGTAGAACAATAACCTGTTGCTTGTAATTTTGACAGTTCATCTTCTTTATTTATTTTCCTAAGTTCACTTGCTATTGAGTTAGAATAAACCTCAGTCAAAACGCATAACAAATCACCGCTGCCTGACGTTTTTAAAGGTGTTTTACCGTCATAAATCAGAGTAATAGAAACGTCAGGTCTTGCTATTGCAATACTTTGCAAAATTTCTGCAATATAAGAAAGTTCTATTTTTTCAGACTTCAAAAACTTTAATCTAGCAGGTGTATTATAAAATAAATCTTTAACCTCCATTGTTGTACCTATCGCACAACCTGAAGGTGTTGATTTTACATTAGATTCTTCACATTCAACACGAGTACCTGTTTCAAAGTCCTTTGTTCTTGTTGTACAAATAACTTTGGCTATAGAAATAATACTTGCAAGAGCTTCACCTCTAAAGCCCATTGTATGGATATCAAAAAGATCGTCAGAGTTAGATATTTTACTTGTCGCATGCTTTGAAAAAGCCAATTCTATATCATCGGGGTGAATACCTGAACCGTTATCAGAAACCCTTATTGAAAGGCAATCTTTACTAATTTCTACTTCAACTCTGTCAGCACCGGCATCAATAGAGTTTTCTACAAGCTCTTTTACAACTGAAGCAGGTCTTTCTATAACCTCTCCTGCCGCAATCTGATTTATTAACTGTCTTGATAACTGTTGTATTCTTTTCATTCTTCCACGTACTCTCCATTCCCCGTAAGATTTATTCTATATCATTTATGATTAATGTGCTATATTGTAGAGATGAATAACTTACAAAATGAAATAATTAATACAAAAAAAATATACAGAGAGCTTTTTAAAAACGCACAAATAGCAATAGACAAGCAATTATCACCACTAAAAACAACGGCTCTTTGTAACCATTGCAAATCAAATTGCGATATAGATTTTAATAAAATTACACTCTTTGATAAATTTCCCAAAGAATGCAGATACAGATTTTGGCAAGAATCTGCATTAGACAAGCTTGAAAACCAAATTTCAAAAGATGTTTTAGAAAAAATCCAAGCTATAGACAAAAGAAGAGAATGTTATTCTTGCGGTTGTTGCGGTTCTTGTTGCAGATTGGCAAGCTCTGAATACTCTTTTGACCAGCTAAAAGAACGCGCTAAAAACGGGGATAAATTTTCACAAGACTTTGTATCAATTTTCATCCCGTACGAATCAAAAGAAGAACCAAGAAAACAATTCCCTGAATACATAGAGCTTTTAGAAAAAACATTTGAAGGTGAAGAACTATATTTTTACTATTGTCCAAAACTCGGCGCAGACGGTTTGTGTACTGATTATGAAAACAGACCTAATATTTGCAGAATTTTCCCAAGCGACCCTCTTGTTGTTTTCCCAACAAAATGTTCATACAACACTTGGAAAGAAGAAGTAGAAATAACCGCTCTTACGCTTCATGCAATCATCGATATTGTCGGATTTTACAAAGAAAAAATAAAATTAGCATTAAAAGACTAGCTGTTTGCAATATCAGGACGCAAAACTTTTGCACCTTTTAAGTAAACGTGTTTTATTTCTTGTTGTGTTTTTTCCGTATTGACTACAACAAGAACTCTTATACACTTTGTCAGACTTGGCTCGATATTAAGCTCATTCATGCACATCATAGGCACATAACTTACATCAAAGTTTGCCCTCATAAATCTTGCAGGAAAAGCAGTCTTTAAATCCTTGGTCATTGTAAAAATAATATGAGATATATCCTCGATTTTAACATCATTCAGCTCAATAATTTTTGAAAACATCTCAACCGTTGCTTGACCGATTTCTTCAACAGTATCATTTTCTACGGTTATTGCGCCTCTTATACCTCTTGAAAACATTTTACACTCCAAATTTCATTCCTGTAGTAACTTTCGCACCATTAGTCCAAGCGTAAGCATCCATTTTAGGCTTGCCTTCCGGCTTAAGTTCTTTTATTAACAAACTGCCTTTTTTAGCCTTTACAATAATACCTTCTTTAGTTATTTCAGAAATAACACCAATATCATCATTTTCGGTATCGTTATCTACTACTTGAGTTTTTAAAATTTTTATATTTTTACCGTCTAAAGTACTGCAAGCAACCGGCCAAGTGGTCATAGAACGAACATGGTTATGCAATTCTTGAGCAGATCTTGTCCAATCCAAGATAGCATCTTCTTTTTTAAATTTTTTAGCTATTGTAACTTTAGATTCATCTTGTTTTTGAGGAACTAAAACCTTGTTATAAAGCTGTTTTATTGTCGGATACATAATAAATGGAGCTTTATCACTTATTATTTGCATCAACTCAGCGTCTGTCATATCGGGTGTGATTTTTATCTTTTCTTGAATACACATATCCCCGGCATCTAGAGCTAAAACAGTCAACATTGTTGTAATACCTGTTTCTGTTTTTCCGTCATATATCGCACGCTGAATAGGATTTGCACCTCTGTATTCAGGAAGAAGTGATGCATGCAAATTTATTGTTGCAATTTTGGGGATATCAAGTATCTCATTTGTTAAAAGCTGCCCAAAAGCAAAAGTAATAAAGAAATCCGGATTTAGTTCTCTCAACTTTTGTTTTAAATCTTCGTCATTTTTTAAAGACTCAGTTTGCAAAACTTCAATAGCATGAGCTAAAGCAAAATCTTTAACAGGTGGAGGAGTTATTTTGTTACCTCTACCGCAAGGTCTGTCAGGCTGCGTAACAACAGCCATTATGTTCACATCATTAAAGTTTAAAAGTTTTTGAAGACAATTAACAGCAATCTCAGGTGTTGCCATATAAACTATATTAATCACTAATTACTCCTCTGCATCTTCAGGCTTTTTTTCTCCGTTTGCAAGAACAGTTTCGCCAGGATTAACAGGAATAGACTCAAGTTCTTTTTCTATTTCAGGTTCTTGCAATAATTTGTCAGCATCAACAGGTTCTAACCCCTTTTCAGCAAGTATTCTGTCTGCTTCAAATCGATTGCGACAATGATCTATAAACAAAATACCATCGAGGTGATCAAACTCGTGTTGTATAGCTCTTGCCAACAAGCTGCCGTCTTTACCTTCCAAAACAAAAGGTTTGCCGTGAATATCAAGAGCTTTAACCATAACATTAGCATATCTTTTTACATCAGTATATGCTTCAGGAAAGCTAAGACAACCTTCATAACTGCTACAAGCACCGGATTTTTTGATAATTTTAGGATTAATAAAAACTATAGGATTCAAAGGTTGATTGCCTGTTGAAACGTCTATAACAAAAATCCTCAAGTTTTCACCAATCTGAGGAGCAGCAAGCCCCACACCGTTTTTAGCGTACATGGTATCTAACAAATCATGTACTAATGTTTGAATTTTTTTAGATATTTTAGAAACCTCCTTAGAAGGTCTTCTTAAAGTTTCATCTCCATATTTTACAATTTTCTTTATAGACATT
This sequence comes from Candidatus Gastranaerophilales bacterium, assembly GCA_944326515.1. Taxonomy (GTDB): domain Bacteria; phylum Cyanobacteriota; class Vampirovibrionia; order Gastranaerophilales; family Gastranaerophilaceae; genus Limenecus. The sequence goes on along the minus strand of CALVEI010000027.1, from coordinate 12,626 downwards.
TCTTATTCCTCGTAATTATTGTGGACGTTGTTCATCCAGTTCTTTTCTAATATCATCAACAGTTACATATACAACAGGAGAATTTTCATCTTTTTGAAGATAGACATCTTTGATTCCAGCTTGAACAATAAACCTTTTGCACAAAATACAAATAAAGTTATGTCCATAAATATACATTGTTGCATCTTTACATCTATCTTGTCCGGCTTGAATAATTGCATTTTGTTCAGCATGGATGCTACGGCAAGTTTCATACATCGTGCCAGAAGGAATGTTGTTTTCTATCCTGTAGCATTTGCCTAACTCATAGCAAGAAACGACTTTAGAAGGTGTTCCGTTGTAACCTGTAGCTTTGATTTTTTTATCTTCGCCGACAATTACTGCACCAACCTTGGCTCTAAAACAGTTTGAACGAGTTGCACAAGTTTTTGCAATTTCTAAAAAATATTCATTCCACGGTTTTATCATCTTAAATTCCTTTATTACACTATATCTACTGTGCAGGCATCATTTGCATTACCTGATTTAACATTTGTTGCAACTGCGCTTCATCCATCCCCTGAAGCTGAGATTGAAGTTCAGATGGATCAACATTCATTAAAGCGCCTTGATCAATAGAATAAGACTCATTGTCAGAACTATTTCCGCCCAATTTAGGTGGAACATTGGGGCCTTTTGCCGCTCTTAGTTTTTTAGGTTGTATTTTTTTGGGTTGAATCTTTCTTACATGAGGACGTCTTGATACAGATTCTGATCTGCTATATGACTGAGAATCTTGATAAGGCGAGGTTGTAGAACTAACATTTCTTCCCGTTTGAACAGTCTCATGCAATGTATTCACCATACTCTTCAATTTGTCCATTGTAGCAGAGTCTACAGAATCCCCACCAAAAGAACTTGAACCATCTTCAGATATCCAACCTATCACTTTTCCATTACTATCTTTAAAATACAATGTACCAACAACAACTATACTTTGATCTTTCTTTTCCGATTTAGAGCCCAACCTTATATCGTAACCATTTCTGACAGAAATTGCAGAATCAGCATACGTGTCTCTTTGCCAAAACTCTGTTCTCATAGACTTTTTTGCTTTCTTAGTAATCATGGGCGCAGAAGCAATGGCTATTATGCAAACTATTAAAAGAGTTATTAAGGCTTCTGCCAAGGAAAATGCTATATACTTTTTCATTAAAAATCCTCTAATTCCTGAACATAAATATATTTTATTTCCATTTATCCCCAAAGTAAAGGCTTTTATAACACAAACTTAGATAAAAAAACCAACAAATAGAGGAAAAAAAGTACTTGCCATAATTTGGGAATTCTATATAATAAAAAATGTACATTTTAAGAAAAGGGGTTTACCACTATGAACAAAGAAGAATTAGTACAAGAAGTATCAAAAAAAGCTAAAGTTACTCAAAAAGAAGCTGCTGAAGTTGTTAACGCTTTGATGGAAACAATCGAAAAAACAGTTGCTAAAGGTAAAAAAGTTACATTAGTTGGCTTTGGTACTTTCGAAGCTAGAAAAAGAGCTGCTAGAACTGGCCGCAACCCACAAACTGGTAAAGAAATTAAAATTGCTGCTAAAACAGTTCCTGCTTTCTCTGCTGGTAAAAAATTCAAAGAAGCTGTTGATTGCAAAGCTTGCAAAAAATAGTTTTAAACTGTTTTATAAGGTAGGCGGGACAATTGTTCCGCCTATTTTTTATGCATTTTGAGACATAAAAAAGCACCTGCATTAATAGCAGGTGCTTTCAAATAAATACCGGTTAGAATTAACCGAAATATCTTTTCAACAAACCTTGGAAAGCTTGTCCGTGACGAGCTTCGTCTTTGCACATTTCGTGTACAGTGTCGTGGATAGCATCAAGGTTAAGTTCTTTAGCTCTAGCTGCGATAGCTTTTTTAGCTGCACAAGCGCCTGATTCAGCTTCAACACGCATTTCCAAGTTTCTTTTTGTAGAATTTGTAACAACTTCGCCCAACAATTCAGCAAATTTAGCTGCGTGTTCTGCTTCTTCAAAAGCTATTCTTTTGTATGCTTCAGCTACTTCAGGATAGCCTTCTCTGTCAGCTTGTCTGCTCATAGCCAAGTACATTCCTACTTCTGTACATTCGCCCATAAAGTGGTCTTTTAAACCTTGTTTAACTTCTGCATCAACGTCAGCGCCAACACCGATTCTGTGTTCATCAGCCCAACCAACAACGCCTTCGCCTTCTGCAACTTTATTAAATTTATCAGCAGTAGCACCGCAAAGTGGGCATTTTTCTGGTGCTGCATCACCTTCATGAACATATCCGCAAACTGAACATACAAATTTTGCCATAATTTCCTTCTTTCTTTTTATCCTTACTATTAACTACGAGTTTTTATTTTCTTATTAGGAATCATTCCTAATAAAATTATTATACACATGTAGATTTGAAAAATCAAGTCTTATATGTTTTTTATCAAAACACCGCTTATAACACGTTTTATGCCACTAACATCTTCTAAGACTGTTATATTTGTATAACCATTTTGCTCCATAATTTTTTCAACCTCACATGCCTGCCCTTGTCCAAGTTCAAACATTAAATATCCGCCATTATTCAGATATTCACAGGCATTTTGTGCAATTTTTTGATAGAATTCCAATCCTTTCTCATCTTTAGTAAAAAGTGCTTCGTAAGGCTCATAATCGCGAACTTCTATTTGCAAGTGAGTTTTTTCTTGTGGAGGAATATAAGGAGGATTTGAGATTATTACATCAAACTTCTCCTCTTCGCGTATTTTTGAAAATAAATCAGACTTTCTAAACAAAGCTCGGTTCATTAAATCAAGGTGCATAGCATTATTTAGCGCAATTTTTAAAGCATCATTTGAGATATCAACCCCAAGAACTTGTGCATCAGTTTTTTTAGCGACCATACAAGCAATACAACCAGTGCCTGTGCCTATATCAAGAGCTTGTTTAAATTCATTTTCTTTAATAACTTCTATAGCTTTATTCACTAACAATTCTGTTTCAGGCCTAGGAGTAAGTGTATGATTTGAAACTTCAAACTTATACCCCATAAAGAATGAACACCCTAAAATTTGAGACATCGGCTGTTTTGTCCAAAGTCTAGTCTGAACAGTTTCGTACAATTTTTGAATATCTTTTAAAGAAGGCATTATGCCTATAATCAAGTCTTTGGGAGTAAGACCACTAATAACCTCTATGGCAAAATCTACTTCAGCAGACGCTGTATCAACACTATAACCTTTATCAATATAAGCTTTGATTAAATCAGCTTTCTTTAATTCTCGAATCGTGTTCATCTATAATGTTTCCTATCATGTTTTTTAAATCAAGACGAGACAAACTTTCTGTTTCTGTCTTTTGTATATTGTATTTTTTACAAAGCATATCATAATAATAAAGTTGTTTCTTTGTTGGAGGCTCTTTTGATAATTTAAAATCTGCTGCTTTTTTTCTTTGTTCTTTTGCAATTGCCTTTTGTTTTTCTAAAAAAGGTTTTTGAGCTTCTTTTAAAGCAAGCTGTTTTTTATTTTCATTAATAAGCTTTGTTAACTCATTCAAAAATTTTTCATCTTCAAACTCTTGTATAATCCACTCAAAATGAGGATTGTTCTGCTGATAATAGTACTGCTCATCTTCAATGAATAAATTAAGAATCTCTTCAGCAGGCTTTTCACTATGTTTTTTTACAAAACTTTTTATAAAGCCAAACAATGCCGACTTTTGATTTTTGGTTAAATCAAGAAACAAAGTATTTTTCAAATAATACATATTATCTTAGCAAATCATTGATATCAAACTTTTTAGAAAGCTTATCATTCTTAAACTGCATAAACTTTTTTAAAATAGGATTAGTAGCATTTTGCACAACAACTTGAGGTTTAGACTCTGTTTTAACCTCTGTTTTATCTTTTGCTTGTGCCAATTTCTCTGTAATATCAGTTACTTTATCCATTCTTATATTTTAACTCATTTTTTCTACTAATGCTATATATATAAAAACCCAAAACCGTTTATTATTGCCAAAAGTTTATATATTAACTTATAATTGGCTTATGGAAAAAATCAACTTAAAAATACAAAAACTAAACGAAAATGTGACATTACCAAGCTATCAAACAGAAGGTGCAGCAGGAATGGATCTATGCGCATTTTTGAGCGAACCTGTCACATTAAAATCACTTGAGAGAAAGCTCATACCAACCGGTTTAAAAATTGAATTGCCAAAAGGCTACGAAGCTCAAGTTCGTCCTCGTTCCGGTATGTCAATAAAGCATGGTATAACTCTTGTGAATTGCGTAGGTACAATTGATGAAGACTATAGAGGCGAGCTTTGCGTCCCTGTGATAAATCTTTCTACAGAAGAATTCACCATACAAAACGGAGACAGAATAGCCCAGATGGTTATATCTCCTGTTACTAAAGCAGAAATAGAAGTTGTAACTGAGCTTTCAAACACATCACGTGGAGAAGGCGGATTCGGTTCAACAGGTAAAAACTAACGAAAGTGTATTTTCAAATGACAACAAAACTGGCTGTTTTTGATTTTGACTCAACATTAATGGACGGAGAAACCATTGAAATAATCGCCAAAGAAGTTGGTCTTCAAGAAGAAGTTGCATCTATCACTAAAAGAGCAATGGAAGGAGAGTTAGACTTTTTTGACAGTCTTACATACAGAGTATCTCTTTTAAAAGGACTGAAAGAATCTAAGGTTAATGAAATTTGTCACTCTCTGCCATATATGAACGGCGCTAAAGAAACAATATCGGAACTAAAAAAAAGAGGATATATAGTTGTATGTTTTTCTGGTGGATTTCAAAATGCGACGTCTTATGCAAAAGATATTTTAGGATATGACGCAGATTTTTCTAACATTTTCCATATCAAAGACAGTATTTTAACAGGCCAAGTCGGAGGAGAAATGATGTTCTCTGACAGCAAAGGTAAAATGCTCGAAAGGTTACAAAACATCTTAAAAGTTTCTTATGACAACACTCTTACCGTAGGTGACGGTGCAAACGACTTGAGTATGTTTAAACACGCAGCTACAAGAGTATCATTTTGCGGCAAGCCAATATTGAAAAAAGCTGCAACTATTTGTCTTGAAGAAAAAGATTTAACACTAATGCTTGATAAAATCTAATAAAAAAGAAACAGGATAATTTCTTATCCTGTTCTAGTGCATGTCATTAGTCAGTATCTAGGTTAGTTGCTGCATTTAGTTGAGCAGTAGGTTTAGTAAATGTTTCTGTTTTATTGTATAGTTCTGTTGGCTTACGCCCTGAATAATCAACGATTCTTGTTGTTGTCGTGATATTATTTCCGTCCCTTGTATAAACATTAGTAAGATTTTGTTCTAATCTACTTTTTGAGCCATTTACAGGTATCGACATTCTACCGACAATATTTTTGGTAACATTACCATCTTTATCGTAAAAGACTGTAAATCTTTCGTTTGTTGAAAAATCATGAATAATTTCAGCGTGTTTTTTTCCGTCTTTATCAAAATGTGTTTTAACAGATTTAACCAAAACTTCTTTAGTTGTTCCGTCCGGATTTTTAACCTTTTGTTTGGTTAAATTACTTACAAGCTTTCCTCCATCTTTAGTGGATTTTTCAAAATTTTCAATAATTGGCTTTAAAGCTTGAGCATTTCTGTATCGGATTATTCCATAAGTAATCGCCCCTAAAGTAGCCAATGACAACAAAACTTTAGCTGTCTTGTTTGATGATTGATTAGGATTTTGATAACCAACTGGTTGTTGTGAGTCAACTGAAACAGACGCAATAGGCTGTTTCTGATTTTCCAAATTTTGAGATGCAGACACAGGAGTGTATGCAATGCTGCTAACACCGTTAACCATTGAGATAACTACCTTTCCTTCTTATACACCAATGCTTGTATATATATAAAAACTTTTGAAATCCAGAAATTGCCTCAAAAAGAGCATGCCATAAAACCACTATTTGTAAGGTTTTACAGGTTTACAACAAAAAGAAAAGGCATGCCATTTTTTAACCACAAAAAAATTGGCATGGTCACAAACACAATTACAACAATACTTTTGAAGATTCACAGAACAAAAAAGGCATGCCAAAATTTGGCATGCCTTTTTTATAAAATTTCATTTTATTTAAATACGACTTCGTCGCCATTAGCGTCAACAGTGATTGTATCACCTTCTTTAAATTCTTGAGCAAGAATTTTTTTAGCAAGAGGGTTTTCAACAAGTTGTCTTATAGTTCTCTTAAGCGGTCTTGCTCCATAGACAGGATTAAATCCGTTTGTCGCAAGCAATTCTTTTGCATCATCTGTTATTAAAAGTTTAATATCTCTATCTTCAAACAACTTTTTCAAACAGGCAAAATAGATATCGACAATAGCTTGTAACTGTTGCAATGTTAAAGCCTTAAAGAACACAATATCATCTATTCTGTTTAAAAATTCAGGCTTAAAGTGTTCTTTCATCAAATCCATTACTTGTTCTTTTGTGTGTTCAAAATCTTTTTCAGACAACATAGAATTTAATGAATTTTCAAGAATTATAGAGCTACCTATATTACTTGTCATAATTATCAGCGTATTTTTGAAATCAACGGTACGCCCCTTGGAATCAGTCAATCTACCGTCATCTAAAAGCTGAAGCATTATGTTAAACACATCTGGGTGAGCTTTTTCTATTTCATCAAAAAGCACTACAGAATATGGTTTTCTTCTAACAGCTTCTGTTAACTGACCGCCTTCATCATATCCGACATAACCTGGAGGCGCACCGACAAGTCTTGCAACAGAATGTTTTTCCATATATTCAGACATATCAATTCTTACAAGAGCGTCTTCATCGTTAAACAAAAACTCAGCCAATGACTTTGCAAGTTCTGTTTTACCAACACCTGTAGGTCCAAGGAAAATAAATGAACCAATAGGACGTTTAGGATCTTTTAAACCTGAACGAGCACGTCTTATAGCATCAGAGACTACATTGACAGCTTCATCCTGGCCTATTACACGCTTGTGCAAAAAGTCTTCCATTCTCAAAAGTTTTTGCATTTCGCTTTCGACAAGTCTTGAAACTTCAATACCTGTCCACTTGCTGACAATTTCAGCAATATCATCTTCATCAACTTCTTCTTTCAAAAGTTGATTTTTATGTTTAGTACCTACGTGTTTTTGAGTTTCTTCAAGCTGTTTTTGCAACTCAATCATTTTGCCGTACTTAAGCTCTGCAGCTCTTTCTAAATCCGCATCTCGTTCTGCAATTTCAATTTGTGCTTTTGTTTTTTCAATTTCTTCCTTGATTTGAGCTTCGCCCATAATAGAACTTTTTTCCATTTCCCATTGAGTTTTGAGTTTAGTAAGCTTTTCATCAAGTTCATTGATAATTTTATTCAGACCGTTAATTTTTTGTACATTTTCTTCTGTCTGATCTTCTTTTTGAAGAGCTTTTCTTTCAATTTCAAGCTGCATTTTTTGACGCACCAAAGAGTCTATTTCTTCAGGCATAGAATCGATATCAATTCTAAGAGCTGAAGCAGCTTCATCAATAAGGTCTATAGCTTTATCAGGCAAGAATCTGTCAGTAATATATCTATCAGAAAGTTTTGCAGCAGCAACCAAAGCAGAATCTTTGATTCTTATACCATGGTGTACCTCATATCTTTCTTTAAGACCTCTTAAAATACTTATAGTGTCTTCTACAGAAGGTTCGTCAACCAAAACAGGTTGGAATCTTCTTTCTAAAGCAGCGTCTTTTTCTATGTATTTTCTATACTCATTTATAGTTGTAGCACCGACCGTTCTTAAGACACCTCTAGCCAACATAGGTTTCAAAAGGTTTCCTGCATCCATAGAACCTTCTGTCGCACCAGCACCTATAACTGTGTGCAACTCATCAATAAACAAAATAATCTCGCCGTCAGATGCTTCTACCTCTTTTAAAACAGCTTTGAGTCTTTCTTCAAACTCACCTCTAAACTTTGCACCTGCAACAAGAGCACCTAAGTCTAAAGCAATAAGTTGAGTGTTTTTTAAGCTTTCAGGTACATCGCCCCTTATAATTCTTTGTGCTAAACCTTCTACAATAGCTGTTTTACCAACCCCAGGTTCACCAATTAATACAGGGTTATTTTTTGTACGTCTGTTTAAAACTTGGATAACTCTTCTAACTTCTTCATCTCTGCCTATTACAGGGTCAAGCTTGCCACGTTTGGCCAAAGCTGTAAGGTTTTGAGAATATTTTTCCAAAGCTTTAAATTTTTCTTCTGAATCTTTTGAATCTACTTTATTTTGACCTCTTATTTTTTTCATTTCGTTTAGGATTTTGTTTCTTGTCACACCAAAACGGTCAAATAGTTCTTTTATTTTGGAACCATCAAAAGACACAATGGCGAGCAATACGTGTTCAATACTTATATAAGTGTCTTTAAGAGCTTCTGCCTCATTTTGAGCTAAGTCAAAAAGTTTTATTGTATCTTGTGAAAGATACAACTGCTGAGTATTAACAGGCTGTTGTACTGTCGGCAAATTGTTGAGCTCAGACATCACAGCATCGACAAACTGAGGTCTATCAAGCTTTAAGACTTCCATATAATCCTTTGAAATACCTTCTTTTGCTTCTAACATTGCCATAACAATGTGAGCAGGTTCCAGCTGTGTATTTTGGAACTTAGCCATCAACTGTTGTGCAGAAAAGATTATTTCTTGGGTTTGGTTAGTTAATTTATTAAAATCAATCATAATATACACCTCACATAAAAATCCTATATTTTCATTTTAATAATGATTTTTGTAAAACATTCAAAAATTAATCTTTATTTAATTATTTTGCAAGAGTTAATTAACTAAAAACTTTAGCAAAAACTCAAACAACATCTAAACAGAAAACAAACCTATAAAAAATATTTTTAGACACCAACTTGAACATAAAAAATTATATTAATAATAAAATCAGCAATTAACAGATAAAAAGTAGATAAAATAGCTGATTTTGTTGTAGATTCACCAACATCCTTTGCTCCACCGTGAGTTTTATACCCTTGAGTAGCACAAACCAAAGTAATCAATACACCAAAGACAAAAGCTTTTAAAATACTTATATAAATATCCTTAGCCTGTAACAAAAGCCAAACTGTATTCATAAACCTGTTTGGATGCAGCCCAATAGCAAAATAAGCGACCATCATCCCACCGACAATTCCTATAAATTCTGCCAAAATAACAACCATAGGAACAGTCAAAGCAGAAGCAATGAGACGGGGCGCAAAATAATATCCAACAGGGTCAACGCCGAGAGTTTTTATAGCATCAACCTGCTCTGTAACTTGCATATTTGCAACTTCAGCGCAAATGGCTGTACCTGCTCTTGCACCAATAGCAAGAGCAGCAAACCCTGGAGCAATTTCTCGAACCAAAGCAACTGCAATAAAGCCGCCAACATAGCTTTCTGCACCACTCATGAGAAATTGTTTTGAAACCTGCAACGAAATAACAGCCGCAGCTATAAAAACAATTGTCAAAGATATCGATAACGAATCATAACTAATCATTGCAGCCTGAGTAACAACAGACCCGAACTTCGTACGTCCGTCACAAATATACTTTATTGTTCTTACTAGATTTTGGACACATTGTCCGAGAAATTTAATCATAAATAGGTGTACACCATTTTTTATATTTTTCTACTTTGCCTTTCACAACATCAAAGTAAAGCTTTTGAAGTTCTTTTGTATGCTCACCAACAACACCTTTACCTATTGGTCTGTGATCAATAGAAGTAATAGGCCCAATTTGAGCACCTGTTCCACAATAGAAAGCTTCATCAGCAACATATAATTCAGTTCTAGAAATTTCTCTTTCAGCAACTTTTAGGCCAAGAACATTTTTACCTAACTCAAGAACAGTGTTTCTTGTAACACCAACAAGAATATTGTCAGTAGTTTGAGTTGTAACAAGAGTATCTCCTTCTACTAAGAATAAGTTCATAGCAGAACCTTCAGTAACCTTGCCTGCCTGATCAAGAACAATAGCATCATCAAAACCTGCCAACTTTGCATCTGTCGAGATTAAAGCAGTGTTTGCATAAGATCCTGCAACTTTTGCTCTTGGAGGAATAGCATTATCATCATTTCTTCTCCAGTTAGAAACACAAACGCTCAAACCTTTTTCTAAATCAATATAATCGCCCATTGCAAAAGAGAAAATCAAAACTGCATCAGGGTTATCTATAAGACTAGGGCCGATTTTTAGAGCATTTTTATAAACCTGTGGTCTTATATAAGCATCTGTTTTGTATCCGTTTTTTTTCAACAACTCTTTTGTCAAACCGCAAAACTCTTCAACAGAAAACTTTGGTTCCATATGCATAATACGGCAGCTGTTGATAAGTCTTTCAAAGTGTTCTTTCATTCTAAATGCATACAACTGATCTTCCTCTTTGTTGTAATATGCACGAATACCCTCAAACACTGATGTACCATATAAAAAAGCGTGATTTCTTACAGGTATTGAAGCTGTCTTTGCATCCACAAACTCACCGTCTAAATAAACATATTCTGTTGTCATTGAGGCTCTCCTTTCGGCTATGACATAGTCTGCTTTTTAATTACTTTATTATGGCGATTTTTTCAAATATTGGCAAGGATTTTTATAAAATTTTTATATAGATTTTATAAACCATAGCAGCTTAAAAAACTGTTACAAATCTGTAAAAGCTTGCTAATAAAGCCCCAAAAACACTAATTAAATATTTTATGGCGATATTAATGTTTAAAAATTTAAAAAATGGGAACTATAAAAATAGGTGTTAGGTTTGAGGTTTTTACAGTAATGACTAATCAAAATATAAAAAAACACGGATATAAAACATTATGTGCTTGTGCAATAGCTACAATGTTGACATTTAATATACCTGTACAAGCTCAGGATAATGAAGTACCTCTGCCTAAATCAGAAGATAAAGCATATACACTAACAAAAGTAGATGCGCCTGGCGAAAACACAATCACAAAATACGAATGGTCAAATACAGAAAACAAATATATTCCTGTATACTACCGTGTTGACTTGAATAAAACAGAATACGGCAACCCAAACGGCGATACTACATTAACCTACGGTTGGGAAAAGAATGCTGATACAGGAAACCTTGAATTTAAACAAGATCCAACAACACCTATAGGCCAAACTTTAACGTATAAATATAATGTTTCAGACGCAAAAACAAGAATAGAAAATTCAACAGACAACTCAACAAAAACAACTACAGGAGTATTTGTAGGACAAACAACAGGTAGCACCAGTGGAAGCCAATACGGCGGTGCTATTTATAATAGCGGTTCTAGTGCAAAGCTAGGCAATATCAATGCTGATTTTGTAAATAATTACACCCAGACTGATTCACAATATGTTGAGGCACACGGTGGTGCAATTTACAACGAAGAAAGTACAATACAGAACATTGTAGGTGATTTTATTGGGAATTATGCTAAAACAACTCGACATGCCGATGCAAGAGGTGGTGCAATTTATAATTCGTATCAATCTGTTATTGGCAATATTACTGGAGATTTTATTGGTAATTATGTTCTTGGCATATCTTCAGCTGATGGTGGAGCAATTTCAAATACTGGTACTATTGGTAATATAACAGGGAATTTTTGTGGTAACTACTCAATAAATTATTATGAAGCAATGGGTGGGGCAATTGCAAATTATAATAACATTGCTCATATTACAGGAAATTTTTTAGAAAACTATGTTCAATCTGATCAACGTGAAGCAATAGGTGGTGCTATATATAACCTAGGAATAATCGGCTCAATAGATGAAGAATCAAAAACAATAACCTATGGAGAAATTCAAAATTCCTCTTTTATCGGCAACTATGCAAAATCAGAAACTGGCAATGCAATGGGGGGTGCAATATTTAGTATAAATAATATAAACATAACAGCAGATAATGGAAAATCAGTATTTTCAGGCAATAAAACTATCTCAAATGGTGTTACAGAACAAAATGCTATTGCAATGTATGGTTTAGCTCAAATAGACTCATCAACAGGAGAAATCGTTTTTTTTGATATATTAACAAGACAACAAAGTTCTACAAACACTGCTAACCTGACATTAAAAGCTCAAAATAACGGTGTAATTCTCTTTGATGACACTATAAGAGGTGGTGCTGTAGAAGGAAATTCTATGGAACCAATAGAAATCCCAGAAACAGCCTTTGACCTCAAAATCACAGGTGATCCTACAGGTAAAGTAATCTTAAACAACGATGTAATCAATGCAAATATCTCACTTGATAACACAAACCTATATCTTGGTCGAGATAACGTCTTTGACCAATCACAATCATTAACCTTGAACTCAGGTTCAATGTCAATGATAAACAACCAAGCAGGTACAATGAATATCCCAACACTTAACCTCAACGGAACAACAAACCTTGGAGTTGATGTTGACCTTGCTAACAAACAAATGGATACAATAAAAGCAACAAACTATAACGTTGCAGAAGGAGCAAAACTTAACGTAAATAGTATTAATCTTTTATCAGATGCAAAAGAAGACTTAACAAACATCCAATTTACAGATAACAAAGACGTAGC
>CALVEI010000026.1 GCA_944326515.1 Candidatus Gastranaerophilales bacterium | reverse complement strand
TTGCTCCTTAGAACTTACTTAATTCTTACTTACATATATATAAAAACAATATATTTTGTCTATATTCATTATATTCTATTTTTGTTACATTTCGTAACATACCAAAACCCATGAGTCACATGGGTTTCAGGGGTTTATAAAAAAATTTATCTATATAAAATTAAGCAATTACTTTACCACAAACTCCAGTTTTGAGAATAACGTTTTACATAATAATTTGTGTCGGTTGCAAGCTCTTTTTTTGCTTGAACAATAAAATCAACATCAGTTTTTAAAGAATCCAACAGCATTGCTGTTTTTTCACGGATTGTATACTCTTTTATTTTAAGGCATTTATTCACAACATTTTGCAATCTTGAATCACACTCTGGAGAAATTGCGCATAAAGCCTCCAACCCCCAGTAGAGGTTAAACAGTTTTTTTGTGTACCAGTTGCTGCGTTTTAGTCTTTCAAGTTCATCAAAAATTACTTCTAAACGAGCATATAGCCCTTCTAAAAAATATTGTTTATCTTCGATATAAGGAAGAACCTCTATAATAAGTCTGCAAATATTCGGATTAATATCATTAACAGCTTTAAGTAGTATTTGTGATATTTCTTTTGTTTGAAAATATTTTCTAAACTCTGAGTTTTGCATAAACTCATTAATTTTTTGAGCGCAAGCCTCTCTAATCAAACCGTGATGTTGAGTTTGGTGGTGTGTAAGAATATCGGCTTCTTGTTGAGAGCGTATATCTGTAAGCTTTAAAATACAAATTTGTTTTTCAACATCATTTTGAGAATCTATAGAAGAATCTGTTTTAAGCAGCTCAAAAATCTCATCACGTGTGTAGTTTTTTTCGCACAACGCAACAGCTTTTTCAATCTCTTTTATAATTTGAACATCTTCACTCATAGACAACACTATATCACAAGCGGGGGTTAAAAAAAGAGATATAAAGCAATAAACTTTGAATGGGATAAAAAGAGAGGGATAAAAAGTGAGAGAACTCGTTGATTTAATGAAAGAAATTTTAATGTTAAAGCCAGAAGCACGCTACGCAGTGGGACTAACAAGTATCAAAAGAAAACCTGTTCAAATGTTGAAAAAACCAAAGAAAAAAATAAAAACAGAGGTAAAATTGTCAGACTTGATGAGAAGAGCTTAAAAACAAAAAGCCTGATTAATATATCAGGCTTTTTGTTTTAGTTGCAATATTTTTATTAGTTGTCAATTAAAAGGCTTGCCCCTATTAATCCTGCAGTATTGCCGAGTTCGGCAGGAACAACCTCAACCGCAGCACCTTGGATAGGCATTGCTCTATCTTTAAGAGTCTTTTTCAATGGTTCAAAAAGAATATCTCCTGCATCAGCAACACCACCGCCTATTACAATTCTTTCAGGGTTCAAAAGGTTTACAACACTTGATAAACCAATACCAAGGTATTCGCCCATTCTTTCAAAAATCTTTTTAGCAACAACATCACCTTGTTGGGCTGCTTGGCATACAATAGCAGGTGTTATTGCAGAAGTAGAGCCTGCAATTTCTCTGAATTTTGCACTTTTGCCACCTTTAACGTAATCCTTTGCCATAGCAACAATAGAAGGTCCTGAAACATAAGCTTCAAAACAACCTGTGTCACCGCAACCGCACAAAAGTCCGTTGTGCATTTCCATTTTAATGTGACCGATTTCACCAGCTGCGTTGCTTGCACCACGTACAAGCTTACCATTTATTACAAGACCTGAGCCGATACCTGTACCAACAGTGATACAAATAAGGTTTTTGCATCCCGCACCTGCACCATAGTTCAACTCTGCCAAAGCCATACAACGTACATCGTTATCAACTTTTACAGGCACATTGAACTCTTTTTGCATAATTTCTGCTATAGGAACATCAATCCAACCTGGAATGTTTGGTAAAATTCTTACAATACCGTTATCGCAATCAATTTGTCCGGGGAAGCCAAACCCTATGCCTTCTATATCATTGGTAGTTATTTCGGCTTCTTTCATCAAATCTTTTATGCATTGGGTAATGTTGCTTATTGTATATTCATATCCCATTTCAGCACGGGTAGGAACAGTCTTTGGATGAGAGATCTCTCCATCCTTATTAACAAGAGCAACTTTTACGTTTGTTCCGCCTATATCCACGCCTATTCTGAATTTTTCAAACATTTCTCAATCCCCGTTCTAATTCTAGTGATAACGAAACAATCATATCACGAGCAAAAATAAATTAAAACGGTGAAATTAAAAGAAAATCGTTGTTTCTGACTTTAGTTTCTGAACATAGCGCGGTTAAAATCTCTACGCATTTTGTTAAAATCGCCAAGTTGTTTTAAAACATCATCTTTAGCATTTTCTACTGCAGCTTTATAACCTTTTATTGTGTTTAATGTTTCTGCAATATTAAATGGTTTTGGCTCGCTTACAAAATTATAGCTGCCTATTTTAAGATTGGAATTAACAAAAAAGTCTTTATTTTCGTTACTAGATACATTAAAAGTTAATTCTTTAGTAGGACGGAATTTGTTAATAATACGTTGAAATAAACTTGTCGGTTTTTTCTTAGCTTCGGGAGCAATGTTTCTAACTGCTTCGAGCATAAGACAAGCATAATCGTCACCATAAGCTTTTCTGCAATTTTCTCTTGCAAGTTTTGTGACATGAACTGAAGTCGGCTTATGAATAAGTTTTAATATGTGCATTTTATATTCCTTTTAAAAATAGTGCAGGCATAAAGTATAACATGCCTGCATTATTTTTTTTGTTAGATTATTAAATTATATTTACAATTTTCGCGGTGTAGCCGTCTGGTCACTATTTACAAATTTTTGATTATTCTAAAAACTTATAACCTTATCGTGAGGCCATTTCTTCACTACGTTCAGTCAGCCTAGCCAAAATCCGCCTCTTGGATTATTGGCAGTTCGCCGAAAGCGTGGTTTCGGCTCACAAGACGGCATTCCTTCACTACGTTCAGTCAGCCTAGCCAAAATCCGCTACGGTTTGAGTCTGTCCATAAGTCTTGGGAACGGAATTGTTTCTCTTACGTGGTGCAAACCGCAAATCCAAGCAACAGTTCTTTCTATACCCAAGCCAAAGCCTGCGTGTTTGCAGCTTCCGTACCTTCTGACATCCAAGTACCAGTTAAATACTTCTTCTGGCAAGCCTTGTTCTTTAATTTTAGCTTTTAATTTTTCAATGTCTTCTTCTCTTTGACCGCCACCGATAATTTCGCCGTATCCTTCAGGTGCAATCATATCAACACATGCTGCTTTGTCGCCTTCTTGTTTCATGTAAAAAGCTTTTATTGCCATTGGGTAGTGGTGAATCATAACAGGTTTGTCAAACTCTTCAGAGATAAGAGTTTCTTCGTCACCACCAAAGTCAGCACCCCATTCTGTATCGTTGCCTTTTTTCTTAAGGATTTCGATAGCTTCGTCATAAGAGATTCTTGGGAACGGACGCTTGATGTTTTCGAGTTTTGATATATCTCTTTCAAGAACTTCTAAGTCTTCTCTGTTATGTTTTACAACTTCTTGTACAATGTATTCAACAAATTCTTCTGCCAAATCCATATCGTCATAAATATCAAAGAAAGCCACTTCAGGCTCTACCATCCAGAATTCTGTTAAGTGACGTCTTGTTTTTGATTTTTCTGCACGGAATGTAGGACCAAAGCAGTATGCTTTACCAACAGCCATTGCAGCTGCTTCCATATATAACTGTCCGCTTTGTGTGAGGTATGCATTTTCGTCAAAGTAATCAACTTTAAACAGGTTTGTTGTACCTTCACAAGCGTTTGGTGTAAATATAGGAGCATCAACAAGAGTAAAGCCCTTGTTATCAAAGAAATCACGTACAGATTTGATGATTCTGTGACGAATTTTTAAGATTGCTTTTTGTCTTAAAGAACGCAACCACAAGTGTCTGTGTTCCATAAGGAAGTGAGTTCCGTGTTCTTTCGGTGTGATTGGGTAATCAACAGACTCGCCAATAACTTTAACGTCTGTTGCATCGATTTCGTAACCGATTTTTGAACGTTCGTGTTTTTTTACCGTACCGGTTACTTCAATACTGGATTCTTGAGTAATTTTGTCAGCAAGAGCAAAAACTTCATCAGAAACATTGCCTTTAAAAACTACAGCCTGGATTTCTGCCGTACCGTCTCTTAATTGTAAAAAGTGCAATTTGCCGCTTGAACGTTTGTTATACAACCAGCCTTGCAATGTAATTGTTTGCCCCTCATACTGTGCAATGTCTTTGATGTAAATTTTCATATAACTTCCTCTCTTTTTTGTAAGATGTGGTTTTATTATACATCAAAGGTTAAATTGAGGCAGAACATGTTTTACTTTTTTATAAACACATCAAATGTATGTTGACGGTTTGTAAATATATTATTATATTTCATGATAAGATGTTGATATAAGTTGAGTAAGGATAGAGTAAAAAGTTAGGACCCCTTCCCCATGGGTGATGAAGATAAGCAGTTTGAGGCATCGCACCAAAAACTGGAAAAAGCAAGAAAAGAAGGTCAGGTTGTAAAATCAAAGGATTTTTCAACAGCTGTTGCAATGATTGTTATGTTCTTTGCAATAGCGAAATTATCGCCTTTTATTTTTGACCAAATATCCAGGCTTTTTGTTCTGTGTTATGAGCAGATACCAAACCAACATCTCGAAAATATTGGTTTGCCGTATCTTTTGTTTATTACTCTGGTACCGACAATACTCATTATCGGGCCTATACTTGCCTTAGCTATGTTTATTGCAATAATTGGGGATTTTATCCAAGTAGGTCCATTGTTTACAACAACACCGCTTGCACCAAAACTCGACAAACTCAACCCGACAAAATATTTTAAAAACTTGATGTCGATTAAAACTTTGTTTGAACTTGTAAAAAACATCATCAAGGTTGTTATTTTAGGCTATGTTGGTTGGTCTGTTTACAGCTCTCACTTTGAAATTATTTTAGGACTTGCTGCTATGGACAACCACTTTGCGGTAATGCAGGAGTTCGGCGCATTGATTATGGACTTCGTAATAAAAGCAAGTATTGCGTTTTTGATAATTTCCGCAGCCGATTACGGAATGACAAGATGGAAGTTTTTGCAAGACCAAAAGATGTCTTTTAAAGAGGTAAAAGACGAATACAAAAACACAGAAGGTGACCCAAATGTTAAAGCGGCATTACGTCAACGTCGTCAACAAATGATGCAACAAGGTATGATGGATGCAGTGCCTGACGCTGATTTTGTTGTTACAAATCCTACGCATGTTGCTTGCGCTCTAAAGTATGATCAAGAAACAATGGAATCACCTAAGCTTGTTGCAAAAGGTACAGAGCTGTTTGCAAAAAAGATTATCGATATAGCAAGAGAACACGGTGTTCCTGTTGTTGAAAATCCGCCGGTAGCACGTGCCCTTTTCAGGCTCGTTGACGTAAACAGAGAAATTCCACCTGATTTATACAAAGCAGTCGCAGAAATTTTATTATTTGTATATAATTTGCGAAATTCTCAAAAACCTAGTAATATAAAAACTAATAAGAGTGATAAAAAATAATCATGATTAATAACGCTTCTCAAAACAAAATTAAAGAATATATTTCTATCGTAGAAAAGGTAGCCAAAGTCGAGCACAGACGTATTCCGTCACACATGGTCGATTATGAAGAGCTTGTTTCTATCGGTATTATTGCTGTTCAAGCAATGATTAAAAACAAAACACCTGAGCAGCTTGAAAAATACAATACCTCATACATCGCAACTGCTGTAAGATGGGCTATAAGAAACGAGCTTAGAAACAGATATAAATGGTACACTCTAAAACATAACAAGACAGAAGAAGATAGTGCTGAGAGCGGCTCTGATAACGGCTTGGATGTTTCTCCGGGTAAGGTCAGAGAAGCTATTTATGAAACAATTCTTTCTATTGACTCTATTGCTGCGGCTTCTTCTGACAATGATTCACCATTTGATTTTATCAAAGACCCTCATGCTTTGCCTGATGAAAAAGCTGAGATTAGTGAACTTGGTAAAGCTATAAGAGAAGCTATTGCAACACTTCCTCAAAAAGACAGACTGGTTGTTGAATATAGATTCTACAGAAACATGCAAGTAAAAGAAATCGCAGAACAAGTCGGTTTATCTTCTTCTCGTATTACAAGGATTGTTCAAGCGGCATTGAACCATGTTAGGGAATATCTTGTCGCCCACGAACATTACGGTTATTAATTCTTGAAAAATACTGCAAACAACTTGTTTGCAGCGAGTTAAAAAACAAATCGAAGCAGGTTTAAGTGCAGAGTTTTATTATTGTTTTATTGCTGATAATTTGTATAGCCCTGATTGTTTGGCTGGTGTCCTTATACTTCAAGTATCAGGAGCTTAAAAAAACTTTCAGAAATCATAAAAAAATCTTAAGAAGCGTTACTCGAACAATCAACTCTGTGCGTTACGGGAATTTATACGAACGTGTTCCGGACGAAACTTCTTCCGTTTTGCCTAATCTTTCTCAAAGCGTAAACTCTATGATTGAAGCGATTGTTGATAGAGAAGGTATGATAAAAGAATATCAAAGCGAGTTGAATAAAAAAATCAATGTTTTAACAGAAGTAGAAGAACTCAAAGAAGATTTTGTTGCAACGCTTACGCATGATTTAAAAGTTCCGATTTTGGCCGAAAAAAATATGCTGGCGTTTCTTTTAGACAATCGTTTTGGGGAGCTCAACAACAGACAAAAAGAAGCTTTAGGATATTTACAAAGTTCCAACAAAGAGCTTGTTGAGCTTGTGGAAATTATTCTAGAGACGTACAAACTTAACGAAACAAAAATAGAACTCCACAAAGAAGAAAAAGACGTAAACAGTATGATTGAAGAAATCATTGAGCAAATGCGTCCGATTGCAGATACTGATTCTATTACGATTAATTATTGGACTGAGTTCTACAATAGAGTTGCAATAGATGAGTTTTATATAAAAAGAGCATTAAAAAACCTTATCCTAAACGCCATCTCTTTTAGCGAGCCAAGCTCAAAAATAGATGTAGCGTTATGCAACGATGACAAAAATATCTATATAAAAATTACAAACTACGGAAAAAGTATAAAAAGAGAAGAAATTGCTCACGTTTTTGATAAATACTATACTACTGCTAAAAAGTTCCGTAAAGTAGGAACAGGACTTGGGCTATACCTGTCAAACAGGATAGTTAAAGCTCATAATGGGGAAATTATCATAGAAACTGATTCATACAATGTCCCTTATACAACGTTTATGATTAAACTACCTATTTTTTCATAAGGCTTCAATATCTTGGCGGACTATGATAATTGAACACTTCAATTGTTGATGACAAGTTCATTCTCAACTGCTTAGGGCCGCAGGCCTTCCAACTACTAAATACATCATTTATAATTTTTATAAGGCTTCCTTATCTTGGCGGACTATGATAATTGAACACTTCAATTGTTGACTACAAGTTCATTCTCAATGTTTAGGCCGCAGGCCTACGCACTAACTTGGGGTAGAACTTCCATATCATTACGGACTATTATTAAAAAACTGCGTTAGCAGTAGCACGGCTTTGCCGTTGTAACCTTGACTAGAAACAGTTATGTTTTAAGGTAATTTTTACAGTAGCACGTCACTGAAAAATTACCGATAAAACATTTTACTGTTTCTTTTTACTTAGCGTGTTTCTTTCTTTTGGTTCGTTTTCTTTCTTTGCATTGCAACAAAGAAAGAAAATGAACATATAAAGAATATTTTTTTACAAGGTTTCAATATCTTGGCGAGCTATGACAATTAAACACCTCAATCATTAACGACAAGTCAGTTTTTGTTTGTTTTATTTTCTTCCTGCCATTTTTGAGAAAGTTCTTCTGTTATTTTCAGCCCTGTTGGTGTAGTTGCAAGACCTGCTTCAGAACTTTCTTTGAGCCTTGGTGACATCATCTCACCTACTTGTTTCATCGCATCAACAACTTCATCTATAGGTATAACCGATTTTATACCGGATAAAGCAAGTTCTGCTCCTGTTAATGCATAAATACCTAAAAACGCGTTACGTTTTACACAGGGAACTTCTACCAAACCTGCTACAGGGTCACAAACGAGCCCCATAATATTTTTTAGAGTAAGTGCCGCAGATTCTAAAATTTGCTCGTTTGTTCCGTCATAAAGCTCTACAACAGCAGCTGCCGCCATTGCCGCAGCAACTCCGCATTCACTTTGACATCCTGCAACAGCACCAGCAAGTGCAAGTTTATTAGAAACGATTTTGCCGATAAGCCCCGCTGTAATAAGGGCGTTAATTTCTTTTTCTTCATCAGCGTTGAGCTCTTGTGCTACCGCAATGATAACGGAAGGAACTATTCCGCAAGAACCTGCCGTAGGACAGGCGGCAATTTTACCCATTCTTGCGTTTTGTTCTATTGTTGCAAGCGAGTATGTTAAAACATTTTTGTGCAATCTTGAAAATAAAGACTGACCTTTTTTATACATTTCAAGAAGCTTTGCGCAATCATCTCCGCACATTCCGCTTTGAGATTTTTCTTTTGATTTAAGCCCTGATTTAACGGCTGCTTTCATAGCATCAAGTATTTTTTTAACCTTTGAACGCACCTCTTGTACAGAAATTTCTGAGTCTTGAGATTCTAAAATCTGACAAATTTCGTAAAGTTTCTTATTCTTTGTTTTAGCGTCTTCTAATATGTCTGCAAAGTTTTTTTGTCTTATCATTTTTTCAACACTTCTACATTTCTTATTAAGTATACTTCGTCAATTTTTTTAAGTTCGTTTATTATGTAATCTGAAATTTGACCATCGACGCAAATACCCATAGAGGCTTCTTGTCCTTTTGCGTTTCTGTCGCAGTGCATTGTTGCAATATTGATGTTTTGACCTTGCAAAAGGGCTGTTACACGGTATATCATTCCCGGTTTGTCTTTATATATCAAAACGAGTGTGTCATAATCACCGTTGATGTTGAATTTGTAGCCGTTTATTTTTGTTATTGCTACCTCGCCTGCACCTACGGAAATTCCGCTAATTTCCATCCGTTTTATGTTTTTATTTTCAAGGATTATATCAACAGCGTTCGGGTGTTTGTTATAATCCTCTGCGTATTCAAATTTATATTCTATGTTGAGCTTTTCTGCATCTGAGTAGGCTTTTTTTATTCTTTCGTTATCTACGTCATAGCCCAAAACACCGCCTAATAGACCTTTATCCGTGCCGTGTCCTTTGCCTGTTTTGGCAAAAGAGTTGTAGAGTTTAAAGGTTACTTTATCAGGCTTTTCTCCAAATATTTTGCCTGCAAGGTAACCTATACGGACAGCCCCTGCTGTGTGTGAGCTTGATGGGCCTATTATTACAGGGCCTATTACGTCAAATAATGTTTTGGCTTTCTCCATAGTTTGTTCAAAACCTTTTTGATAATGTATTTTGTTACGTCACTGTTATTATAATAATTTATTTAGGATTCAACAATACTAAATTTTATTAGGAAATAAGCAAAAAATAAAACTTTATTTTAAGGCTTTTTTATAAGGCGTTAAGCTCCTTTGTGTGGACGAAATAACAAAATTTCTTTTGATTTTATTGCTTTTTCTTAATATAATGAGTAAGCATCTATAATTTGTTAAAGGAAGAATATTATGGCAGAGGAAAATTTGGCTGGAGTAAATTTAGGGTTAAGAAAATTGACCACTATGCAATTATTGAATTTTTGCTTAGGATTTTTTGGGCTTCAATTTGCTTGGCAGATGAGAATAATTTTATCAGGCCCTGTAACGGAAGGTCTTGGAGCTTCTCCGTTTATATTTGGTTTGATATGGTTGGCAGGTCCTGTTACAGGTATGCTCGTTCAGCCTATAA
The DNA here is from genome assembly GCA_944326515.1 of Candidatus Gastranaerophilales bacterium. Classification (GTDB taxonomy): domain Bacteria; phylum Cyanobacteriota; class Vampirovibrionia; order Gastranaerophilales; family Gastranaerophilaceae; genus Limenecus. The sequence continues at coordinate 18,150 of CALVEI010000026.1, read as the reverse complement.
TCGGGGCTTTGAGTGACAATACTCATACGGTTTTTGGTAGAAGACGTCCTTATTTGATGATTGGCGCAATATTGGCGGCTATCGCGTTGTGGGCGTTTCCTAATTCAGAAACTATTGCTCAGTTTTTTGCAAATAAGTTGCATTTTTCATTGCCTGCATTTGGCGGTTTGCTCGTTGCAGCAATTATGATATGGATTATCGATGCTTGTGTTAACGCAGCACAAGGACCATATAGAGCTTTAATTCCTGATAATATTGTTCCAGAACAACATTCTATTGCTAACTCTTATTTGAGTTTTGCAATCGGTTTGGGCTCTGTAATTGCAGCAGGTACAGCTCCGTTTTTAAATTGGGCTTTTGGTTACCAAATGTCTGTTGAGGCTCAATTTATTATGGCTGCTCTTGCTTTTTCTTTGGGTATGACTTGGACTTGTGTAACTTTTGCAGAACGCCGCAGCGAAAAATCTGAAACAGAAAGCTCTGAAAAAGAAGAAAAACCTTCTTTTGTTGACAACTTTAAAACTTTTCTTCAATCTTCGCCAGAAGTTTATAAAATATGTATGATGCAATTTTTCACTTGGATTGGTGTTATGTGTATGTTCATTTTCTTTACGCAATTTGCAATCCATACAGTGTTCAACGTACCTGATTTAACAAGTGTTTCTGACGCTATAAAACTTAAATATGCAGATGCTACAGCAGATGCAACAAACTTTTCTTCAATATGTTTTGCAGTGTTGAACCTTGTTTGTTTCTTGGTTTCTATACCAATTGGGTTGTTATCAACAAGATTCGGCAACAAAAAAGTTCACATGATTTCTTTGTTAACAATGACATTGGCATATATTTTGATGGCATTAACTTCTAACGCAAAAGCAATAATGTTGTTGATGGGTGTTGCTGGTATAGGTTGGGCAAGTATTTTGGCTTTGCCTTTTGCTATGTTATCAGAATATATTAAAAAAGGTTCAGAAGGTGCTGTTATGGGTATATTTAATATATTCATTGCAGGGCCTCAAATACTTGTTTGTACGGTTGTTGCTTGGTTTATTTCAAAATGTGCCATTAACCTTGGTAACGGTCTAATGAACTATCATTGGGAATATTCTTTCTACATAGGTGCGATAGTATTATTTGTTGCATTGGCTATAACTTATATGATTAAAGAAAAAATTGTTGAATAAAATATCGGATTAATTAAAGAAAATTTATACCCCCCTTGTACAAAATTGAACAAGGGGGGTATAAATATTTATCAGCAGCAAACTATAATAACTAAATTTGCTTTATCCTAGTTTTTCAAGTTTTTTTGATCGCTTATAGCGTTGATTAGACCTTCAAACAACGGATGTGGATGTTCAGGTCTTGATTTAAACTCAGGGTGGAACTGACAAGCCACAAACCAATCGTTTTTAGGGTACTCAACTATCTCACACAACTGTCCGTCAGGTGATACACCTGAGAATACAAGCCCAGCGTCTTCAATTTGTTTTTTATACTCGTTGTTAACTTCGTATCTGTGACGATGTCTTTCTGATATTGTTTTAACTTTTCCGTAAGCATCGAAAGCTTTTGTACCTTTTTGCAATACGCAATCAAACTTACCAAGACGCATTGTTCCGCCAAGTTCGTCAATGTTCTTTTGTTCAGGCATAAAGTCTATGACAGGGTATGGAGTACCCTCGTTAAACTCTGTAGAGTTTGCACCTTTTAGACCTACAACATTTCTTGCGTATTCAATAACAGTGCATTGCATACCTAAGCACAAACCCAAAAACGGTAAGTTATTTTCTCTTGCGTATCTTATTGCATTGAGTTTGCCTTCTATACCTCTTACGCCAAAACCACCGGGAACGACAAGCCCGTCCACGTCAGAAAGAATCTCTTTTGCTTTTGCCATATCAACACATTCTTCTGAATTTATCCATTTTATGTCGATTTTTGCATCTTTATGATAGCCTGCGTGTTTTAAAGCTTCTACTACAGAAATATAAGCGTCTGACAGGTTAGTGTATTTGCCGGCTATAGCTATTTTATATGTTGTTTTTGGGTTTTTAATTTTTTCTACAAGCTTTTTCCAAGAATCAAGATTTGGTTTTTTATCAAGCAGCTGCAACCTTTGCAATACAACGTGAGCCATTTGTTGTTCTTCTAAAGCAAGCGGTACTTCGTAAATTGATTTTAAATCCTTACATTCAATAACCGCATCAACAGGAACTGAACAGAACAGAGCCAATTTTTCTTTTTCTTTTTTAGGCAGAGGTTTTGATGTTCTGCAAACCAAAATCTCAGGTTGAATACCATAGCTTCTTAAAACAGAAACGCTGTGTTGCGATGGTTTTGTTTTAAGCTCACCTGAAGTCGGCAAGTAAGGAACAAGCGTAACGTGGATAGACAGGCTGTTACCAAATCCTGCTTCTGTGCGGAATTGTCTTATCGCTTCGATAAACGGCAAACTCTCAATGTCACCGATTGTACCGCCTACTTCTGTTATTAAGAAATCAGGCTTAAATTGTGCTGTTGCTTTTTTAATTCTTGCTTTAATCTCGTTTGTAATATGAGGAATTGTTTGAACAGTTGCGCCTAAGTACTCGCCTTTTCTTTCTTTTTTGATAACTGTTTGGTAGATACTGCCTGAGGTAACGTTGTTGATTTTGCCTAAAGAAGTATCCGTAAATCTTTCGTAGTGACCCAAATCGAGGTCAGTTTCTGCTCCGTCATCGGTAACAAAAACTTCGCCGTGTTGGAATGGGCTCATTGTTCCGGGGTCAACGTTTATATAAGGGTCAAATTTTTGTATGACAACAGAAAAACCTCTAGATTTTAAAAGTCTGCCCAATGATGCTGCTACAATCCCTTTACCAAGTGATGAAACAACACCGCCTGTTACGAAAATATATTTTGTTGCCATTTTATACCCCTATCTTTTTTACTGTTTGACCCTATTTTTAATCTAGTGTCGTCTTCCCATCCATTAAGGCTTGACGTTTAGTCAACCCTTAACGGAGTCCTTGCTTCGAGCCTTCGAAGCTCAAAGACTTACCTTTTCAATGTGTCACTCAAAAAATTTGCTCACGTTCCTTATCGCAAATTTTTCTCGAACATTTTTATATAAGTTAAAAAGCTTAGAGGGAGAGTCCTCTAAGCTTTTTGAAACCTTTAGTTTATCTTTGGAACCCTGAAGAACCCGTCCTCTTTTAAAGGCGCGTTTGCCATCAGTTCCTCTTTTGTATGTTCTGAAACAACTTCGTCTTCTCTCATCACGTTAACCATCGGTATCGCGTGACTCATAGGTTCAACGCCTGTTGTATCAACTTCGTTCATTTGTTCAACATATTTCAAAATGTCGCCGAGTTGTTTTGAGAACTTTTCTTTTTCTTCTTCGCTAAGTTCTAATCTGGCGAGTTTTGCAACGTGCTCAACGTCTTTTATTGTAATCATTTTATTCTCCAACCAAATTCTATTATATATTAATACCATGCACAAGCCAAAAATACTACGATTTGTTGACTTTTTTTACATTAAAATCTAAACAACAGACCTTAATCTATTGTGCTTTATGGCATTTTACACCACGTTTAGTTGCTTCGATTACTTCGTGGATTGTGTTGTCGAGCAATTCAAATTCTTTTTGTTTTTCTGGTGGTTGTTTTGCTCTCCATTCGTTAAGCATTTGTAAAAATTCATCTCGTTGAATAATACACTCACCTGTGCCTACTCTTGAAGCATATTTTTTAACAAACTCTTTGTTAAAATCTTCGTAAACTTCTGTTATTGCGTCAGAAACAAGCTTAGCATTTGTAAGCATTACGTCGATATCTTTGTTGAGGTTATCTTTATCTTTTTCGGAAATTAACCACATACCGTTTATTGATTTTTTGCCGAAATGTTTGCCTTGTCCCATTATACCTGCTGCCAAAGAGGCTACAGTGGTGGCACTTGCCATATCACAGGTAATACCCCAGCTTCCGTCTTGACCGTAGAAGTGGTTTTCACAAGAGTGTCCGCCATAAGATGTAACCAAATCACTGAAGGTTTTTTCAAATGACCATTCAGGGTTAGCTTCTGTACTAAAGAATACGGCTCCGCCAAACCAACCTCTCGGGTCTAGTGTAATGAAGTTTACTGTATTACCCAAGTGATCTAAGCGGCCTTCTTTTTTAGCCAATTCTTCCATAATAATTCCGTTTGTAGCGTGACCGCATTCGTGAGAAGTAACAATATCTTTTGAATATTGAGGATCTTGTGCACTTGACGGACGACCTGTTGTTAATTGCAGGTATGCTTCCGTAAAGTCTGTTTTATCAGCTGCTTTATGTTTTCTTTCTTTAGCTACGCTTTTTGCCTTATCAAGGAGAGTTAAGATTTCTATATAAGAAGCTCTTTCACTCAACATATTGATATGGTCTTTGATTTTTTGTTGCTCTTTTTCGTCACCTGCAAGTTTTATACCTTGTTTTTTAATATAGTAGTTGATGATTTCTCCTCTTGCTTCTTTGTTTCTTGCAGGAGATTCGACTGCTATTTGGTCGTTAAATTTAAAGGATTTTGATGTTGCATCGCCGATGTATTCGGGATTGTTCATAGAACCCATTACAATAATATTCATACCTTGTTCTTGAGCTTTGTTCATTTCTCTTATGAGCTGTGACATAGCTTTTTCGTGGTATTGGGAAAGGTATTCTCCGTATGAAAAATATTCAAAGTTTTCGATAAATAAAATCGCTGCTTTTTTAGGGTTAGTTTCAGCTTGAGCTTTTACCATACCAAAAAGCTTTTTCATAGAAGCTTCAGGGCTTAAGTTTCCGCCGCCAAAGAGGTCAACGTCTTTTGTACCGAAATCAACAGCGTTGATTTCAATATATGGAGCTTTAACTTCACCCGCAATTGCTTGAGCTGTATACTTTCTGCCTGCGCCTACAGAACCGTCTTGAGAATATATTACAAAACCTTTTGTTCCTATTGATTTGTCTTTTATTCTTTCAACGATAGATTGAGCTTCTTTTTTTGTAGCAGGAGAACCAACCAAGTCTTTGAGTTTTATTCCTGTATCAAAAACTATTTTTACCGCGTTGTCGTTGTCAACAGGTTTAAAGATTTCTTTAGCTTCTTTTACGTATTCTTGAACATCAGTTAAGCTTATGTTTTGTTTGTCAACGTAGTATGAAGAAACAAGTTCCATAACCTTTTGAGCTTTTTCAGGATAATTTCCGTTGAGTTGGTTTGCTACTTCAACGCATTTTTCTATTGCAGGTTTAGAGAAATTCTTTTTAATTTTTTCTGTCAAAGCAGGAACTTCTTTAAACGCTTTTTTGGCTTGATCCATGTTCATTAACGGTAAAGAAATTTCGCCAAAATCATCAAAATACCCGCCAAGATGTTCATCTGTGTTGTCTGCGTAATATTTGTCTTTGTCTGCAACCATTACAAATTTTATGTTTTTTGGTGCGTTTGCAAAAGTCTCGATGTTATATTCATCAATAGCAAGTCTGTTCAAATCCGCATCCATAATATCCATAACAATGATATAGTTATTGGCTTTATCTTTGCCGAATTCTTTTATTTTTGTTGCTGTATAGCCGTTGTCGATAAAGCCTTCGTTGTTGAGGTTTAGGATTTTTGTATTGCTTTTATTGAGTTTTCCAAAACCGTCTTTACTTTCATCAAACAAGTGCAAGAAACTGCTTACAAGGTGGGTAGGGTAAGAGTTTTTGTCGTGCAAGATTACCATGTTTGTACCTATGGCAAGGTTTTTCCAGATGTTTTTTGCTTTATCGTCATAGAATTTTAGGTGAGGACGTTTATCAAGCGGTCTTTTGTCGATGTATAGTGCATCTTTCATTGTGTTTCTAAAAGGAAGTGTTATTTCTCTTTTCATAGAATCGCTGTTTGGCATCATTGCTGCAGCAAAAAGTGTGCGGTCGTGCACAAGTCCGTCGCCTTCTGTCAAGCCGTCATCAAGATCTGTTGAATTGTCTTGTATATAGATACTGTAAACGTCGTTTAAAAATTGTCTTGAAATAGGCATTTTAGAGCCGTTTTGCTTTGTTTTTGACTTAGGCATTTCCGATAATTTTTTGTCAAGAATTTTCATTTCTTCTTTTATTATCGGTTGCAATAAATCTCTTTTTTCTTTTTTCTTAAAGATATCTTTGCCCATATCATCTTCTAAAAACATATAAGCATCATAGGCACTTTCATCAGAGTAGCTTATTTCACCTGAATTTAAGTCATTCATAAATTGGTTAATCTGCTCGAGTTCTGCTCTTAAAACGTGAATTCTGTCAACTTCATTGTGACCGTATTTTTTAGCAATATTTTGAGCGTTTTCCAAAAGTTCTTGAGCAGGGTCATTAAGGTTGTTCATGATAACGGCTTCTTTATTCACCGCTGTTTTTTGCGCTGCGCCAAAGCTTACAAAATAACTTTGAAGTAATGCTGAAGATGGTTTTGCCAAATCTTCATCTTCATTAGTTTTTGGTGTTTGTTCCTCTGTATTATTATTTTTTACTGATATTCTGTTTTGTATATTTTTTATATTAAAATTAGCATTGATTTTTTGAATCATAATAACCCTCTCTTACATATGTTGATGTAGTTTTAAAAATGGCAAACAAAATTTTTTGTTATTTATTAGTGTAAATATTACAAACTTGATACATTTTTATAGTTTTGGCAGGGGGCGAGACTTGTTAACTTTTGTAAACAAATCATACAAAAGAGTAAATTTTTAATCTTGACCACTCTTGTATAGGCAGAAGTGATTTAGATTTTAAGTGTGAAACATTATAAACTAACTCCATAAACTCTATAACCTAACTACCAAAATTACTAACCGAATCATCGCCTGAGATAAAAAGTCAAAGGCGTTTTTTTTGCAAAAATACAAATTTAGTTTTAGCTCTAAAGAGTCAAATTTGCCTAAATACGTCAATTAAAGGGTTTACTTTTGTCAAAAAAACATTAAACTGAACATGCACAAAACTATGTAAAGGAGATGTCTTATGACATTAATGAATGGTCAGGCTTTATTTGCAAATGCTTTAACAGGTTTGTCAAATACTTATTCTATTCTTGCTAAAAACAGCTCTAATAGCGGCGGTTTAACTATTGAAGATATAACAAACCCTTCAAGCACAGCATTGCAACAGTTAGGTTACAACACAACATTTGCTCAATTTTTGTCATCAAATTTTGCAGCTATAGACAAAGACGGTGACGGCAAAATCAGCTCTGATGATATGAGCAATCTTACTTCAAAACTTTCTCAAAACGGTTTAACTTATCAAGAGCTTTGTCAACTTTGTTCAAGCGGAATGGGCAGCAGTGATATGTTGAGTAACGTACTCACTTATTTTAATCAAATTGATACAAACAAAGACGGCAGAGTAACAAATGCTGAGATACAGGCGTTTAGTTTAAAATCTGATGAAGAAAAGCTGAAAACAGAATACCAATCATTTAAACCAAGCTCAATGAGCGTATTTTATTCTGACAGCGAATCTGACAGCGAACCGTCAAGCTTGATTGATAATTTATACCCAAAAGATCAATCATAAAAAAATAAAACTAAATTGCCCTTTTCCGAAAAAGAAAAGGGCAATTTCTTATCCAGACTACTCTAAATTGCAAGATAAAATAAAATTTTCAGCTAATCAATCTGTACATTGGGATTAAAAAAGTTATATACGGCTTTTGCCGCGCGGGTGTGAATCTTTTCTTTGAGCTGTTCAAAACTTGCCTGAGAAATCTTTTTGACATCTTTAAACTCACGCATAAGAATCTCTTTATTCTCTTTAGACAATCCTTTGATTTCATCAAGAGCCGATTCTGTAGCTTTTTTCCCCCTTAATTGTCTATGGAAAGTAATTGCAAATCTGTGGGCTTCATCTCTTATTCTTTGGAAAAAGTACAAAGCCGGTGAATTAATCGGGAATACAACAGGGTTGGACTCGTGAGGTTTAAAAACTTCTTCAAGTCTTTTTGCAAGTGAAACTACGTCTGGGTGGAAATTATGCGCCTCAAAAATTTCCATAACCGATGACAGTTGTCCCTTACCGCCGTCTATAATTATCAAATCAGGCATCGGGATTGATTCTGTCAGCTTGCCAAAGTATCTTCTTTCAACAACTTCCTGCAAAGATTTAAAATCGTCGGGTTTAGATTCTGTTGATTTAACCTTGAATTTTCTGTATCTCGATTTTTTAGGTAAGCCGTTTTCAAACGTAACCATAGATGCAACTGTGTTTGTACCCTGAATATGAGAAATATCAAAACATTCAACAACATAAGGGAATTTTGACAGCCCGAGTTTTTCTTGTATGTAGCTGCCGACTTCGTTGTAATCCCTTTGGATTTCCGTAAGTTTTTGAAGTTTTACTTTTTCAAAATAGAATTTTGCGTTCTTTTGAGCAAGATTTAAAAGTTCGAGGTTTCTTTTTGTCGGAGTATCTGTGATTTTAACTTTTTTAGACGCCGTTGTTTCAAGCCACTTTGTGTAAAGCTCAATATCTTCTTTCTCCAACAACCTCGGAATCACAACCGTATTTGGAATATCAAATTCTGACGCCATTGTATAGTATTCTTTTAAGAAGGTTGTCAAAACTTCTGACTCGTTAGACAGATTGCCTTCGGTATTTGAAAATTCAAAATCTTTTTTGTCCGTAAGCCTGCCCTGACGGATTTGAAGCAACGACACAACAAACAGATTGCTTTCGTTATAAACGGCAATAATATCTTGATTGATGCTTGTATTTTCAAATACAACTTTTTGATGTTCCATAGTTTTTTGAACATCCATCCAGCTGTCGCGGTACCTTGCGGCTTTTTCAAATTCTTCTGCGGCTGCGTATTTTTCCATCTCTTTTTTTAGAGCATCAACAAGTTCCTTTTGTTTACCCGTTAAAAAGAGTTCTACGTTTTTGAGAATATTTTTATAATCATCAGGCGAAATCATTCTCTGACAAGGGGCCATGCAACGACCTATATGGTAATAAAGACAGGGACGGTCTTTGAACTTTGGATTTTTGCATTGTTTTAAGGGGAATAGTTTTTTTATCAAATCCAAAGTAGAATACATTGCACGAGAATCCGTATATGGGCCGAAATATTTGCCTTTAATTTTATTTTTATTGGATTTTCGAGCAACGATTATCCTTGGATATTCTTCTTCTGTTATTACAAAATACGGAAACTTTTTATCATCCTTTAAAAGCACGTTGTATTTTGGTTTGTGCTTTTTAATAAGATGAGATTCGAGTATTAGAGCTTCGACCTCGCTATCGGTCACAATAAATTGAATTTTTGCTATCTGCGGAACCATTACTCTCAACTTTGGAGAATCGTGGTTTTTGTTAAAGTAACTGTAAACCCGTTTTTTTAAATTTTTGGCTTTACCGACATAAATAATCTCGCCATCCTTATCAAAATATTGATAAGAACCGCTTAATTCAGGGATTATTGCCAAAGTTTGTTTTACTTCTGTCGGTAAATCGGATTTTTGAATGCTCATATCTGCCATTTTATCATATTTTTTAATATGTAATTATTTATGCAAAATAAAATGTTCTAAAAATCAGCCCCGCCAAATACATAGCAGAAAAGACCAAAAACAACGTATTTATAACAGCAAAACTTTGTTTAAATATGCCATTAAAAAAACTGCTTATAAAAAATAAAAACGGTAATACAAACGGCAACAAATATCGACCTTGTAATTCTATATATTGAAAATTTGTTCTGTATGTCCAAAAACAAAAAGTTGTTGTACAGATTAATACAATATTTAAAATTGTCACAAATAAACAAATATTTTTTTGCCACCCACCAAGATTTTGTTTTGAAGTTTGAACAGAGAATAAATTAGCAAGCAAAACTACAATAAATCCTAAATAATAAATATTGCTTAAACAGACGGTTTTCCACCCTAAAATCCCTATTGTCTGATGCAAAACACCGATATTAAAAATTGTTTTTGCAATGAGTACAAAAAATGTCAAAGGGTGCAAAATTATATAACTAATATGTGAACCTGCATCAGCACCGTTTAGAGGAACCATTATTGAAGAAGCATAGATTGACCATAAAAAATACAATATAAATGAAGGAACTAAAACAAGCGATAAAACAGAAACGTAATTTTTTTGAATTTTGTTTTTTGGAATTAAAAATATAAACAATAAAAACCAATAGCTTTGTTTGGTCATAGCAATGATTATCGAAAGTACAACAAAAAGAAAAATATCTTTTGATTGCAAAGTAGCGTCAAAACTTAAAACCTCAAGAATTTTTGCAAAAAACAAAGCACAACAGCTAATCAAAACAGCATCAGCAGACAAAGATGAAGCCAAAGCAATACACATCGGACAGCTCAATACCAAAGCAAAAACCCATTTTAAATAAGGAGTTGTCTTAATTGCATAAAAACACAACAATGTAAAAAACAAGAGATTAAAAATTCTGCCCGCTAAAAACATAAAAAGAATTTTTGAACTCAAAAAAGACGCAAGTAAAACTCCGACACTCTGAGGTAAATAAGCCAAAGGGGAATATATTGCGATATTCGGATAATTCAAAAAACACTGTTTGTTTTTATCAAGTTCTATATTTAAAAGTTTTTTAAATTCAGAAAGGGAATATTTGTATCCTGATTGAGCATAAACAACTTCCTTGCCTGTGTCAGATGATGAGTTTATAAAATCTTGTATTGCACAAGGCAAATTATTGCCAAGCATAGTTTCTTTTTTGATAGAAAAAATTTTTAAAACAGAAACCGAATACGCCCTTTTAAAATGGTTTGGCTCATCTTGCGACTGAAAAGGCGGAATAAAAAACACCATAAACAACCCGACAAAAATACAAAAAAACAAAAAAACTTTTTCGGGTGAAAAATATCTTTCCATCACAAACCTTAATTCTATTTATTGATCAGATTCTTTATCGTGTTTTAAAAGTTTTTCAAAATCAGAAGGTTTAATTGATTGGATAAAGTTTCTAAACTCTTGAGCTTCTTCTTCATCTTTGGCCGCATCGCAAGAAACAGAACCGTTAGCTAAAACATTAGCAGTAACATAAATCGGCGCATCAACTCTTATTGCTATAGCTATTGCATCAGAAGGTCTTGCATCGATAACAATTTCTTCTTCGCCTTTTTTAACGTAGATATTTGCATAATATGTTTCTTTTTCAACATCGTTAATTTCAATACGGTCGATATTACCGCCCATTTTTTCAACAAATTGAATAATCAAGTCGTGAGTCATAGGACGAGAAACAGAAATATTTTCAATTTTTCTTATGATAGCGCTTGCTTCTGCAGAACCAATCCATATAGGTAGAGCTTTTCTGTTATCCATATCGTGCAGTACAACGATAGGTGATCCTGTTCTTGTATCAAGTGCTATACCCATTACTTTCATTTCTATCATAAAAATCGTCCTCTACTTAAGCTCAATACATATTATAATGCAAAATTATAATTAGACAAAATGAATCTCTATATGATAGATTAGATGTATGAAAATACTAATTATTAACGGGCCTAATATAAATCTGCTTGGTACGCGTGAACCAGAAATTTACGGTACATTAACAATGCAAAAAATCAACGATGAACTAAACACTTACGCAAAAGAACTCGGGATTGATACAGAGTTTTTTCAAAGCAATATTGAAGGCGAAATTGTTGACAAAATTCAAAACGCAAAAAATGACTGCCAAGGTATTGTTATAAACCCTGCAGCATACACCCACACAAGCGTAGCTATAAGAGATGCAATAAGTGCTGTAGCATTACCTGCTGTAGAAGTACACATCTCAAACATTCACGCAAGAGAAGAATTCAGAAAAAATTCTTTTATTGCACCTGTTTGCATAGGCCAAATATGCGGTTTTGGGGCTGACAGTTACAAACTTGGTCTTAAAGGGCTTGTGGACTCATTGGAAGCAGACTAATAAATTCTAAAAAATCAATGAACCACAAAGTCTAACTACACCAAAAGTCTTTGACTATATGAAATTGTCTTAACAATCATGTTGAAAAATAAACAAGCTTTTTGCTACAATGTTAACAAGCTGGCAGCTTGGGTATTTTACACAAAAGAAGATGTGGTTTTTAAAGAATTATCAAAAAACTGTAACTGCAAAACAAATTAAATTGAACACTAACTAGACATTGGGTTGTATCTAATATATGAAAAAATTAAACAAAACTAATATTTTTAAATCAGTACTCGGCGGTATTGTCTTTGCGATTATGATTTTTAATTCCGTTGATGTTGCAAACGCATCAGACTATAAATATAAAGTTTTAGACCCCAAATACAACCCTGAAGCAGAACAGCTTATCAACGGTACTTTGCCACCGGAAAGAACAATGTACGTTGAAAAGAAAGAAAACTTTGACATAGGCACTTTTTTAGCAATCTTTGCAATCGTAACGTTTCCGTTTGGCATAATTTATATTGCTATAAAAACATTCAAAGACATTATGAAGGAACCTGAAGAAGAAGAAAAAGAAAATAATGATGAACAGGTTATCGGCAACATAAAAATCAACAAAGATTCTGAAGATTCATCATATGCAAATGAAGAAGATTACAGCTTTGGGCAAAAACTTTTTAAATATAACGACAAGATTGAATCTAAAAAGACAGGAACACAAACAAACACAAAAGAAATACCAAATACCTTTGTTAAAAAATACGGAAATACTTCTAACCCGATAGAACAAATCCCTAACCCAAGACTTTTGTACACTTCACCGCTTTCTTCAAACAAAGGTTTTTGTTTGGTTCAGTATAATCACAAATATTCTTTAATAGGTTATATCAATGACGAGATATTTCTTTTAAACCAGTTTGATAACATTAACTCTAAAGAAATAAGAGCAAGATTATCTGAAACTAAAAAATCCGGCGAAAGATATATAGTAAAATTAGACGATTATAAAGTATTGGTAGAAGTTTCTAATACAAAAATCGATATACTTACAAATATTTAAAATATAAAATGAAAAAATTACTTGTCTTATTTATTTTGTTTTTATGCGTTATTGTGTTTTTTGCGGAAAAAGCTAAACTACACAATGATAAAGTTACAATCAAATTTTCAAGCTGGGGTTCTCAAAGCGAAGTTGCTCTTTTAAAACCGCTAATCAATAAATTTGAACAAAAAAATCCGGATATAAAAGTTGAATTTGTTCATATTCCTCAGAATTATTTTCAAAAATTGCATCTTTTATTTGCCTCAAACTTATCTCCCGATGTTGTGTTCATAAATAATTATTACCTACAAAAATACGTTGATGCTGGTGTATTAGAAGACTTGTCTCCGTACATAAAAAAACAAGATTTTTTTGAAAAATCTCTAAATGGTTTTACGGTTGATGGTAAAATTTATGCAATACCAAGAGACGTCTCCTGTTTGGTGGTTTATTACAACAAAGATATTTTTGACAGATACAAAATCGCTTACCCGTCAGACAATATGACTTTAAACGATTTTTTAAAAACCGCTCAACTGATTAAAGAAAAATCACACAACAAAGTTTGGGGCACAAGTTTTGAAACAGAAGCATTGTTTTGGATGCCGTTTCTATTCAGTAACGGGGCGGCTTTGCTTGATGATTCAGGCAAAAAGGTTTTAGTAAACGAAAAAAACGCAATTGACTCTATAAACTTTTATGCAGACTTAGCTAACAAATATAACGTTGCGCCAAAAAAATCAGACAGCGCAAGTATGACAATGGCGCAAATGTTTTTGCAACAAAAAACAGCAATGCACATTACAGGCAGATGGCTTGTTCCAAAATACAGAGAAGAAGCCAGATTTAATTGGGATGTCAGCCGTTTTCCCAAAGGAACAAAAGGCTCAATTGTTAATATTGATACATCAGGATATGCTATTTCTAAACAATCAAAACATAAAAAAGAAGCTGTAAAATTTGTAGAATTTATTTCTTCAAAAGACTCTTTAACCCAATTAACCCAAAGTGGTTTAATCGTCCCTGCAAGAAAAGATACTGCATATTCAAAAGTTTTTTTAAACGACAATTTGCCACCTAAAAACGCAAAAGCATTTTTAAAAACGGTAGAAACAGGCAAGCCTACACCTGTTAATAAAGATTATCAACAATTCATCGACAAATTAAATATACTTTTAGAACCTGTATTTTTGGGCAAAAAAAATGCCTGTGAGGTTATTAAAGGTTTCAGGCACTAAAAAAAGTTGATAGATTAAATGGTTAGTCTAATATATTCCTAAAAGCAAATACTTATTGACCGACGCTAGTTGAGACGCACCGGAAAAACTTATACTATCACGTTTTGAAGAATTGTATTCAGTTTCAACCTGATCTTTTAAAGCTTCGAAATATTCCTTTTCTTCGTCACTTGATGCCAAATCAATCTCATAATCAAGTTTGTCTATTGTAGTTTCATAGTCTTTTTCTAAATCACCTGTAACCGTTAAATTAAGAGTGTTCATGACATCTTCAAAAGGAATAGATTGTCTAGAAGAAGAAGCGCTTTGAGATTGCATCATTTCCATAACAGTTTTTGCTGTTTCCAATTTCAACTTGTCAGTTTCTTTATCACCGGAAGACGCAATACCCATAGCTGCTAATTCTTGTAGTATAAGCTGGTATTCATAGTCATTTTGCTCAGTCTTATTCGCTGCACCCGCAGAAGGTACGTACATTGACATCATAGATGAAGATATAGGACTGATTGACATAGAGACCACCTGCTTTTCTTCTTCTATATTAATAATTCCCATTTTGAAAAATTCTAAACAGTTTTTTGCAAAAAATTAATTTTTGTAAAGCAAATTATAAAAAAAAACATAAAAAAACCCTACACAAGTACGATTTTGTTACCTGCGTGGCTCGCAGGTGGGTGAGTGCCTTGGTTCATCCGTTTCCTACTAGCGTATAATACGGTAGGTATACTTCAAAACTTTCGAGTCGCCTCTCCCGATAGTAAATAATGTAGGAACAAAATTAATACCTGTATAGAGTATTAATATTTTATACTTTTTTGTTATAATAAACAAGTGACAATTTTAGTTAATCTAGGTGGCGGGAATGGATAAAATCACAATCAGATCAGACAGACAAGACGATTACACTTTCACTTACAGAGGCGAAGAAGTTGTGCTAAAAGCAGGCTCTATTTTGAGCATAGCTAACGGCCTCAATGACGTTGTATTGCCTACAACTCAAATGAAAATTATGAATAATCTGATTGTAATTAAAGACTCAGTAAAAAAATAATTTTTGCCAATCTTTTATTATGTACAAAATGCAGTTGCTCTAAAGCTTTGTTTTTTGGGCATAATTGTTGTTCTGCAAAGATATACCCAACTGCAAAACAAATAAAATCAGTAATCTTGAACATTATAATAAAAACTTTATAAAATATATCACCTTAACAGCAGTTACATTAAAAAAATCGTAAGGTTTAATGGATAACTAAATATTTTGAACAATAATTTAATCAGACACATTTTATCGTATTTATCTTATAATTAAAGACAAGAGGAGCAATAGTTAGGGATAAATATGAAGATTTCGATTTTAGGTTCAACAGGTTCAATAGGCAGACAAGCCGTAGAAGTTATTCAAAAAATGCCTGATTATTTCGAGGTTGTTTCAATCTGCGGCGGTGACAATATCGAAGAAATCACAAAACAAATAAAACTGCTTAGCCCCAAAAATGTTTGCGTAAAATCAGAACAAAACGCAATTCGTCTTCAAAAAGAATTCCCTAAAATAAATGTATTATACGGTGAACAAGGTCTTATTGATGTTGCTTCAGACAAAACTAACGAAAGAATATTAGTTTCCGTCTCCGGTAAAACAGGCCTAAAACCAACCCTTGCTGCTATAGAAAACAAAATAGACGTTGCACTTGCAAACAAAGAAACTCTTGTTATGGCAGGTGACATTGTTATGGCAAGAGCAAAAGAAATGGGAGTAAAAATTCTCCCGGTAGATTCAGAACACGGTGCTATTCACCAATGTCTTTCTAACAGAGAAGAAGTAGAAAAACTTATTATTACAGCTTCGGGCGGGCCTTTTAGAAACAAAACAATCGAAGATATTAAAAACGCTACAGTTGAAGAAACCCTCCATCACCCAAGATGGAATATGGGTAAAAAAATTACAATCGATTCTGCAACTTTGATGAACAAAGGTTTGGAAGTTATCGAAGCACACCATCTGTTTAATATGCCTTATGAAAAAATTCAAGTTGTTGTGCATCCGCAAAGCATTGTCCACAGTGCTGTAGAATACGTTGACGGTAGCGTTATTGCTCAATTAGGTTTTCCTTCGATGCATATTCCTATTCAATATACTTTGACATACCCTTATCGTCACGAAGGTATTGAAACAAGAAGTTTTGATTTTATAAAAGCAGGAAGACTGGATTTTGAAGAACCTGATTTGGAAAAATTTCCTTGCCTAAAACTTGCATTCAAAGCAGGTGCTATGGGCGGTACAATGCCTGTTGTTATGAATGCTGCTAATGAAGAAGCCGTGTTTATGTTTTTGGATGGAAAAATTTCACTTTGGGAAATTTATGAAATCACAAACAAAATGATGAACGAACACAAAAATATTCAAAATCCGACAATCGAACAAATTCTCGAACAGGACATTTTGACACGCGAAAAAACAAAAAATCAACTGCAAAAAAAATAAATTTACAATGTAAATATTGCTACATATTTTGAGATTTTTATACAAATTTTATGCTAAATTATACATAACTTAAGCCCCATTGGTAAGTTGAAAGAGATAAATTTTTATTTTAAGAGAAAGCTTTTTGCTTGTTCGGATGCTCATCAGGGTTAAGGAATAGTTTATATTATTTAGTCAAGGAGATTTATTAATATGCCGAATTATTTGACCAAAGAAGAAATCAAACAGTGGAGAGGCTCTTTGGAAAAAATTACGTTGGAAGAATATGCTAAAAGATTAGGCAAAGTAATAAATGAGGAAAAAGAAACAAATGATATGGTGGATATGGTTTACAAACACCATTCATCAGAAGTGAGATACGTATCTAACGAAGATACAACTTCTTCTTCAAATAACTTTAAAGCTGAAAGAATAAGCTCACTCGCTCAACAATCATTTGAAAGAGAAAAAGAACTTAAACTTGAAAGAGATTTAAGAAAAGCAATAAACAAACCTAAGGCAGAACCTAAAACAAAAATCGAAAAACCTGCTGCTAAATCTGCAGAAACAAAAAAAGTTACTGCAAAAGAAACAAAAAACCTAACAGCTGCAAAAACAACACCAAAATCTACAAAAACTGCTGCTGTTAAACCTGCAGAACATACAGCTTCTATCGTACAACAAGAGGTTCTCGTTACTTTTAAAAAGAATCTAACTCCACGTGAACAAGCTGTGTTTGAACATTTCTTGAACAACAAAAATCAAATCGTTTACGCAAAAGAACTTGCTCAAGTTTTGGATTTACCTAGAGATTATGTGTACAAATACATCAAAAATCTTAGAGCTAAAATGAATGAAAGTGCAATCCAAAACGCTGACAACGGCGGATTCATTTTGAAAGTATAAACATTTAAAATATGAAAAAGACCTGCTTTTATTCAGCAGGTCTTTTTTTTGTTTTTTATAAGGTTTCAATATCTCGGCGAACTATCATAATTAAATACCTTAATTATAGACAACAAGTCCAACCTTACTTGTTTTATAAGGCTTCAATATCTTGGCGGACTATGATAATTAAACACCTCAATTATTAACATCAAGTCCATCTATGATTGTTTAGGGGCACAGCCCCTTCCGTTACCAAATGCTTGTATTAAAAGTATTTTTATAAGGTTTCAATATCTCGGCGAACTATGAGAATTGAACAGCTAATCCATATATGACAAGTCCATTCGTGTTTTTTTATAAGGTTTCAATATCTTGGCGGACTATGATAATTGAACAGCTAATCCATATATGACAAGTCCATTCGTGTTTTTTTATAAGGTTTCAATATCTTGATGAACTATTATAATTGAACAGCCGATTTATAAAGTACCAAGTCCACTCTGAATTGTTTAGGGGCACAGCCCCTTCCGTTACCAAATGCTTGTATTAAAAGTATTTTTATAAGGTTTCAATATCTCGGC
>CALVEI010000025.1 GCA_944326515.1 Candidatus Gastranaerophilales bacterium | reverse complement strand
TCTTACCAATTGTGCAATTGTTGGCATGATTTCTCCTTGTATATAAATTTTTATTATTGTTAATTCAGGTCAGGCAAACACACCTTAGCCCTTCTACGGAGTTTGCAACGACGCTCCGTGCGTCATACCTATACCGAAAATCAGCGTTCAGCACAAACCTGGTACTCCCGATAGAGATACAACTATATCAAACCCCAAACAAAAGCCGATGTCAACGCTAACATCAGCTTTTTATTAAGGATTTTAAACGTTTTTACTTAACAGTGCCACCCAAAAGTAAAACAAAACGAATAAAAACAAGAGGCTATGTTTTAGCCTCTTGTTTTATTGTTAAAAATTTATATTATTAAAACTGATTCACAATTTCAAAAGGAGTTTCTGAAACATGAGAAGCAACATCAATTTTGCCTCTTTTTAATTCTGAAAAAGATGCCTTAGTTGAATTAAAAGCTTTTTTCAAAAACTCATAAGCAACTTTAGGATCACACTTGTCACCACATGTGAACAAATCAACAGCAGCATATCCAAGTTCAGGCCAAGTATGAATAGCCAAGTGACTTTCAGAAATAATTACTACACCGCTAACTCCGTGCGGACTAAACATATGAAAACATTTTTGAACAATTGTTGCACCGCACTCTAGCGCCGCATCAATCATCAAGCTCTCAACTTTTTGAGAATTGTTTAAAATATTAGGGTCACACTCAAAAAATTCAGCCAAAACGTGCTGTCCTAGATACTTCGCTTTTGTATCAACGTGATAAACGTTAGAAGCTGTCATAGATTTAGTCAATTCATTTATCTCCTTTTCTAACAACTACAGTGTAATTTTTACAATTAAAAATATAATACTACAAAAATCACAAAATCATAATTTTTGCTAAATTTAGTAAAATATCTTAAAGTTTCTAAACATAATAGAATATATTTGCATTTTTGTTTATTATACATATAGATGAATTCTACATTTGATGGAGCTTTAGACTAAAATTATGAGCAAAATTTTAGTTGTTGATGACGACGAAGCAATTAACGAACTTATAAAAATCAATTTGGAACTTTTTGGTTATGAGGTGATTACAGCGTATGACGGAATACAGGGGTTTACCCTTGCAAAACAAGAATTACCTGACTTAATCATTCTTGATGTTATGATGCCCGATGTTGACGGTTACACCGTAGCCAAAAGGGTTAGAGAAAACCATGCAACAAAAGACATTCCTATACTAATGCTAACCGCTCTAAATATGCTCCAAGACAAAGTAAAAGGTTTCGATATCGGGGTAGATGACTACCTTGTTAAACCTTTTGAAATGGAAGAATTAAAAGTAAGAGTCAGAGCCTTATTAAAAAGAGTAAATGCAATACCTGAGTCACTTGCAACAAAAGAAATTTTAACTATAGGTGATATAACACTTCTTCCCGAAATTTATAGTGTAAAAATCAAAGACAAAACAGCAAAATTAACCCCTATTGAATACGATATCTTAAACTTGCTTGTTCAAAATCACGACTGTATGGTTTCTTCGTCTAAGTTGCTTGCTGATATTTGGGGATATGGACCAGAAGATGACGTGGAAACAATCAGAGTACATATTAGACACTTGAGAACCAAAATAAAAAAAATATCAGAAGGTAAAGAATACATAGAGACAATTTATGGCGGTGGGTACAGACTTTTACCAAACGGCAAAATTTCAAAATAAAAATTCTAAACAATAGTATTATTGATAAAAATCAACTTAAGCAGTTAAATTAACATATGTACAAAAAGATATTATCAAGAGTAGTTTATATATTTATAATCTTTATGATTAGTTTTGCACTATACAACTATCTGAGTATGCAAAACTCACAGATATTCTTGACCCCGAACTTTAACAACGGTGAACTGATCAACAAGCAAACAACCGACCCTAAAAGATTATTTTTAAAATCTTGGCGCATTATAAAAAGTAAATATTATGATCCTACCCTCAACGGGCAAGATTGGTCCAAATGGAACAGACATTATATTGATCAAATAAAAACTCAAGAAGACGCTTATGTTGCAATAAATTCAATGTTAGCAAGCCTTGATGACCCATATTCAAGATTTTTAAATCAAGAAGAATATAAAGAACAAAACACAAACATCGATGCAAAGATTGTTGGCATTGGGGTAAATATAATGTCAGTTGCCGGCAAAATTATAATCATAAGCGTTGTTGACGACACCCCAGCAAGTAAAGCAGGGATCAAGGCCGGTGACATAATATTGAATGTTGACGGAAAAAGCGTAAGCGGAAAAACAATTAACGACGTAGCAACATTAATACGTGGAGAAATTGATACGACTGTAAAAATTGAATTACTAAGGGATAAAAAGAAACTCAACAAAGAAATAAAAAGACAAGAAATTCAAATTAAAAATATTAAAGCATCTGTCATAGACAAAAACATAGGTTACATACAAATAGTAAGCTTTATCAGTTCAGATATGACAAAAGAATTCATTGATGCACTAAACAAAACTCAAGACTGTGAAGGTTTAATAATAGATTTAAGAGGTAACACAGGCGGATTAATGCCGAATGCTGTTATAATAGCAGACATGTTCCTCACTCAAGGACACATTGTTAGCGTCGTTGACAGAGACAAACAAAAATCAGATATAAACGCGCAAGCAAAACCTTACGCAATCAACAAACCCTTAGTTATTCTTATCGATGAAGGCACTGCTAGCGCTTCCGAAATTTTAAGCGGAGCTCTTAAAGATAACCAAAAAGCAATACTTGTAGGACAAAGAACATATGGAAAAGGCATGATACAAAAAATCTACCCAATGCCTAACCAAACAGGTATGAACTTAACAATAGCTAAATACCTTACCCCAAAAGGAATAGATATAAACAAAAAAGGCATTACTCCAGATTACGAAGTATCATACACTAACCAAGATTTTTTAAACGACAAAGACCCACAACTTGATAAAGCAAAAACAATAATAAAGAAATTGATTAACACTCAACATGAAATAGCAAAAGCAAGTTAATCATAATAGTCAAACTCAATGTGGCCTATTTTCACAATATCGCCTTCTTTAATACCAGCTTGTTTTAAAGCTTCATAAACATTCATAGAAGCTAAAATATTTTGGAATCTATAAAGTTGGTCAATGTTTCTTGTATCAGTAACATTTGCCAGTCTTATAAGCTTTCCACCTTCAACAGAATAAGTGTTTTTATCTATCTTATAAACAGAATAAGAGCTGTCATCATTATCAAAAGCAGCTAAATCCTCATCAATATCAATCTTGAATTCAGGCTTCGGTATCTCATCGACCTTTTGGGTTACAAAATTCAAGAAAGTATCAATATTTTGCTTTGTAGCAGCTGAAATTAAAAATACATCATTAGCGTATGCTTTAAACAGTTGCATATATTCTTGCTGTTGTTCTTCATCAACAGAATCAATCTTATTTAAAGCAACTACCTGATAAAGATCAGCCAGTCTTTGAGAATGTTTTCTTAACTCTTCGTTAATTTTCAAATAATTTTCAACTGGATTTTCATCAGTTATATCAACAACGTGAATTAAAAATCTACAACGTTCAACGTGTCTTAAAAACTCATGTCCCAACCCAACGCCTTCACTAGCACCTTCAATAAGTCCTGGAATATCAGCAATAACATAGCCATCACCTGAAGGCTTTTTAACAACGCCTAAGTGCGGAACTAAAGTTGTAAAAGGATAATTTGCTATTTTAGGTTTTGCAGAGCTAACAACACTTATGAATGTTGACTTTCCTGCATTAGGCATACCTAACAAACCAACATCAGCTATAAGTTTTAATTCTAGCTCAAGGTTACGTTCAATCCCAGGCTCACCAGGTTCACAAAACTGAGGAGCCCTTTTTTGAGCCGTAGCAAAGCGAGCATTGCCTCTACCACCTCTACCACCTTTAGCAACCAAAACAGTTTGTTCGTCTTGAGTTAAGTCCGCAATAATTTTATCATTTTCCGGATCTTTTACAACAGTACCAAGAGGAACCTTAATATATAAGTCTTTACCGCCTTTGCCGTGTTGAGATTTGGGTCGTCCATTTTCACCATTTTCAGCCTTAAATATGGACTGGTATTGAAAATCCATCAAAGTAGTCATATCTTCATCAGCAACAAAATAAACGTCACCGCCACGACCACCATCACCGCCAGCAGGACCGCCTTTATCAACATACTTTTCTCTACGCCAAGCAACAGCACCATTACCACCACGGCCTGAAAGTATTTTTATTTTAGCTTTATCTAAAAACATAGCCATAAAATCAGATTAACACAAAAAAAGATAAAGCAATAAATCAGTCTACATACAAAAAATCTTCATTTTCATCTTGATAGTCTTCCCAAACAGGAATTTTAGAATCAAGGTGCTTTTCTTTTTTTTCTTTTTCGTTTTTATAATCTTCCAGTTTAGATTTTTCTTCTTTATTCTTTTTAATGAGATTAGCAACATTCATCATTGCAAGAGAATTCAAAGTTGCATTAAGTTGTGCACTTCTGTCAACAAACTGAGACTCACTGAATTGGTTAGAATCTTCTGAAAACTCACCCTGTTGAAAATATTCCATTCCAGGGCTTTGGCGATCATCAGCAGTTTTTGCAGCAGTACCAGATATGTCGCCGCTTTTAAAATTAAAGCTGCCACCTATTCCGAAAAATCCTGCTGAACGATTATCGACCACTATGGACTCTCCTGAGTTCTCTCTTACACTAAACCAAGGCAATAAAAACTGCCTCATATTATTCTAAAGCCCAGCAAAATATTTTTTGCTAGTCTATCTTGATTATTTTAAGGTATATTAACATTTTTTTACATCCGTCTTTTGATGTAAATGTATTACAATCCTAGTATTAAAAGCATTCTTACTACACAGAATTGTAAGAATTGTAAGAACAAAAGCGCAACAATAGGAGAAAAATCAAGACCACCCATAGGTGGAATAATTCTTCTGAAGGGATTTAAAACGATGTCTGCTGCAATTGCGACAGTTCTAAATGGTTGCGAATACCAGTCAATTGATGGTATCCAAGTCAGAAAAATTCTGACAAGGATAAACCAAAAATAAAACTCAAATATACTATTAACTAATACAGAAATACTCATTATCTCTCCACTGTTTAAACTCTTGAATGAGATATTGTATTTGCACAATCACAATGTTCTCTTTCCATAGGCAATTTCTCTATAAGGTTAAACAATAAAGCTTTCAATTTTTCATTATTATCATTAAATACTTTAATAACTTCTGCATGCTGAACAGGTGGAACTTCACCAACAAGACCTGCGTCATAATCAGTAATTAAAGATATATTTAAAGGACACATATCCATTTCCTTAACAAGATATGCTTCAGGGAACTGAGTCATGTTTATAACTTCCCAACCTTGAGAAGTAAAAAACTTAGACTCAGATTTTGTTGAAAATCTTGGCCCGTTAATAACAACAACAGTACCTGTTTCATGAACAGTAATGCCTAATTCCTTAGCAGTAGCAACAGCCAACTGTCTCATTTCTTCACAATAAGGATTTGCAGCACTCACGTGAGTAACAATAGGTCCATCAAAAAATGTTGATTTGCGACCATCTGTCCAATCAACAAATTGATCACAAATAACAAAATGACCTGGCGCCACGTGTTTTTGCAAACTACCTGCTGCACAAGGTGAAATAACTCTTGTACAACCGATAGATTTCATCGCCCAAACATTAGCTCTATAGTTAATCAAGTGTGGTGGAAGAGTATGGCTTCTACCATGTCTTGGCATAAAAGCAACTTTGTGTTGACCTATTTCACCGATAAACACACTATCAGATGGTGAACCGTAAGGGGTTTCAACTTTTACTTCTTCTATGTTATCCAAAAATTTGTAAAAGCCTGAACCACCAAATACACCAATATCTGCTAATTTTTTATTTTCCATTGTTTATTTCTCCCCAAGTATAGTACTTCACAATTATACATTAATTTTTTATTTGTGTCTGATCCTGAATCCATCTAAAAGCATCATGTTGAGAAGAACCTTCTGCACCATCTTCAACAGTCATCTTGCCGTCTTTAAATACTTTTATCTTGTATATATTCTTACTATTACATGTAGGATCAACTGCTCCCTCTATATGTTCTGTACCAAAGTTAGCCCAGCCATAAAAACAAACACCGTTTGTTGATTTAAAATTCATCGTGTCTGCTCCTGCGGTACAATCCATCTTGCCGACATGATTGATCTGCTCAGCAAGAAAATAACACAGAGCATTACTTTGATCTATAACCGTATTTGAACAGGTAACACCTGTTTCACCCCCAGATGGATTTTGCCACCCATCTGTACAATATATTGTACCGTTAACGTTAGCAAACGCAGTAGAAAGAGGAACACTCGAAAAATCAGCATTTTCTTCTGTATTCTGATCGTACTTAGACGCATCGGTTATAATATTTGAAACAGCTAATTCAATAGAATGATAAGACTTTAAAAACAAAATTTTATCCTTGTCTGGATTTACACGACTGATAGACCTTAGCATCAAAGCAATAACAACACCTATAATAGCTAAAGTTAAAAGAGTCTCAGCTAAAGTAAATGCAAATCTAATTTTACTATCTTTATTCATTTAAAAAATTCTCCTATCAAATTACAATCTGACTCGAACACAAACAGAATTATTCAGAAGTTGAATCTTCTCCAGAAGACGAATCAAAATCATAATCTTTTTTCTTAACCTCTGTTTGCTCATTAACCCATCTATAAGCCAATTTTTGCCTGTTTTCATCATCAAAGACATCACCATAAGTTGAAGACACATCAGAAACTGACATGCCGCCAGAAGTAAAAATAAAGGCAGCATAACCGTTTTCAATACCTTTGCAACCAGGTTCTATAACAAAATCGAAAGGTGGAACTCTACCTGCTAATCCATAAAAACAAACACCATTTGCTGTCCTAAAATTCATTACTTTGTCACCAGCAGAACAATTCACAACGCTATCAAGACTCAATTTACTTGCAACAAAATAACAAAAAGCATTAGTTTTATCTATAACATGTTTACAATATCCGTCAGGGAAATTAGATTTTTTAGAACATAATACAGAACCTTGAGTTGAGTTCAACTCAACTACCGCCATAGGCAAAGGATCACTCGAGAAATCTGACAAAATACCTATATCATGATCATAAAAAGATGTATCATTTATTATATCACTAACAGCTGATTCTAAAGCGTGAAAAGAACGAAGAAACAATACCTTATTCTTATCAGGATTAATACGGTTAACTGACCTTAACATCAAAGCAGCTACAACACCAATGATAGTAAGAGTAAGAATCGTCTCCGCCATTGTAAAAGCAAATTTCAAGTACTTATTATCTCGATTCATTTTCTGATAAACTCCTATCGAAACTTTATCTAATTATATTAATAATTCCCAAAAAATGCAAAAAATAACAATATTTGAAAAAATTTTAAGAATTTAGCAATTTTTATTTACAAATTGTTTTTATATATATAGGTAGTGAAAGTAAGGTAGTAAAATTATGGTAATAGGTGTTTATTCTTCTCAAATCCCATATCAAGGATTTCCATCAAATGCGGTAGGAGCAACAAAAGTAACAAAAGATATAGCAAGTTATTGTTACGATACACAAAAAAATAATATATCAAAAACTTACACATATCTGACAACAGAAGATAATCCAAGCTACAAATGGCCAGTAATCGGTACTGTAGTTTCTTTGTTGTCATTAGCAGCATTGAGATATATCAAATAGAAGACTGCCAGCAATATTCAGATAAAAATACAAACAAATTAATCGGTATCGGCTTGTGCTGGCTTTCGATTTCTGCCAACCCTTGATTAAGTCCAAGTAAACATGCCGGACATGTCGTAATAATATAATCAACGCCAGAATCAACGTACTGTTGAGCTCTGGATCTTGAAATTGTTCTTGATACGTTTTGATTTTGAATAGCAAATTTACCTGAAAAACCACAACATTTATCAAAGTCATCTACTTCAACAAAGTTAATTCCTTCTATATTTTTTACTACATCTATAAAATCATAATTATCGTGACAAGGCTTATGTACAGCTACTGTGTATTTTTGATTTGCAGTAAATTTTAAATTTTTCATTAAGTCTAAAGCACTAACCACTTTATTACCCAAGATTTTTGAATTATCAGAATCATCATACTGACTGTATTTTTTCAATACATAATTACAAGAAGAACAATCAGTTATTAGATAATCATATTCAACATCAAGTTGCTGTAAGTTTTTTTTGATAAGTTTTTTAAATCCTTGCAAATCTCCATCGTGTAAATGACTAACTCCACAACATTCAAATTTTTTATTTACTATTGTAATACCACTATTTGCCAATATATTAACAACTGCAGTCTTAGTAGCATTATCTATGTACTTGTTAAAACAGCCATCAAAGTATATAGCGGTTTTTAAAGTATTTTTTTTAGCTGTTTTAATTCTGTTTTTAACAGAAAAGCAAAATAATGAGTTAAAAAGAATAAGTCTTTTTCCTAAATACCCTGTTTTTAAAAGAATATTTTCAAAAAACTTTATAAAACTATTAATTTTAAATGTCTTTAGAACTTTACCAAATATACCAGAAAACAACAGAGAGAGTTTAAATAAAAGATAAGAATTAATAAGCTTCTTCCCAAAAGAAATTTCATTTTTTGAATAAAAGTCTTGTTTAGCTGCTATAAAAATTTCTCTTGCATCAATGCCACTCGGACAAAAATCTCTGCAAGCATTACAACCAGTACACAAATCAAGGTAAGATTTAACTTTATCTGTCATTTTTAAATCCCCCTTGATAATCCCGTTTAATATATTAAACTTTCCCCTTGAAACAGCACATTCATTCATAGTTGCCTTAAAAACAGGGCAAACAGATTGGCACAACCCACAACGTGAACACTTATATATTTCTTCTTCAAAGTCTTGTAAATTTTTCATAAACAAATTGGTAATACAAATTACTTACTACACTACATTATTATATTCACAAAGAATTATTTAGTGATAGAATTTTAAATTATCGAAGAACACAGGGGTATGTAGAACAATGAAAGTTGCAGTAGCAGAAAATCAAAAAATAACAATTGAAGAAAGACCACAACCAACACTTGCAGAGTATGGAGATAAAGGTGCAATAGTAAAAGTTCTCGGTTGCGGATTATGCGGTTCTGACATTGTAAAATTTGTACATGACGGAACCCCTAAGGTTCTTGGACACGAAGTCGTAGGAGAAATAGTTGAAATAAAAAATGGAATCTTTTCAGATTTCAAAAAAGGAGACAAAGTTGTTTTAGGCCACCACGTTCCATGTATGAAATGCGACTACTGCCTGAATGAAAATTATTCAATGTGCAGGCAGTTTAAAGAAACAAACATATATCCTGGTGGATTTTCAGAATACATATATGTATCTCCGCTTCATTTAAAAAATACTGTGTTCAAAGTTCCTAAAAATCTTGATGATATGGAAATATCATTTATGGAACCATTGGCCTGCTGCATAAGAGCAGTTGAAAGAGCAGAAGTTCAAAAAGGAACAACATCTCTTGTGATAGGTCTAGGCTCTATTGGTCTGCTGATGGGTCAAGCAGTCAAAGCATTCGGCGGAGATGTTATAGGGTGCGACTTAATAGAAGAAAGAGTTGCTTTAGCTAACAATCTTAACTTTGATGCAACAATAAAATTTGCTGACAATGATGAGACATCTGTCAAAATAAAAGAAATGACCTGTGGACTTGGAGCTGATATTATTTTTATGACATCAGGTTCAGATAAAGCCTTAGAATTTGCAATAAAGTCAGTACGTGACGGAGGTACAATTCTTGTATTTTCATCTATTCCAGTTGATAACGCAGGATATACAAACAACGAAATATACTACAGAGAACTAAAAATACTTGGCAGCTACTCACCTGCACCAAAAGATTTAGAACTTGCTCACAAACTTCTTGCAAAGAAAAAAGTAGTTGTTAAATATTTATCAACCCCTTATAAATTAGACGAACTAGGGGAAGCAATTCAAGACACACAAACAAACAAAACATTAAAAGCATACATAAAAATAGAAAAAGATTAACTATGAAAATGAAAGCAATAAGGTACTACGCGCCTCAGGACATACGATACGAAGAAGTTGAAGTAAAAGAGCCAAACGATAACGAAGTGCTCGTTAAGATAGAAGCAGCTCTAACCTGCGGAACAGATGTAAAAACGTTTAGAAGAGGACATCCTGTTTTGATAAAAAAAACGCCCTCAGGCTTTGGCCATGAATTTGCAGGCACTATTGTACAAGTAGGAAATAACGTAGTTGATTTTAAAATAGGAGACAGAGTTGTTGCAGCAAATTCCGCCCCATGCGGAAAATGTTTTTTCTGTCAGAAAAAGCAATACAATCTTTGTGAAAATCTTGACCTGTTAAACGGAGCTTATGCCGAATATATAACAATTCCGCAGCGTATTGTAGAAAAGAATCTTTTAAAAATTCCAAACGGTTTAAGCTTTGAAAAAGCAGCTTTTTGTGAACCTTTAGCAAACGTTGTTCACGGCGTTGAAAGAACAAATATCCAACCCGGGGATACTGTCGGGGTAATAGGTATTGGCCCTATAGGACTTATGTTTGCAAGACTGGCAAAACTAAAAGGTGCAAAAGTTATAGCAGCAGGCAGAAATCCTTTAAAACTTAAGCTTGCTAAAGAGTTTTCACTTGCTGATGAAGTTGTTGATTTAACAAAATATCAACATCCAGACAAAATCTTTAAATCATTCACTCAAGACGGTAGAGGCTTAGATGTAGCTGTAGAGTGTGTCGGTCTTCCTGAAATTTGGGAAAAAATGTTTAATATTGTAAGAAAAGGGGGAAAAGTACACCTGTTTGGCGGTTGCAAATCAGGTAGTACTGTTACTCTTGATACAAGACAATTACATTATGATGAAGTACAAATAATAAGCGTATTCCACCATACACCACAATATTTTAGACAGGCTCTTGATCTTATTGCAGACGGGCATGTGGATGTTACAAAACTTATCACTAAAAGAATGCCGCTTTCTCAAGCTAAAGAAGCTATTTTAGCCCATGATAAGGGCGAAGCTATTAAAGTTTTGTTAACTCCATAAAACTAAATGTTAATTTTTATGAACGGAAATTAAATTGTTAAAATACACTTAAATTAAGGTATTCAGGCAGTAAGATTTTTGTATTTCATTAAAAAGATGTATTGAATTGTAAATTTAATATGATACACTAGCAAAAGATAAGATTTTTGAACTTCTGGTAAATGTAGAAGTAAGAAAGACTTGTGAAAGAGGAAAATGTTAAATTTACAGCTTAATACCGTAAATATAGCACCTAAGCAGTTCACAGGGTTGTCGAAGGAGACAACGAGAGAATCTATTTCTCAATTCATGTTATATGATTCGTTACATGATAAGTCATCAAACCAAACAGATAATTTTATTTTCAGAAAGACCGCTAAAAATGTTTCATTTGGCGGTCTTTCTTTATCTGAAGTTAATAAAATAAAACAAAGCAAATTATGGAAATTTTTAAATAATAAAACGCTTGAAAAATTTATTGGAATGGCTGATGCGAGTCAAACAATTTTTGATGCTGTGTTTGCTTTAGGTATAACTTGTGTTTTAAGACCGGCTGCTATTATGGCCCAGTCAAATGAAAAGAATAAAGAGAAAAATAAAAAAGCCGCATCTCACTCAATCTCATCAGGTTTAATAGGATACGGTTTTGCTGTTGCAATATTCTCACCAATCAAAACAGGATTAAACAAACTTAAAGCTCATCCTGAAATCTTTGCTAAAAAAGCAGCTAAATTTATGGGATCTACTAAAAATGCACAAACGTTCACAATGTTAGTAAACAAATCAACAGAAGCATTAACCGCAAGCGTTCGTTCAGCAATAACAATTGCATTGATTCCATTTATCGACAAGTACCTGCTTAATAAAATTTTTGGTACACCACAAAATAATAAAAAAGTAGAAAAACAAGAATTACAAAATCCAATTTACAAATACTCAGTTATAAACTTTAAGAACAATGCAAAAGCAAGTAAAACATTCCAGAATTTTACAGGGGGGCTAGAATAATGGAAATAAGAAGCATTAATACATACACCCCACAACAAAGAAATTCATTCAAACGTTATGATTTAACCGCTGTAAAAAATGCAGCTAAGCAAGCAAAAACCCTTGCTAATAAAGTCGGTAACAAAGGAACAGACGGTATTGCTTATGCATTAGGAAAACTCGCTGAATTTAAGGGAGTTCAAAACCTGGTAGATTGGCTGAAAAACAAAAATTATCAAGAACACCTTGCAGCTTTTGTCGGTTGTACGTTATCAGGCTTTTATATGCTTGATACAGCGCGTTCAAAAACAATAGAAAAAGACCAAAAAACGCCTTTAATAATAAACCAAGGTGTGGTTTGTGCAATGTCAACAGCTGGTGCATATACACTTAACCACTACTTAAATAAAAAAATCAACCATGTTGCAGAACTTTTCCATATAGCAAAAATTCCGGATAAAAAAATCCAAGACAAGTTCTTGAAATTTAAAGCAAATCCTGAATATGCTCAAGTAGTTGAAAGAGCTGCAACCAAAAACAGTGTTCTAAAACAAACACTAGATTCATTAAAAAACAAATTTGAATTTACAAATAACGTAAAAGTTTACTTAAAAGAAGAAATCAAAAAGCTAAAAGGCGACAAAGTTGCTCAAGATTTCTTGAAGGAAATTAAAAACGTTGTTGTTGAAAAAGGCCAAGACAAAGCTGATATAGTGAAAAAGCTTTATATTGAAAGAATGAAAAACAGTAAAGCAATGCAAGCAGCCTTCAATAGAGAAACTATGAACAACGCAATAAAGCTTGTTGCAAAAACCGACTCAACACAAAAACTTACAAGAATGATGAACGGATTTAAAACAGCACAAGCATTAATGGTATTTGCTCTTATATACAGATTTGTATCACCAGTTATTGCAACACCCATAGCCAATAACTTAAGCGAAAAATTAGAAGCAAGAAAAAAAGCAAAATAGACTTATTCAAACAAAAAGAAATCCCGTAGCAGTATTGCTAACGGGGATTGGTTAGGTTTTAGTTTGTTTATAATAGGTTATATGTTTAATTTAAGAATAAACTTAAATAAATAATTACAAATCTTTTTAATTTATTATGCTTGCATTTGAGCTAATAATGCAGCTAGTTTATCAGCACCTTTTGCATTTTGACCAATGCTATAACCGTTAGCCAATGTTTCAGGAGTATGAGTTGTATATACAACAGAACCATTAGAAGCTAAGTCAGGTCTAACTGCATTCAAATTATTGTTAGCAATCATTGCAGGTGTTTGTTGGCTAGCAGTCAAAGGAGTTGTATAAACATTACCAGAAGAAGGCAAGTTCATTGCTGCTTGTTGTTTAGCAACATATGCAGGAGCAGGCAATGCACCTTTAACTTGAGAGCCACCTAAAGCTTTTGTTGCTACTTTAACTTCTTCAAAAGGTACATCTTCTGCACCGAATTTCCAGCTTGCTACAGGCATAGATGTTCTGTGACCTGGGTTCAAAATTGTCACACCTGACGCATTATGTGCAACAGGAGATGGTATTGTTACCACATTACCAACAACAGATGGTACACCTGCTGGATTTATAGATGTTTGAGCACCTGCGTTAGCAGCAGAAGCTACTGCTGTCGGATTATTATAAATTGGAGCAGGTAAACTATTTGGATTAATTGGTTTATGAGGTAATAAACCTGCTACTTGAGATTGACTGTTTCCACCAGGTAATGCAATAGTGCCAGTGCTACCTGTAGTAGGAGTTATTGTAGCTGGTGTTACAGAACCAGTCTGTACGCCAGAACCCATAATTGTAGGATTGTTATAAACTGGAGCAGGTAAACTATTTGGATTAATTGGTTTATGAGGTAATAAACCTGCTACTTGTGTATTTGGACCAGGGTTTGGATTTGGACCAGGGTTTGGATTTGGACCAGGATTTGGTCTTGGACCAGGGTTTGGATTTGGACCAGGATTTGGATTTGGACCAGGATTTGGTCTTGGACCAGGATTTGGTCTTGGGCCAGGAGTTGGGTTTGGTCTTGGAATACGTTTAAATTTGCCCTTAGCCAAAGCAACTAACAAAGCTGCTGTACCCAATGCTGTACCTAATATACCAAGCATAGTTGGAAGTTCATCTTTTTTCTTATGAGCGGCGATTGGTCTAGCATAATAGTTGTTAAGTTGATCTTCGCCTTTTAAAAGATAATCAGCTCTGAATTGACCGATACCAACGTTAGCCATTGGGCCCATTGCATACATACCCATCATAGCAGGATTCATATAACCTGCACCGGCTGCACCAGGGTACCCCCCCATACCTAATGTATAATTTGCATTTACATTATACATTGGCTTCATCAAGCTTTGAAAACTTGTGCTGTATGTGTCAAAATTCATTGCCATAACCTAAACTCCAAACTATATTTTTTCTAACCTTACATTTATAAAAACAATCACTCAATCAAAATTGACTTTTTAAAACATATTGTTAAGAAATATTACACACACAACTATACATAGTCTGTTCTTTTAGATGTCAGCAAGTAGAATAGATATAGTGTATAAATTTTTTATATAATATTTTCAGAGGAGATACAGATGTTAGAATTTAACTGCAAGAATGTCAGTGCCGAAATTGTGGGTGAAGGCAACGGATTAAATCTTGAAGAAGAATTCAACAATTATAACGCTCAGATTGCAAAAATCATAAGCGATTTAAACTCCAAAAAAGACAAGCCGGGTCAATGGTTACAGTGGATGAATCTTGGCTATAGCGAAGAGACTGTTTGGTTGGTTAAAGAATATGCAGCGATGACAGAAGGCCGTTTTGAAAACATCCTTGTTCTAGGAATTGGAGGTTCTGCGCTAGGTGGTATGGCAGTTTGTGAAGCATTGCTTAAACCATACTGGAATATTTTAACAGACGAACAAAGAAATAAATTCCCTAAAATTTTCTTTTTAGACAACATCGACCCAGACCAAATGCAAGGTTTACTGGATGTTTTAGATTTAAAAAAGACATTAGTAAATGTAATAACAAAGTCAGGTTCTACTGCAGAAACAATGTCTCAATTTATGATATTAAAAAACAAACTGCAAGAAGAACTTGGTGACGATTATAGAAAACATATTGTAGCAACAACAGATCGAACAACTGGCATACTAAGACAAATTTCTAACGAAGAAGGATATAAAACCTTTGTAATTCCTGACGATGTAGGTGGTAGATTCTCAGTATTTTCTGCAGTAGGTTTATTACCACTTGCACTTGTCGGCATAGATATTGAAGAAATTATGCAAGGTGTCAAAGATATGGATTTGGCACTCAAAAACACGGACATAAGACATAATATTGCAGCACAAAACGCCTTAATTCATTATCTGCTTGATACGCAAAAAGGTAAAAATTTAGCAGTAATGATGCCATACTCAAGTCGATTAAAGTATGTTTCTGATTGGTTTGTACAATTATGGGCAGAAAGTCTAGGTAAAAACAAAAACCTTGATGGAGAACCTGTATGCGTGGGTCCTACACCGATAAAAGCACTCGGTGCAACAGACCAACACTCACAAATACAGCTATATAATGAAGGACCAAATGACAAAATTGTCACATTTGTTCGTGTAAAAGAGTTTGATAAAACATTAGATATACCAAAAATATTTGAATACACAGGTATCGGTTACCTTGGTGGAAAAACAATAAACGAACTATTAAATGCAGAGGCTGATGCAACTAAGGTAACACTAGTAGATTATCAAAGACCAAATGTAACAATAACTATTGACAAAATATCACCCTACAATATAGGTCAATTGTTATATATGCTGGAAGTTCAAACAGCAATAGCAGGTGCGTTATATAACATAAACGCATTTAATCAACCCGGGGTTGAACAGGCAAAAAACTATACTTATGCATTAATGGGCAGAGCAGGATATGAAGAGTCTGCTGCTATGTTGCAAAGAAAGTTATCGATATAAATCAAATTTTCCAAAAACAGCATAAATAGTAAAGTATGTAACAGAAAGTTACATTTTGCACATGCGTTTTTGAGTTTGGTAAAATAGACTAGGGAGCTTTAACGAGAGAGTAATCTTTTATGTCAGAAAATAATACATACTTTGAGGTTATACAAAACAGACTAGATACATTAGTCGATAAAATAATACAAAAAGAACAGTCTGATGAAGATTTTCGTATTACTTATGCGCAAATTTTAGAAAAGATCAATACCAAAATTGACCTATTCTCAAATAATGACACTACCGAAGAAATAAAAACACTTGGCGTTGAAATCGGACAATTAATGCAAAGCCGCCAAGAAATTTTCGACGCAAAATTTGCGGCAATAAAAGCAGAATTTGACAACCTCAACAAGCTCTTATTCGAATCGTTAAAAACTCCTGAATTGCTCGCAGCATTTAACAAAATACAAAACCAGATACACTATCTAACTGA
The DNA here is from genome assembly GCA_944326515.1 of Candidatus Gastranaerophilales bacterium. GTDB lineage: Bacteria > Cyanobacteriota > Vampirovibrionia > Gastranaerophilales > Gastranaerophilaceae > Limenecus. The sequence continues at coordinate 12,193 of CALVEI010000025.1, read as the reverse complement.
TGAACAAGACGGGTTAAAAGTATCTGTAAACTCCGTAATATCTCACATAGAAAACTTTGGTTCCCTTGATGAGACCAATACTTTAATACTTAACGATTTTGCAATTTTAAACGAACAAAATTCTGCAATAAAAAACAAATTGGATGAAATAGAAGGCTTTAACAAAGAAATCGAAATAAAAAACAAAAAGCTAATTGACGATGTAAGTTCTGTTATTTTCAAAATAAAAGAGCTTTCAGAGCAGACTGATGAAAAAGCAGATGATACAAAAACATTCATTGCAGATAGAATAGATTCTGTCATAACTAAAATTCACGAATCCGATTCAAGCATTGAAATATTGAACAATAACCTCAACACCCTAATTGAAGTTGTTGGTAACATTTTTGAGGACGAAGCTTTTGAAGATTTAAAAACTGATGTTGCTGAAATAATTTCAAAAGCAGAATTGTTATCTGAGGCAGTTAAACAAATTGCAACAAAAGAAGAATTATCAAAGACTTCTTCTCAAAATAAAGAGGACATTAAAAATTATAGTCTAAAATTGATTACTGAGCTTGAAAGTAACATTTTCTCTAAATTGAATGTTGAAGATATTGCAAACATCAAAGACTATACAGAAAAAATATTTTTCCAAGGAACAGAAGTTCTAAAAGAAGAAATATGGAATATAAAAGATGTAGTTAAAACGATTGACTCAACTGTTGTTAAAAAAGATGAGTTTCAAAAGCAAGTAGAAACAGTAAAAAATAACATTACTGATGTAGTCACTGACCGTCAAAAGTCAACTTCTCAACAAATAAAAGAAGTATCTGAGCAAATTGAAACTCTTAAAGAAGAACTTACAGACTTTATTTCAGAAGAAAGTGTTGCTACATCACAACAGATAAAAGAAGTATCTGAAAGCATAACAGAACTCAAAGAAGATGTAACAGATATAATCTCTGAAGAAAGCGTTGCTGCCGCACAACAAATAAAAGAAATATCAGAAAACATTAATCTTCTTAAAGAAGATATTAATGATATTATTTCAGAAAAAAGTACAGCATCAACAGAACAAATCAAACAATTAGCAAATGCTATTGAAAACTTAAAAACGGACATAAACAAGCTAGTTTTGGATGAGCAAGGTCAGCAAATAGAAATAGCGCTGCAAAATCTTCAAACAAAATTTGTAACTCAACTTGTTCAAATTGCAGACAATATTTCTTTTGAAGAACAATCAGATGAAATCAATGATAATATCTTGATGACAACTGAAAACACAATAAGCTGTATAAATGATAATACAGATAAGTTACTTTCGAGTATAAACAAAATAAATGATAACGTCGAAAAGCTTAATAATGACACAGAAAATAATAATGCAACTCTTTTAGATAACATTGGAAAACTTGATGAATCTTTAAAAGCTGATATTTCTGAAAAAATAAAAGAGTTTACTAAACAACTCAAAATTTTAACAAATGGTCTTAATGACGATGAAAATTATACATACACATTGCCTGATGTTGAATCAGACATTGCAAAAATCAGATTTGAGCTAACAAATCTTCAGAAAGTTCTTATTAATCCTGACAGCCTTACAGAAGATTACAGTGTTGATATTGCAACAAGAATAAATGACCTGAAATCTGCTGTGCAAAAAATGCAGGAAAGCCCAATAACTCAAGAAGTTGCAGAAATAAAAGATATGTTTGGCGGTTTAACAGAAGACATATCTAGTATTAGTAAAAGGACGAACAAGCTAATTATTTCTTCAGATGAAGTAAATAAAAAATTACTGTCTAACATAACAGCATTCACTTCTTTAATAAACGCTTTTGAAAAACAGAGCAAATCATTCTACAACTCTGCATTTTTAAAAGACATTTACAAAAAAGTTGATGTTATTAGTAAAGGAACTGAAGCACTAATCAACTCAAACCAAGCAGTAAATGAAGCGTTTGTTTACATGGGCGAATGGATAGACACAGCCAGCGACTCTTTTGATAATATACAAAATGATATTACCAAAATCAAAAAGAACCTACTATCAAGCGACGAAAATATTTCAGATAAATTTGAAAATGCTATAAATTCAATAAACCAAAGATTGGATGAGCAAGAAAATAAGATAAATCAAATAATTGCTCAACAAGCAGAAACACAAGAAATCAAATCATTACTTGAATATGTAGCATCACAAGTAAGCGTTACAAATGAAAAAATAATCGAAAACGAACAGCTTACACAAAAAATTCTTAGCATGGAAAAACAATTAAAGAAAATAGAAAAAAATATCGCCATAATTACCGAGTACATTGATGATGACGATAATTATGACGAATAGTCTTTATTCTATTCTTTAGTTATTACTTGTCACAAGCTTAAAAGTTGCAAGACTTTTAATTGCGAACAATTTTGTTTTCATATTTTGTTCTTCGTTTATTTTAAATATTCTGATTATACGCTGAATTTCTGCTAAGTTTTTTCTGGAAGAAATGTCATATACATTCTTAATTGGGTCAGAAACTACATCCATTATTGTATTTAATTCATGTTCTTGCATATTTTCTATTCCTCTAAAACTCTATATTCTAATAAAGTGATAGATGAGCAGAAAATTGCCTAATTTATTTTCAAATGTTAAGAAATATATACAAAGTATATAACAATACAACAAAATAAAGTCAGAACTACAGGATATAGTGGATAAAAAAGCAATGTTTTAGTATATAATAATACATATAAGTCATGATATAAGGAGATTTTATGTTACCAATAGTCACCGAAGAGCATACATCACTAGCATTTGCTGAAATATTTCAAGATGTACACGGATGGCGAAAAAAAATGATTCACTACATAAAGGACGAAAATCCGGAAATCAACAGTGCAATTATCGAAGCAGCCAACAACACAGATTTAGACCCCAAAGCTGTTGCACTAGGCGCATACATGACATATATATTAATTGAAATGGCTGCAAAAGACGACTCAAATATGAATTTTGATATAGACGAGTAGTCTTGTTACTGAACAATTTTCACTTTAAAATTTTGAATTGGCTGATTTGTTAAAAGTTTTTTCTGATTTTCCAGAGTATTTTTTATTGCAAATATCCAGCCGGTTTTTGGATTAACAAACAGGAAAAACGCTGCCTGACTCTCGATAACCTTCTGTTGGCTATCAATCAACAACTCTCCCTTGTCAGACAATTCAAAAACAGTAAAAGACAAAGGGGTAGTCAAATTGCTGTCTATAAAAGCGTCAAACTTAGTATTTTTAAGTTTTGTAGTATCTCTTAATAAAGCTTGGTCCTTATAAGTAGTACACCAACGATACAATTTTGTTATTATTTCGTCAGTTTTATTGTTGTTTTCTTTCATTCATCAATCTCACAAATTCATCTACAAGCTTTTCATTCCATTTTTTGCCTGTTTCTAGCTTAATTATTTCCAAAGCTTCATCTTTTGTTCTTGCAATTCTATAAGGACGACTTTGTATCAATGCAAAGTATGAATCAATTAACAAAATTATTTGCGAAGACAAAGGAATTTCTTCCCCACTAAGCTTGTTGGGATATCCGCTACCATCCCAGTTTTCATGATGTGCCTCAATAATAGGAACAATGTCAGCAATCGAACTAATCGGTTGCAGAATCTTTCTTGCTGCAAGAAGAGGATGTTCTTTAATTTTTTGTTTTTCGTCTTCAGAAAGAGGTTCTTTTTTGTTAAGAATATCCTCAGGAATCATCAGTTTACCAATGTCATAAAGCATCATAGCGATTTTAAGCTTATCAATATCTTCTTTTGACAATTCCAATTTTCTCGCAAGCTCAATGGCTAAAGATACTTTTTGTTTAGTAACACCTCTTTTATAGTGAGCATTATAGGTCTGAGCTATTGTATCTGCAACTGAAAAAAGAGTGTCCTTTGTTTCTGCAGTATCGATAGATTTTAATTTAGAAGTAATTTCCTTAGCTATTTTATCGGGTATAGGAACTTTTTGTTTTGTTAAAATGTCCATAAATGCGCCAAACGCAACTTCATGCCATTCTGACTCGTCTTGAGAGCTTTTTGCCAGAGTAACCCTATTTCTACCGTTAATCTTAGATTTATACATAGCTTGGTCAGCCATATCAAGCAACTCATCCAATTTTATAGAGTGTTCAGGGAATGTAGCAACACCAACACTAGCAGTAATATGACCGATGGTATCCAATTCTTGTGCCTCAATAGCAGCTCTAATTCTTTCTGCAGCAACCATTGCACCTTTAGAATCAACCCCAGGCAATAAAACAGAAAACTCTTCACCACCTAAACGAGAAGGAACATCTATAGAACGTGCATTTTTTTTCAATATGTCAGCAATGGTCCTAATAGCCAAATCTCCAAAGAAGTGACCGTACGTGTCATTAATTTTTTTCAAATAGTCTAAATCCAAACTAACCAAAGAAAACGGCTGCTGAAGACGTTGTGCACGTTCCAGCTCTTTTTGAAGAGCCTGATTAAAGTATCTGCGATTATATAGTTCTGTTAAAGAATCAGTAACAGCTTCTTTTTTCAGGTTTTCAAAAAGATTAGCAATAGTTATTGCCATTTCAACTTGATTGGCAAACAGAGTTAAAAAGTTAAGCTCTTTATCAGTTACTTCTTCTCTTGGAGAAAACACCATCATAACCCCAAAAGGTTTATTAGAAGGAGTAAGAGGAATACATATTACACTTTTACTAACTCCTAACTTATTTATAGTGTCAATATTTTCGGGGGTAAAATCATACAATAGATTATTAATAACATTCATATAATCAGTCGTATGAAGAATGCTTTTCTCTTCAATTGCTCTAGTAATAAGCATCTTAGAGTCATACTTAAGATGATACTCATGAATATCAATGTTTTTTTCTTGCAAAAATTGCATTAACTTTTTAAAAATTGGGCTTTCAGAAAAAGCTTTAACCTTATAGTATTTACCTTTTTCATCATCACATACCTGTAAAATTGTACTGTTGATATAGCCCATTTCTCCATGTAACGAATTAACAAGCTTTTGTAATACACTGGATAACGGTTCAGAGGAATTCATCAATTCCCATACATGTTTTAATGTTAAAAAAGCCTTATTAGCCTGATCTAACTCTTGCGTACGCTGAACTATCTCTTTTTCTAAAGCGAGATTTCTTTCATATATTTCAAGAAACTCCTTTTTATTATTAGAGATGCTATATTCTATTTCATTAACTTTTCTTGTATATTCTTTTAGCTTTTTAAATAAATCCATGTGCTACCGATTAAACTATTTAAAAGACAGTTATTGAGTAATTATACTACTATTTATTAGAATATGTAAAATACTTGTATTACTTTATAAAAACAATACCATACAAAAGATTTACTAATCTTAATCCATTTTACTTTTTTTGGTGGAGTCATAAATTTAATATATTTATTATTATATGAGAGTTGAAATCGTCACAGATATTACAAATTTGAATTAAAACCCCATACAGAATGTTAAAGGATAAATAATGAGCAGCAAACAGGAACAAAAGCTCCGACAGTCAATATTAAAATACAATACTGAGATGTTAAAGCTCAAAGAAGACTTGGTTTATTCAGAAGAAGCAAACATAAGATACAACAAATTAGTTGTAAAAAAAGCTATTTGTAAAAAAGCACTTGAAGAAACCAAAACTCCTTTTTTAGAAAGACTGCTCAAAAAATTTTCTCATAACAAAGAGAAAAAGCTCATTTGCGATTACTTTAAGTCTTAATTATTTAGTAAAATTTAAAAGTCTAAATGCTTTTTTCTTCTCTTCCGACATCTTATCCGGAAGTTCATAGCATTTCAGGCATCTGGCTTCATAAGTTTCATCCCCACCAATCATAATCAAAGGTGAAGATTTATCCGCAGGTGCACCATTAATAAGTCTTTGCGTTCTTGTAGCATGGTCAGATCCACATTTCATGCAAACAGCGGTCAATTTATCAACTTTATCAGCAAGGCACAAAAGTTCAGGCATTGCACCAAAGGGTTCACCTTTAAAATCCAAATCCAATCCGGAAGCGATGACTCTTTTACCGTGTTCCACCAATTTACGAACAACTGAAACTATTTCCATATCAAAAAACTGAATCTCATCAATGGCAACAATTTCATCATCAGAAGAAATATAATTAAGTATGTCTCTGGCATTTTTTACAGTAATTGCATCAAGCCAAAGACCGTTTCTTGACTCTATATAATCCCCTTTTGCCCTTGTATCAATCTCTGGAGATATAACTTTAACTTTTTTCTGTGCAATTATGCATCTTTTAACACGTCTTAAAAGTTCTTCTGTCTTTCCGCAACTCATCGGCCCGGTTATTATCTCAAAAGAGTAAACCATAATTCTCCCCAATCTCTAACAAAATTTGCTTTATCATTTATATTTAAACAATATTTTTAGCAAACATCTTCCTCTTATTGTACTATAATTTTTACGTATAAGTGTATAAGTGTATAATTATTTATTCAAATCCTCTCGCAAATATCCTTCATAAAGGCGGTCAGCCGGCTTAACAAGGAATTGTTTTGATTTTTCATAATTTTCTTTAAGAATATCCAATCGTGCGTCGTATTCTTCTTTTGTACACTGTTTTAATACTTTATCAATGTTATCAAAATCTTTTTCGCTAATTCTGATAATACCGTCCTCATTAAAATATTCCCCAATATTTGTTGCACCGAGATATACAGGAATCGTCATTGTTGCAAAGCAGTTAAGAATTTTCTCAGTAAACCAGTAAGCATCAATATCATTCTCTATAATTATTGAATAACGGTAATTATCAAGATATACATCAGGCGGAACCCAAGCCCTGAGCGACTCAGCCCCTTGAAACGTACCAAATGCATCAGCCAAAGCTTCTTTTTGACATTTTTTTGCAAGCTCTATACGAAATTTATGCAAATAACACATTTTTTTGTTAGAAGACACAATAGAAATATCTTTAGTCTTATTCTCATACCAATTTGCAGTCAAAAATCCGTTTTCATCTTGCAAAATATGCCATACAGAAGCAAAATAGCAAAAAGGACGTGCATTGTCCCACAAATCAAGTACCTTTTCCGAATGTGTAAAAATCAAGTCAAAATCTTTATTTAATCCTTTATTTTGCCTAACCATTTCATAAGGATTAGGATATATTGTTTTAGGCTCCGAAAACATACCATACTTTTTATCTGGAGTGCCAATAACTTCAAGCATTGAACCGTCCATATAAAGATGATTTTTTAATCCACAATTAAATCTGTCAAAATAAAGATAATTACCTGTTAAAGGAGAATGCGACGTCGAACCTGCGAATCCTCTATAAAAAAACGGTATAAGTTCCTCTCCTCTGCTGTTATAAAATGTGTATTCCTCACCTATGAACGGAGAAGATTTAGAATATATCGGCAAATATATCTTTCCGTAAACTGCATTTTTAACAAAAGGCGAATTTGTGCAGTTTTTAACATGCAAAGAATATTTTGCCCTGAAATTTTTGCGAGAAACCTTGTTGGCAATAAAGCCGCTCAACATCCTTATTAACAAATTATAAAACTGAATCAAAAAAGAAATCATAAAAAAACTAATACATAAAAAAACTAATACATAAAAAACATGCTGATTATATCACAAACAATTGTTGTGTATGATTGAAGAAAATTTAATAATTAGCCTGATTATTTACAGCGTGTTAACATGTCATCATGCCAAAAATATTGTTAGTATCGGACAACGAAAATCAAAATAAAATAATATCTCATGCAATATCAAAAAACTCTGTTGCTATTATTACTGCGACAGAAGAAAAAACAGTGTTAAACTATGCAGAAAAAAGTCTTGTATCGCTTATTATAGTTGACGAAGAAAACCAAAACTGCGATCCGATTATATTGTGTAAAAAACTACAATCATACACATTAAAAGAAAACATTGCAATAATAGCCCTTCTAAAACAAGATACAGAAAATACGGAACTATTAAAGCTTACAAATGCATATATAACAAAGCCAATAAATGAGAAAATATTAGCAGCCGCAATAAACTCTAATTTAAAGCTTAAAAAAGCTGTTGACACTTTGTCTATGAATAACAGTGAACTTGCAAAAAGCTTATACCAGCTCGATGTACTTTATAATACATCAACCCAACTTGCAGGTTCATTAAACAAACAAAAGCTCATAAACATAATGATAGACGGATTGGAAAAAAGCTTGAGTTTTTCTCTGTCCTCAACATTAGTCTTTAATGATGAACACGATATTGACCTGATAATCAACTCACTATATGCAATATCACCTCGACTGGAACATTCACTTAAGCTAAGAGCAATTTTAAGCTATAGAGCCCTTTTTGACAAAAAAAGAATCCCGTATGACTTAAATATCAACGATATAAAGGTCACTAAGCACATCAAACATCCTTTAGAAGAATACGACCTTAACATACTGAAGTTTGATAATCTTTTTGCTCCTATCAACGTTGGTGAAAAGTTTTTTGGTCTTATTGAAGTCTTTAGAGAAAACGAATTTTCACAAGAAGATACAACCTGTTTTCAAACCCTTGCACGACAGGTATCTTTGCCTTTAGAAAATGCATCTTTGTACGAAGAAATCAAAAAAACAAATACAAAGCTTGAAAAACTCGAACGCCTTAAATCAGAGTTCATCTCAATAGTTTCACACGAGCTAAGAACACCTCTAACAGCAATCAAAAACTCTTTAGAAATCTGTCTTAGCGGAAAAGCTGGCGATGTAAGCTCGATTATGGACAAATTTTTAAATATGGCAAAAAGAAACGTTACAAGACTTTCTGGTATTATCAACGATCTCCTTGACCTTTCAAAAGTAGAAGCAGGAAAAATGGACTTCAAATTTGAAAAGGCAAACATCAATACTCCTGTTGAATTTATCAAAAACACTTTTGAAAATGTCGCGAAAGAAAAGAATATAGAACTCATATTAGAAAAAGATCAAGACACTTACCTCACATACTTTGATAATCAAAGAATAGAACAGGTTATGTCTAACTTAATTTCTAATGCAATAAAATTCACCAACGAAAACGGTAATATCGTTGTTAAAGTTGAAAATATTAAACTTGCAGATGTTGATAAAACAAAACTTCTCGGATACGAAAACCCTGTATTTTATGAAAATTACATAAAAATTTCAGTTAAAGACAGCGGTATAGGTATAGCAGAAGAAGATCAGAAAAAAGTCTTTGACCAATTCCAGCAAATAGAAAACTCTCTTAACAGAAAAAACGGCGGCACAGGCCTTGGGTTACCTATTGCAAAACAACTTATCGAAGCACACAAAGGTTTTATCTGGGTAGAAAGCGAAATTAACAGAGGTACTACATTCTCTTTCATTATTCCGATACTAAATGAAAAAGAAAAATTCATAATTGACTTGGACAAAGAAATCAACAAAGCAAAAACCTGCAACCAAAGCCTATTGCTAGTATTAATTAAAGAAGAATCTGAATCTTGCGAATTTTTAAAAGATATGCAAGAAGGAAAAATCTCAATTATAAGAAAAACAGCAAATACCAAGGAAACATACTTTTCAGAAAACAATGCAAACTATTTAGCAGTTATGATTCCAGAAGCCGACAAGTTTGCACAAAGCTTTATCGAAAAGAAAATAGAAAGCACAATATCACCATCAGAACAACAAACTGCAAAATATGATATATTGTATTCATCAGCGACTTTTCCAGAAGGCGGAACTGATGCAAAAGAATTGTTTGAAACTGTAGAAAAATCACTAAAGCACAACAACCTGGCGGAGGTATAAATATATGGATAATAATAAAAAAATTCTCATAGTTGATGACGAGCAAGACATCGTAGAGACTCTAAAATTTATGCTCGAAGCACAAGGTTATGAATGTTTTTGCGCATACGACGGCGAGGCAGGCCTCAATATGGCTAAAGAAATAATGCCTGACTTGATGATACTTGATGTAATGATGCCAAAAATTAACGGCTACAAAATTAGCAGACTGTTAAAATACGATAACAAGTACAAAGATATTCCTATCATTATGGTAACAGCTCGTTCACAAGAAGATGATAAAATCATCGGACAAGAAACCGGCGTAAACGAATATATAACAAAACCATTTGAATTAGACGAAGTAATAAACAAAGTTAAAGAATACTTAAATTAACAGGAACCATAAAAAATGGAGTTTGTAAGAAATAAAACACTTGAAAAACTAAAATATGACCTTGTAAGAGACAGTCTAATCAAATACGAGGACTTAGAAACTGCAGAACAAGTTGCTGCTGCCCAAAACGTTAACATAGGGCAAGTTTTAATATCATCAGGGCTAATTGAAGAAAACACACTGCTTAAATTTCTTGAAAGCAAACTCCACATACCATACGTAAATCTTGAAGATTACTCACTTGATAAAAAATGTTTAAGCTACATAAATTTAAATAACGCACAAAAATACAAAGTTATTCCTCTTTTTGAGATTGAGGGAATTTTGACTGTTGCTATGTCAGACCCGTTGGATTTGTTTGCTATAGATAAGATTGTAGAAGATGCAAAATGTGAAATAGAGCCTGTTATTTCATCAGAAAATGCCATTTTAAAGAAAATCGAAGAATACTACACAAGCTCAAGTTCTGTCGGACAAATTTACATTGACGAAAACAAGCCCAAATATGATTGGAGAGAAGTTTTAAGCAACCAAGACTTAACCAACAGTCTTTCTGATGAACATATTCAAAAAATGATCAGGGCAATACTAAAACAGGCAATATCTCAAAACATACACGAGCTGTTTTTTGAGCACGTCCCTAACGGTTTGAGCGTAATTTTTAGAGAAAATTCTCAAAACATATTAACAGGAGAAATACCTTCAATTCTTGTTTCTTCATTCATTGCAAGGCTTAAAACACTTTCAAATCTTGATCCTACTGTTTCAGAGCTTCCACAGCTTGGAAAACTAAGTTTTAAAGTTGATGATATAGCATTAATTGCTAGTATTTCAGCATTCCCTACTATACATGGAGAAAGAATTTCCATAAAAATATATAAACCGCCTAAAAAACTTACTGAATGTGGTTTAGATGATAAAAAAATAAGCATAATTTCAAAAGCAATAAATGAACCGGGCATAATTCTTGTTTGCGGTTCTGCATTGTGTGGAAAAACACACATGATATACTCCATTCTTTCTGAAATTGCATCAGAAAATAAGAATGTTATGACAATAGAATCTATAACAAAATACAACCTCGAAAATGTTAACCAGTGCGAGCTTAATGAACACATTGGTTTTAACCTTGATAAGGCAATGAGATTTATTGAATTCCAATCGCCTGATATATTGTATTTTGAAGGAATAAATACAAAAGAAGGTTTAGATTACTTTACATCACTTGTCTTCAAAAACAAAACACTTATTACAGAGTTTTTGGCAGAAAACATTGCAGACTTAATGAAAAAATTCTCTATAAGCGAATTTTCGATGTTTAAATCAATGCTGACTTGTATGATATTCTTACATAGCAAAGAAAGTGTGGAGGTATTTGACAAGCAAGCTCTTGAAAAATACTTCACATAGTCTGTGCCGCTGCACATACAACAATGATTTATTATAGCTTGCCAAGGTATAGAAGCCCTATAAAAAAATAAAAATCCGACCGTTGTGAAATGAATTACAGAAAGTTATTTAAACAACGACAAACGAGGTACTGTTTGAGGCACGGGGAATTATTTGTATCATAATCAGTTTTTGTACTTTAGCAATTTTTACGTGCCGAGTTGCCGAGTCGGGTTTAAATTACTTTCTGTATGAATGGAACATCAGGTCGGGAGCTTTTGGTACTTTTGTCGGTACAAAAGTACGTAAAAAATATTAAGTAGTTGGAACGACTGTGCCGCTGACAATTGAGGTGTTTAATTGGCATAGCCCGCCAAAATATTGAAACCTTATGAAAAAACAATTGTGAGTGGACTTGGTACTTTATAAATGGGCTGTCTATTTGGCGTAGCCTGCCAAAATATTGAAACCTTATGAAAAAACAATTGTGAGTGGACTTGGTACTTTATAAATGGGCTGTCTATTTGGCATAGCTCGCCAAAATATTGAAACCTTATGAAAATTTGTATGTTCATTTTCTTTCTTTGTTGCAATGCAAAGAAAGAAAACGAA
>CALVEI010000024.1 GCA_944326515.1 Candidatus Gastranaerophilales bacterium | reverse complement strand
TTTTGCTCATCTTTAATTCTATCAAGAGCAACATAAGCAGGGTAATAGACTTCTTTGTTCATAAAGTTTTGAACCGTGCTGTTTTTTAACATTTTTCTATTACAGCAAGCACAGTGAAGTTCTAGCTCTCTTGGGTCGTGAACAAAAGGAGAACCTATACATTCTGGCGTTCTCTTAAATGAAACAGTATCAGCATTTGGCTGTTGATTAATTTTGACAGGGTTACTACTGTAGCTTGAAGAATAACAAGCATTCATATTGTTTGTTGCGAGCGCTCTTTTGTAAAATAACCTTGAATGTATTGCTGATATGTTCATATTGCTTTAAAAATTCAAATTAAAATTTTTTGCTGTTTTGTAACTCTTTGTTAATAGAAAAAAGGGACACCGCTTAAACGGTATCCCTTTAATTGTCTTTTATGAAATATCCCATCTTCCACAGGTTCCACCCCATCTGGCGATGATATTTCCTTGTATATCTTTAATGTCTTTCGGATGTTCAACAGGCATTTCTCCTTCAACGATTGTGATAACCTCACAATTGTTTGAACAACCATTACATTGGTTTGTGATTGAGTTAAAGTGCATATTGCCGACTTCCCAACCTTTGAATTTGGTCGGATTTTCTGTATATTGATGATTTTCCATAGCTAACAATGCTGCACCTATTGCACCCATTGTTTGGTGGTTATCAGGAACAACAACTTTTGTCCCTAAAGCTTCTTCAAATGCCTTAACCATACCTGAGTTAGTAGCAACACCACCTTGGAAAGACACAGTTGGTAAAATTTCTTTACCCAAAGCAAGGTTGCTCAGGTAGTTTCTAACAAGAGCCTGACAAAGACCATATAACAAATCTTCTACAGGGTAACCTAACTGTTGTTTGTGAATTAGGTCACTTTCTGCAAAAACACCGCATCTGCCTGCGATACGAGCAGGGTTTGTTGATTTCAGTGCTGTTTCTCCAAATTCTGCAATCGGAACATTTAATCTGTTTGCTTGTTGGTCAAGAAAGCTTCCTGTACCTGCTGCACAAACGGTATTCATTGCGAAGTCAGTAACGATACCGTCTCTTAAAATTATGATTTTACTGTCTTGTCCGCCGATTTCAAGAATTGTTTGAACACCGGGAACATAAGTACTTGCAGCAACTGCGTGTGCTGTAATTTCGTTTTTTATAACATCTGCACCAACTAATGCGCCTGCAAGGTTTCTTCCGCTGCCTGTAGTACCAACGCCTTGAATGTTATATTCACATATAGCTTTGCTTAACAGCTCTCTCATACCTGTTTGAACTGCAATAACGGGTTTGCCTGCGGTTCTTAACATGTAGCTGTCAACATATTTGCCTGTTTCGTCAACAAGTGCAAGTTTTGTTGTAACTGAACCTACGTCTATCCCTAAATATACATTTAATGCCATGTTTTTCCTCTCTTTTACTATTTTAAATATAAATAAAACAAAGCTTTATTTCAAACTTTCTTTTTACAAAAAAAAATACTATAATTATTCAATAACAGTCGTGTAGGGGAGATTTTTTATGGATTTTTCAAAAGGAGTATTATTTGATCCGGGGTATTCAAAATATACCTTACCTTTTGCTTCAAATATAGATGCAGCTTATAATATGCTGTTTTCGATAAAATCTCCTCATCAAAGAAAATTTAAGTTTCAGATATTGTATCCTCAGCTGTTGAAGCTTTTGGAAAATACTGTATCTTTTTATCTTGGTTGTTTATTGTGGGCGACTTTTATATCCAAAAACTTTAAGGACGAGCCAAAGGAAATTTTAAACAATTCATATCTTGGTCAAACAGTAAGCGAAGATGATATGTTATTTGACGTTAATTATGCAATTAACTACATTGATAAGTTGAAAAAAGACTGCATGTATTATCTTAACAAAACTTGTAATATTCCTGATACTTGGCTTGAAATAATGATTGTATACAAAAAATTTTTAACAGAAAACAATTATTTGGTGAATGCAAAAACTACGGCAGATATTGTTTTACCTAAACAAATAAAAGAACTTTCAAAAGAAAATTTATATGCTGTTTTAGAAATTATTGAAAATGTTTTAAAAAATGGTGAATTAAAAGAATTGTTTAGTGCTAAAAAATATATTTTATAATTTTTTACAAATATTTACAAAGCTGATAAAACAAAGATAACGTGCTTTGGGACTTTTTTGGGTCGTTGAATTTCTATCTATCAATCAAGATTTTTTGGTCTGTTCCGATATACATACTAATAATAATGATTCTTGAAAGGTGTGCGTATGTTCGGAAAAAAATTGCAAATAGGTGAAGGAGATAAATACGATTTATCAAAGGTATCAACTGAAACTGTAAACCAGGAGGAAGTTGCCAAAAAGAATGCTAAATTAATCGAAATATTTAAAAGTTTTGATAGAAACAATGATGGTAAATTAAGTTCAGCTGAAATGGCATTGGCGTTAGAAGCATTTGATTCGTTAGATATTTCTGGTGATGACAAAATATCTAAAAAGGAATTTCAGGAAGCTGCTGAAAATTTTAACAAAAATATGAAATTGGAAGGTAAAGATCAAGTAGATGCAAAAGATTTAAAAACATTTATAAAGAATCTTTTTAAAGCAACTAAAAATGATCCAACAGCTGAAACTCAAAAAGTTATTGAACAGTATAATAAAGAACAAGAACAAATAGCCTTACAACAGAAGCAAGACGCTGTTGAAGCCGATGCAAAAAGAAGAGGTTGGGAATGGTCTTTAGACGGTGCATACTGGGATAAAAAGAATAATAAATATTATTTGCCAAATGCAGATATGACTGCGTTTGAGGAAGTTCATTGGTCAGATTCTGAACAAAAGTTTAAAGTGATGTCTGCTGATGAACTTGCTGAGCTAGAAGCTGCAAAAGTAGCAGAAGCTGAAGCTGCAAAAAATAAACAAACACCTCAATTGCATAAATATATAGTGCAGACAGATGATAAATTTACAGAGGTAATATCTAAAGCACTACAAGCTCAAGGAATAGAAAAACCTACAAAAGAACAAATAGAAAAAGCCAAAGAGCAATTTAAAAAAGATAATCCTAATGCAGTTAGGTCAACAGAAGACGGATATGAGTTCCTTCTCGTTGGTGCTGAAGTAAACCTGAGAGGTGAAGTAGCTTCTGCAAAAAGCAGTAAAGAGGCTATAGCAGAATGGTCAGAAAAATACCCTGATAAAGTTTGGAAACCAAAATCTAAAGGTAAGGAAGAAGTTAAAGGTAAAGGTGATCCGCAAGGACTTTCTCTCGAAGAAAGAGCAGAAAATGTTAAAGATGCTACTGAACTTATTGCTCCTGATTTAACTCCGAAAGAAACTCTGGATAATAATTTGCAAGAAGAAGCTGAAAAAATAAGTGCAAATACTTCCAATGTAAATGAGCTTAAATCTCAGTTAGATGAAGTACTTTCTTATGACTTGGTCGGTGCGGCTATGGTGCGTAATTACTTCACAGAAAACACAAATAAAGACAATATTGCATATCTGGTGGATGACAAAATAGCAGAAAAAATGGATAACGTTTTAGGTATAGGCAAAGGTTATGTATACAATTTTGTACTTTCAAAACTTAAAGCAAGAGCAGAAGAACTCGGTATTGATGAAAAATATAAAGATTTTAATACTATATCTGATGATTTAAGTTTGCAAGATATGCAAAAGTGGATAACTACACTTTCAAATGACATTAAAGCGGCTGACAAAAAGGTTGTTGATTCTGCAGATGCAGACAAAGAAGCTTATGAGAATGAACAGGCTGCATTGAAAAAATTGAATGATAATAAAAAGCTATTTGAAAAATCTAATAATTCTTTAGTACGTGCAGCTGACTTAGCTCAAAATGAACCCGATAGTGTTAAAATAGAAAAACATGATAGTTATGAAACTTGTGAGTTGGCAGATGGGACAAAAATTTATATAGAACGAGATGAAGACGGTAATATTAAACGGATAGAGATAAGAAATTCCGGCGGACCTGATGATTCCTATGATGTTAAGTACATACAGGGAACGGTAGCTTTTGATCCTGATGAGAAAGATAATGGTTCAAATAAATATAAGGAAACTATAAAAACCAATGCTTTTAATTTTGAAAAAATAAAGGAACTTGCAGAGATGATTTTTGGCAAAGCTCCGAAAACAGAAGAATAAAAAAGAGGCTATAAGCCTCTTTTTTTATGATTTGATTTTATGTGTTAATCTTCAATAGGCATTGTCACAATGTATTTGTGACCTTTTTGCTCTTTAGTTACTTCAGCTGTGTCTATATCTTCAGGTAACATAAAACTTTGAGAGAATGAATAAACTTTATCAGAATGTTTGCTTGATTTTTCGCCAAGACCGTTAATGTTTACTTTATTTTTTTGTATGTCTAAGCTTATGTTATTTGGGCTGTTGTTAAAGGGCTTTAGGTCTATTATCATTTTGTATGTATTATCAGAGTCGTCTTTATAGGTTTCCACAGGTGTTTTCATTTTCATCATTGCTGCATTATGCATAGGCATTGCTCCCATTCCTGCCATACCTTCAAGCATTTTTTCCTGTTCGTCAATTATTCTGTCAATGTTGTGCATTGGCATTGGTGGCATATAATATGCGTGACGCATTTGATCAAGTACATAATAAACTGCAAGATAACACGCGATGAATAAGACAAATAATATAAGTGCAAATTTTATCCAGTGTTCTGTTTTGGGTTCTTTGCAGTGGCATTCTTTGATTTCTTTAATTTCTTGATTTTCTGTGTTTTCTTCCATTTTGTTCCCCTTAAATTGTTATTTTAATTTATTATATTAAGGTTAATTGTTTTTTTTATCAGACATTTATACATTAGCTTAAGGTAATATTTTTCTAAGTCTTTCAATCATTCTTTCAAGAATTACAGCTTTGTTTGTATTTTGACCTTGTAGTAGTTCTGTTATGTCTGTTTCAAATCCTTGTGGTAGCTTTTTACAGTGTGTTTGTGCGTATTTTATCAATCTTTTTTCACCGGGGTGATAGATTTTGTTTACTGCAAACAAAATATCAAAATAAGATGCCAAAAATGCTGTTATTCTATGGTTTATACTAACTGGATCTTGTCTTTTTATTGCCAATTTTATTTGGTCAAAATATGATGAACATTTTTTGTCTTTTAAAAGCATCAGGTTTCTTTTTATTATGTTTTTTTGAAGTTCTTCAGGATATGGTTGGATGATTTTATTTTGCAAATTTTTGAACCAATCATTTTTATCGTAAAGACTTTTTGATGTTGCAACATTATGTAAAAAACAGGTTGTATAGCCGTTTGATGCATAGTGTTTATCAAAAACATTTTCTATATTACTTTTTATCCAATTAGGGCTTCTGAACATAAAATCAAGGATTATTCCGTTTTCTAAAATCCATTCGTCTCCTGTTTCAAAGTATTGATTGTTAATTTCGTAATTGTTTGTATAAGTCTTGGCAAGTTCTTTTCTAAAATCTGTATGAATTTCCATATCTGTATAGATATAAATATCGTAATCAGAGGATTCGTCATCTTGATTAGATGTTCTTGAACCTGCTTGGACAACCGCATAAACACAATTGAGTTTTGAATATTGTTTGGCTATTTCTTTAAGTATATTGTCCATATATTCTCCTTTGTAGTTACATTTATTTTACAATATTATGAACAAAATTTCTTAAGTATGAATTATGTGTTATAAAGTAATTGTATGAAAAAGTTTACGGTGAGTTTAATAGTTCTTTTGAGCCTTTTTGGATGCGCATTTGCTGATGAAATTGGCCTTGATAATGTGTCAAAGCAGAAAGTTGAATACACACCGAAAGTAGAAAAAGAAACTAAGGATCTTACTCTTGACAAGGATGATGCTTTAAAAGGTATTGCAGAGCTTCAACAGCAAAAGGATATTGAAGATATTGAAATGCTTTGGAAGTCTACAGTTGATAATAACAGTTTGATAAAGTTTGCCATGAAAAAACTTTCTATTCCTCCGGAGCAACAAAGATATCACTCTTCATTACTTGCTAAATCTGCTTCAGCGTTGATTAATGGGGCATCTTTTGTTCCAGCTATGTTTGGTGCAAACTATATGGTACAGTCAGCATCTTATGCTACTGGTAGGCTCGCGAATAATTATCTTTCTAAGGTCCATAACCCCAAAGAAATTCCTTTGACTGATACTGAATTAATTGAGCTTGCAGGCATGATTGAGTCTTTGCAAGATCAAATAATAAACTCATATTACAGTTATAAAATGGCTCTAAGCCAAGTCAAAGATACAAGACAAAGACTTGTTTTGTATAACAAAAATTATGCTCAGGCTTTGAAAAAAGCTAAAAGTGGCAATCCGACAGATAAGATGGAAATGTTGGTATCGGGTGCTTTGTATGATGATTTGCTTTTTCAAGAGTTTGAACAAATTAGAGAAGTAAGACGTTATCAGATGGATTTGGAAAGACTTGCTGGTAAAAAAACGGTGCAAAACCTAAATCTATATCAATATGCTTTTAAAAACGAGCTTTTTACAGCAACGGAAGTGAAAAAACAACCTGATAATACAAAAAAGACTGGGGGCACAAATGATAAGAAATAATCTTTGTGCTGCTTTTATTTTTTGCTGTTTGGCAATACAGCCTGTTTTGGCTATTACGGTTGAAGAATTAACAGAACCAATGCCTCCTGCGTATAGGCTTGGTGTGGGTTCTACACCTGAAAATCAGTATAAGGTTTCTACATCTGATAAAGAGGTGAAAGCCAAAGATGCAACTTTGGATAAAACTGCCAAGGCGGTTAAAAATATAACTTATGCTGATTTGAGTCTTAAAAAGATAGCCAAAGAGATAAGTGACGATGCAGAGCTTGAATCAGCAGATACTTTAGCTGATATACAGCTTTTGTGGATAGGGGCTGCTCAAAATAGTCAGACAGTTAAGTTTATTGTATACAAGCTTTCTAATCCTGATGAAGATAAGCCTGATCAAAGTATTGTAAAAAAGATTATTCAACCGTTGTCAACTGTAGGTAGTTTGGCTGGTATCGGCATAGGTAACCCAATTGCTGCAATTTCATCTATCATGGGGAGTAGTGTTTTGGGCTCTTTGTCAGTCGATGATAAAGATTTAAACTATAAGTTTTCTAAGGTAAATGACGCTGATATGGTCGTTCTAATAAGAAAAATAGAAGAACTTCAAAGAAAGATAATCTTTTATTACTTTGATTACATGACCTCTCGACAGGCCTTACAGCGTTCTGATATTCTTGTTGCAAAACGAAAAAGAGATTTTTCTAACACCAAAGATCTTTCTGATGCTCAGGTTATAATGCTTGATGTTTTTTATAGAGAAGCTATAAATAAGCAAAGTAAACTACGTTCTGACTTTTTGGCCAAACGCTCGGCGTTAGAACAACTTGTCGGTATGGAAACAATGTCGCAGTTTGAGGATATTCTTTCCAAAAGAGAAACACAAGCTTCTGAGAAAAAATAGACAAGCAATTTTTTTTTAGTTTTGTTTTTATTTCTGTGAAATAAAATGTGTGTAAGGAATAGTTGTGTCTATACAAAATTTAACGAGACAAGTTTTACCTCGGGTGACTCGTGATATAAAACAAAATAATGAATTGTTCAAACAAACGCCAGAGATGCGTTTGTGGAAGATGCTTCAAGAGGGTAATAATTGCATTAAACATGTAGGAATGAATGAGTGTGCTGGTGTAAAAATTTCTGCTGACGGTGTAAATACAATTTATACTGATGCCTTGTCAGGTTGTAATGCGGTATCTGTTGTGATGAAAGGGAAAGATAGAAATCCTATTGCGATTATGTCTCATTATACTCCTCAAAGAGAATCTATGAAAAACCAGCTTGCAGCATTGGAAAATGAGTTGCAATCTTATGACAGTTTTGTTGATAAGTCTCAGGAACCCAAATTGTTTTTTAATATCCGTGGACTTGTCACTAGAGAACAACCAGATATCATTCTTGGCGTTCCAAATTCCATATTAGATTATGTAAGAAAATTAATGGATAAGTTCTTTAAAAATGGAGTGGATGAACAAATTATTTATTACCAAAATAATGGGCGCCCTTCATTTTTCTCCAGTGCTAATATTTTGCAGTTTGATAAAGAAAACTTAAACAAGTTAAAACTTACAACAGTTGGGGAGAAAGAACACTTTTTTGATTTAAAATATTAAAGTTAAATGTTTTCGGATGGTTGTTGTGGCTCTTTTATTGTGTACAAATCTTGGCCGCCTGTTGCTTTATAAAGGCTTATTGTAGAAATTAAGCAATTTATTTTGTTTGAGACTTCTTCTCTTTTGGTCATAAGTTCTAGTTGTTTGTTGTACAGTACGTCTAAGTCTGAAGCTGCGCCTATTTTGTTTTTATGGTCCATTAACACAAATCTTTTGTGTTCTAAGTTATAGCGTTCAACGCTCTCTTCATAATTTTGAAGGTCTTTTTTTAGTTGTGCAGTTGAGTCATTAACTTCTTGAATTGAAGTTAAAATTGTTTTTTGATAATCGTGCATAGCTTCTTCGTAACGGTATTTTTGCAATTTTAAAATAGCTTTTTTTCGGCCTCCTGAAAAAATATCAAATGAAGGCATTATGCCAGCATTTGCAAGTTGAGAATAGCTGTTAAAAAGTTTGTCTAAATTGTATGCATTTAAACCGATTTGACCGTAGATAACGAATTTAGGTAAGAATTCTTTTCTTGCTATTCTAACGTCATATCCTATTTTTTTGATGTTATCTTCAGATTGAATATAGTCCGGTCTTTGCTCTATAACTGTACCATCCATTTTTAGCGGTAAGTTTTGCATGATTTCTATGTTGTCATAAGAGCTTCTTTTTATTTCTTTGTTATTGTCTGCAAGATATACTTTTAGTTGGTTTTCAAGAATTGTTTTTGTATGTTCTAAATCATTCAAAAGTTCTTTTTGAGTTGTTAACATTTTTTCTTCTGCAATTACTTCATTAACAGTGCAAAGTCCGTTTTCAAATTTCTTTTGAGCCTTTTGTGCAATATCTTTTTGTATTTCAACTATTTCGCTTTGAATTTCTATAAGTTTATCAGTTTTAATTAGGTTAAAGTAGTTTGAGGCAAATGATGATGTTAATGCTATGTAGCTTGCTCTTTCAGCTTGTTTTACTATGTCTAGTTGTTTTGCAATGCTTTTTGTTTTTAATCTGTTTTCGCCCCAAATATCTATTTCATAAGTTGCTGTTAATGGGAGTTGGTATCCGTATTGAGCATAACTTGGAATAACAAGGCTTCCAAACTGTTGGTTACTTGAACTCATTATTCTTCCTAAGTTTCCGTTAAAACCAATATGTGGTAATTCTTCAGCAAGAGATGCTCTGACCATTTTTTCGCCTTCTTTTACTTTGAGGGTCGCGATTTTTAGGTCGTGATTTTTTTCATATAATTCTTGTAAATTTGCTGTCAGATTAGGGTCATTATATTTTTCCCACCAGCTAATATTTAGATATTCTTGATGTTTTGCGTTTTCGTCAGTGTCTTTAGAATTTCTTTTGGCTAGTGCTGATGTGCTGCTTAGTGGCAGAAAAATTTGCACAACAAATGTTAGTGTTATTAATGCGGTTAGTAATTTCTTCATAAAAATTTAATCTTCCATTTTTTATTCTTGTGTTATGATGATAACACAAGAAAATATTCAAGTGCAACTTTTAATAAATTTTTTATAAGAAAGATTCACTATGCTAGAAACAGATAACGGTAATAACTTACTAAATAAAAAGGTTGGTGCAATGCTTGTTGCAACAGGCGTATTGTCGAGAGTCATGGCTTTGCAAACTTATGCTCAAAAAGGGTTTGAAATTACTCCAGAACAATATCTTGTCCTTTCTATCATTATGGATTCAGGCGGTGAACTTTATCAAAGACAGATTTCTGAAATCACTTATAAAGACAGGCCGAATGTTACAAGAATAATTAATATTTTGGAAGAAAAAGGTCTTGTACGAAGAATAGAAGATGTTAATAAGCGAAAAATCTATAAAGTTGCTGTTACAGATGCAGGTATAGCAATGAGAAAAAAGATAAAGCCTACAATGCTTGAGTTAAGAGCGATAACAACAGAAGGCATTGATGATGAAGATCTTCAAAAAACACTAAAAATTTTGGAAAAAATGCTTAAAAACATGAAAGATAAAGCTATTTTGCAGATATAAGACAATCAAAAGGGAAATATATGAGTAACGAAGAAAAAGAAAAAAATGTACAACCAGAGACTTCTGAGGAACAAGAACAAAAAGAAGTTCAAGCTGAACAACAAGAATCAAGTGATGATGGAGAAGATAACAGACCAAGTTATAAGAAAAAAAGAGTTATTGTTCCGTCAATAACCGCCGTGTTATTCTTTTTAGCCGGTATTTATTTTATGGTTCATTCAATACATTTTCAATCAACAGACGATGCTTTTGTAGAAGGTCATATTGTCTCTGTAGCACCAAGGGTTTCTGGACCTGTTGTGGAAATGTTGATTGATGATAACAAACCTGTTAAAAAGGGAGATTTGCTAATAGTCATTGACCCTAATGATTATGAAGCAAAACTTGCTCAATCAAAAGCTAAACTTGCTGAAGCCAAGGCTACATTAAATATTTCTGAAAAAGATATTACAAAATCAGAATCCGGGTTGGAAGAATCATCTCACGATATAGCTTCTACAACTTCAAAACTTGATTTTGCAAAAAAAGATTTTAAAAGATATTCTCAAATGTACAAAGAAGGAATAGCTTCAAAACAAGATTATGATGCAAGTAAAACAGCTTTAACTGTTGCTACTTCTAATCATAATTCAGCTATAGAAAAACAAAAAGCTGCAAAAGCTATGCTTGATAGTGCAAAAGCTAAAAAAGAAGCAACTTTGGCTGATATTCAAAAACTTGAAGCAGAAGTTAAAACAGACGAATTAAATCTTTCTTATACAAAGATTTATGCGCCTCAAGATGGGTTGATTACTAATAGATCTGTTGAATTAGGCAATTATTTACAAACAGCTCAGCCTATGTTTGCTATAGTTCCTGAAAAGGTTTGGGTTGTTGCTAACTTTAAAGAAACTCAACTTACTAACATGAAAGCCGGTCAACCTGTATCAATTAAAATTGATACTTATCCTGGTAAAAAATTCAAAGGCAGAGTGGATAGTATTCAAAGAGCTACAGGTGCAAAAGCCAGTTTGTTTCCTCCTGAGAACGCTGTTGGTAGTTACGTAAAAATTGTACAAAGGGTGCCTGTTAAGATTGTGTTTGAAGAAGATATTTCAAAATACAATATTGTCCCAGGTATGTCAGTTGTGCCGGAAGTAAAAGTAAAGTAGCGGCAGGTATTTATGACAACAACAGAAGTAGTTACGCAAACAGGTAATCCACTACCGAATATAAAAACAGATAAAGAAGTACCATTGTGGTTGGTTGCAGTCACAATACTTCTTCCTACATCATTTGCGATGTTGGCTACTTCTGCAACAAACGTTGCAATTCCTTATATCGCAGGATATTTTGGCTCTACTGTTGATGAGGCCAACTGGGTTATTACAATTTATATGATAGCAAATGCTATTTTGATTCCTTTAACAGGTTGGCTTGAAAACTATATGGGAAGAGTTCTCTTTCTCAAGGTTTTTATTACGATATTCACAATAGGTTCTGTAATTTGTGCAATGGCTCCAAGTTTGAATATGCTTGTTTTAGGAAGACTTGTTCAAGGTATAGGTGGTGGTCCTATGATGCCTATATCTCAAGCTATTTTGATTGCCAGTTTTCCATACAACAAACGTGGTCAGGCAATGGCTTTGTTTGCTCTTGCTGTAATGGTTTTTTCCATAATGGGACCGACATTTGGCGGTTTTATTGTTGATAATTCTTCATGGCAGTGGATTTATCTGGCTAATATTCCTGTTGGTATTTTTTCTGTGGTTCTTGTACACTGCAATGTTACGGAACTTAAAAACAGAATAAAACCTGACAAGGTTGATTACATTGGTTTTATTGCCCTTGTTTTATGGCTTATGTCAATGCAGATTGTTCTTGATAAAGGTCAACAATACAACTGGTTTGATTGTACTTGGATATGTTGGCTTGCCGGAATTTCTTTATTCTCTTTTATTTTCTTTATTGTTTGGGAGCTTGAGTATCACAGTCCTATTGTTAATTTACGTATTTTCAAGGACAAGAACTTTTTTATAGGTACAATACTTGGTGCTTCGGTTAACATGATTATTTATGTAACGATTGTTCTTTTACCAAGCTTTTTGCAAAGTCTTATGGGTTATACTGCTATGCTAAGTGGTATGTCACTCGCTCCAAGGGTTGTCTCTTGTGTATTTATGTTGATGATAATTGGTCCTATGGTTGAATTTTTAGATAATAGGATATTGATTGCCTTTGGATTTTTCTTTTTAGGTTTGTCTACAATTATGTATGCTAACTTGAATCTTTTGATTTCGTTTGATTACGTTATTATTCCTAATATATTGATGGGTATAGGAGTTATATTAGTATTTATTCCTGTATCTGCATTGGTTCTTGGTACATTGCCAAAGACAGAATTGTCTAACGGGGCAGGTTTACACAGTTTGTGTAAATGTGTTATGACGGCTTTTGTTGTTTCTATGTCCTCAACTCTTGTTGCAAGACTGTCTCAAGTTCATCAAACATATTTGGTTAGAAATTTATCAAATTACAATTTAGTTTTTCAACATAAGTTGCAAGCTATGAGCGGTCATTTTATGCATTTTGCATCAAATTATGCTACACATAAGGCTGGAGGGTTGTTATACAAACAATTATTGGCACAATCTAAGCTAATGGCTTATGTTGATGTTTTTGAAATCTTTGCATTGATTGCTTTTGTTTTGATTCCTTTTGGCTTTTTACTTAAGGTTCCTAAACGAGAGACTGCTAAAAAATAAAAAACCTCTATGCTTTTACGTACATAGAGGCAAGTTAAATAATCCTTTAATGTGTGTTTATTAATAGTTAGATTGCGACA
The DNA here is from genome assembly GCA_944326515.1 of Candidatus Gastranaerophilales bacterium. GTDB lineage: Bacteria > Cyanobacteriota > Vampirovibrionia > Gastranaerophilales > Gastranaerophilaceae > Limenecus. The sequence continues at coordinate 16,248 of CALVEI010000024.1, read as the reverse complement.
TAAAGAAATATGCTTTTGGATGTTTGCAAACAGGACATACTTCAACAGATTTTACACCTTTGTGTCTGAATCCGCAGTTTGCGCATTCCCATTCAACTTCTTCTGCTTTTTCAAAAACAGTGCCGTTTTTAATATTTTCAAGAAGCTTTTTATAACGGTCTTCGTGGTGTTTTTCTATTTCTGCTACTTTTTTGAATAGAAAAGCTATATCTTTGAAACCTTCTTCTTCAGCTTCTTTTGCAAATTGTGCATACATTTCAGTCCATTCATAATTTTCGCCGTTAGCTGCATCTTCAAGGTTTGTCATTGTGTCTGCAACTTGACCGTTATGAAGTAGTTTGAACCATAATTTTGCGTGTTCTTTTTCGTTATCTGCTGTTGCTTCAAAAATCTTTGATATTTGCACGTAACCTTCTTTCTTTGCCTGTGAGGCGTAGTATGTGTACTTGTTACGTGCCTGAGATTCTCCCGCAAACGCTTCCATTAAGTTTTTTTCTGTTTTGCTACCCTTAAGTTCCATATTTTCTCCTTTTTAAACATAGAGGGACGGCTTTTGGCTGTCCCCCCCATCTATAGCAATTTCTTTTTTTATTATTCTTCTGAAAAATCTTCTTTACCTACACCGCAAAGTGGGCATACATAATCATCTGCTAAGTTTTCAAAAGCTACATTATCATTTTCAGCTGGATCATATACATAACCGCATACATTGCATACATATTTTTTCATTTTTTCTCTCCTTACTATTTGCTATTTTTTTTCTATGCATTTGTTACAAATTCCTCGAATTTGAACGTTAACATCTTTTATTCTACCAAATTTTTTTGCATTTTGGGGTAAATTAATTTCTTCATCAGATTCTAAAAATATATCATAGACTTCGTTACATTGCGTACATATGAAGTGATGATGAGGTGTTTTGTCTGCATCAAATCTGGCTTTAGGTAGTTGGTTATCTACTCTGAAAATCATATCTAAATCTTCAAGTGAAGCAAGTGTTCTATAAACTGTGTCCATAGAAACATTTGGCATTTTGTCTTTTACAGCTTCGTATATGGTTTCTACATCAGGGTGTTCGCAAGACTTTGCAACTTCTTTAAAAATGGCAATTCTTTGAGGAGTTACCCTCATTCCCTTTGTATGACAAGCTTCTTTAAGTTGCTCTATTTTTTCTTCTAGGTATGATTCTTTATTCATAGAGTTTCCTAAGTAATAATAATTACTAATAAAATTATAACAGATTTTGGATTATATTCAAGTCTTAAAAAAATAAATATAAAAACACTATAAACTAAATGTTTACAGCGTTTTTTAACTCTGATTGTTTTATAAATCTTTATGCTACAGATTTTTGTGAAGAATTCATTTCTTCTTTAAAGTTCTTCATTTTGTCTTGAATTTTTTGGCTTAGTTCTTTAAATTCATCTTGTTTTTTGGTTTTTAAAAGCCAATCATTGAACATGTTTTCGAATTTTTCACCTGTAATTATGTCTGCATTTGCAAGTGGACCTGAGGTTAATTTATCAACATATTCTTCGATAAATGGTTTTGTAAATTCTGTAATCATATCGGCTATTTCCATACCTGTATTTGAATAGCGAATTATGTCATTTTTGATATCAGGTTTGAATAGTTCGAAAGTTACACCACTTGGGTCACAACCTATGTATTTAGTTTTAGAACCGAGTCCCCATTCTGTTGTAGCTTGAAGAATAAGTTCTGTAGAATTTTTTAAATCGCCTGATACTCCATCTGTGTGACAGTCAAACAATTTTTCTTCTATGCTGTATCCTCCATAGTTAACAGCTAAATGACTTAATAGTGATTCAATTGTCATTCTGTGGTTTTCTGTTGGTTTCATCATTGTAAGACCGGCAGCGTCGCCTCTTGATTCGTTAACGATGAAATCAAGCGTTTGTATAGGTTGTTTGGATTTTTGAGTTTCATCTTTGAATACGTGGTTTAGTACAATTTGGTTTATTGCGTGACCTGCTTCGTGTGCTCTTGTCTTTTTTAGCTCGTAATCTGTTTTTTCACTGTCGTTTTTGATACCGATTATAGCTTCAAGTTTTGCGTCTGTAATGTCTTTTTTAGTAATGTAGCTTACTTTTCTATCTTTGTACAAAGTTTTTCTGTAAGAACGTTTGATTACGTCAGCAAGTTCTGCACCTGACATACCTGCAGATGTTTTTGCGAGATCATCAAGTAATTTTTTCTTTTCGTCCTCATTTTGGAAAGGTTTATCTTTGGCATTGATTTCAAGTATTTCTCTTCTTGCTTTTTCGCTGAACCTTGGGTCATCGATTTTAAATTCCATATCGATACGCCCTTTTCTGAAAGCACTATCAAATAGGTCTCTTCTGTTTGTTGCAAAGATTGTTATTACTTTTATGTCGTTTTCTTCTTTTGTTTGAACACCGTCAAGCTCGCCAAGAAGGGCGTTAAGAGTGTTGTCTCCCTCTCGGTTGCTTGAGCCGCCTCTTCTTCCTGCAACTGCATCTGCTTCGTCAATGAATACTATTGCTGTTTTTGATTCACTGTTTTTAGCTAATTGTCTTGCTTGTGCATATAAATCTCTTACGTTTTTTGCACCTGCGCCGACATAAATTTCATTAAAGCTACTACCGTTTGCGCTAATGAATGGTACGCCTGCCTCACCTGCTATTGCTGTTGCAAGAAGAGTTTTACCTGTGCCAGGAGGGCCAAAAAGTATGATACCACCCGGTTTGTCTGCATTTTTAACTTCCGGATTATTTAGTATGTTCAGCAATTCTTCTTGAATTTGTTTTTTTACATTGAACATACCACCAACGTCAGAAAATCTCGTTTTTACGTTTGTATAAACTTTAAAGTTTGATTTCTTTTCTTCTTTAGTTGGGTCTTGAAAATCGTTTTTATTTGTTTTGTTTTTGTCTTTTACAATTGCTTTTTTATACTTTTCTGCAAGTATTGGGTTATCAAGCTCAAATTGTGCTCTGTTTGCTGCTAGTTCTTGCGCAGTTTGCAAATAACCTGTTTCTTTAAGTTCGTCAACCATATCAACATTAATCCCAAAAGTGTTTTTAGGTGTCATATAGTAAAAGTCTGCTTGTTGTTCTGGTTTTAATGTTTTAACAAGTTCTAGTATTGAATGAGTAGTGTCTAATGATTTGTCATAGTTGACGGATGTAATCAATGGGCCATTCATTCTGTTTTTATCAGGGACAAGAAATTTAAATTTTGTTGTGTCGTCAACATCTTCAACAAGTTCGAGCACTTTTTTTGCCAGTTCTGGTTTTTCATTAATCAAAGCCATATTAAAAGGCGACTCATCGGTTCCGTTTCTTGATAGAACAAAGTTTGATATTACTGTATAGTTTTGTGAGTTTAAGTCATTAAAAAAAGCATTTGCATCAGAGTTATATGATGTTGCCTTTATTTCTTTTTCTTCTGTTAAGCTACGATCTATTATTTTTACAAATTCTCTGTAAAATTCTTCTGCAATATATTTATCATTTATTCTTTTTCCGCCAAAATTAACGTTTTTTTGCGGTGCAATTGGAGAAGACATTCTATAAGCATAATAACTTCTGTTGTTAATGTTGCAGCTTGTATAACTAACTTTCATCACAAAATATCCTTAACACAATACTCTCTCAATACTCATTAAACAATCAGTCATGTATTTTTTTGTTAATTTATTAAGTAATGTAAATAATAATGTTACATTTATTTAGAGATTTTCGGCTTCTGCCAGACTATCAGTGCCGATTTCTTGTAACAATTCTATGTATGCGTTGTAGTATGCGCCTACAGCTGACATGTATTCTTGTAAAATATCTTGGTGTGATTGTTCAACAACTATAAGGTTCGTTAAAGGAGCTTTGCCTTTTTTGTAACGTTGTTTTGAAAGCTTTAAAATTTCGTTTGATTTATTAATAATATCCCTGTAGTGTTCAACGTTTTCTTGAGCCATAACAAATTTGTCATAATTTGTATGGATAATGTTTTTTGTAATATTGATTATTGAGTTGTATTCAAGCTGTGCTTTGTCATACTCTAATTTTGCGTTTTTGATTTCAGGAGTGTATAAGTACAATGATGGTATTTCAAAACCTGCGCCTACAAAAGCACCAGGTGTTCCGTCGTGTGCAAAGGCATAACCGCCTGAAAGATATACATCCGGAACTCTTTGTTTTGCAACTACGCTTATATTTCTTTTTGCCTTTAGTATTTTTGCCTCAGACATTTTTATGTCATATCTGTTTTTGAAGGCAGCTGCTTCAAGTGTTTCGTAATCAGGCAAATTTGTTTTTGCTATCAACAAAGGTTGTTCAAAAAGATTGTCTTCTTTTGAATCATACAATGTAAGGTTATTTTCTAAGTTCAAAACTCTGTTAAAGTTGTATTGAGCTGTTCTTACGTTAGCTTTTGCTCTGTTTATTTGAATAAGCTGCTTTTTAAGTTTCATATCAGCTTGCAAAAGGTCGATATTATAGCTATCAGAGTTTTTAGGTTTGTTTTTTGCTATATCGTAAAGGTCTTCTAATAATTCTTTACGTTCTTCCATTATTTTTAGGTTTGATTTTGCAACCAGCAGATTAAAGTACGATGTTCTTATTCTTAATTTTAGTTTGAACTCGTAGTCTTTAATTTTGTTTTCTGTGTATGACAAACCTGCTTCAGAAACTTTTTTTCTAGCGCTTCTTTTTGTAATTTCCACCGGAAGAGTCAGACCAAATTGGCTTGAGTTGCCTCTAGCGATTCTACCCATTAGGAAGTTTGATTGAAACTGTGGGTTTTTTAAAGCATCAGCTGTTTTAATATCATTTTGAGAAATTCCAAGATTTTTTCTTTGTTCTTGGAGCTCAATATTACCTTCAAGCGCCATGTTCATTGCTTCTTGAAGTGTTATTTTGTACTTGTCATCCTCAGAGTGTGCTATTTCGTTAGGGTCAACAGCATAAGCACTCAAACAAGTGCATATTAGTATTAATGTAGCGAATAAAAACCTTTTCATACAATAATTATTTTAAAATAAAATTTTTTTATGACAAATTTTTTTACCTCAAATGTAAAAAAATGTTGTATTATAGTAACGGATAGAATGTCCGAGAAAAATTCTAGAAAAGAATTTTTTGAGTGATGTCTTGAAAACGTCAGTCAATATAGGCTTGAATACTCAAGACTGCATAGGAGACACAAGATTAGACAGAAAGGATTTCATTTATGTGGGAAAAAGACGTTAATATTAATGAAATCAAAGAAATTAGAGTTAAAACTAATGTTTTCTTTGGTGTTGGCGCAATTACAAAGATTGAAGAAATTGCGAAGGAATTAAAAGCAAAAGGTGTTGATAAGGTCATTGTAGTTAGCGGTAAAGGCGCTTATAAAGTAACAGGTGCATGGGATTATGTTGAAAAAGCACTTAATAATAACGGTATTGGTTATATTAACTATGCAAAAGTTACTCCAAACCCTACTACAGATGCTATTAATGAAGCTGTTACAGAAGCAAAAGAATTTGGTGCAAAAGCTGTTATTGCTATAGGCGGTGGTTCACCTATTGATACAGGTAAGAGCGTAGCTATTTTGCTTGAATACCAAGATAAGACAGCTGAAGAGTTGTATGAGTTGAAATTTTCTCCTGAAAAAGCTGCTCCTATCGTTGCAATTAACTTGACTCACGGTACTGGTACAGAAGTTAACAGATTTGCTGTTGCTACTTTGTTAGCTAAAGATTTTAAACCTGCAATTGCTTATGATTGTATTTATCCTTCTTACTCAATTGATGATCCTCAATTGATGACAAAATTGTCTAAAAATCAAACTTTGTATACATCAATTGATGCAGTAAACCACGTAGTAGAAGCTGCAACATCAAAAGTTGCATCTCCTTATGCTATAACATTGGCAAAAGAAACAATCAGATTGGTTGCTGAGTATTTACCAAAAGCTGTTGCAAATCTTGAAGATCCGGAACCTAGATATTTCTTGCTTTATGCATCATTATTGGGTGGTGTAGGCTTTGACAACGGTCTGTTACACTATACACACGCTTTGGAACACCCGTTAAGTGCTGTTAAACCTGATTTGTCACACGGTCTAGGTCTTGCTATGTTGTTGCCTGCAGTTGTAAAAGCCATTTATGCTGAAAAAGCGGCAACATTGGCTGATATACTTGAACCAATTGCACCAGGTTTGAAGGGAACTCCTGATGAAGCTGAAAAAGCCGGTCAATTAGTAGAAAAATGGTTATTCAGCGTTGGTGTTACTCAAAAGTTAAAAGATGAAGGATTCACAGAAGCTGATGTTGATAAGCTTGTAAATCTTTGCTTTACAACACCTTCTTTAGACGGTTTGTTGAGCATTGCTCCTAATGAAGCTACTAAAGAAAGAGTAAAACAAATTTACGAAGAATCAATGACTCCATATAACAAATAAAATTTTGTTTAAGTCTTTGAAAAAGCCTTCTTTTAATTAAGAAGGCTTTTTGGTTTCTACCATATTTTGTTTATATCTTTTGCGATTGTTTTTTCAAAATTAATAACCAGTTTTTCTGTTAGTATATCTTTAGTTTCGTCTTCGATGTTTTCATCTTGTAGTAATTTTATAAACGGGCTGTTATTTTGAAGATAGCTATATAGTTTATCAATTACTATTTGGTCATTTGTTTCTACAGAATTTATAACAAATTCTTCTGTTGAATCAAATTCTTTGTAGTTGTCAATTTGAGTGTATTGAGGTTGTGTTTCGAAAATTTCAATTAATTTAGGGGAAAATGTTGAATTATAAAAAGTTTCTAATTCTTTTTTTGATGGGTTGAAACTTATATACTCTTCGTATTTTTGGTTTATTTTAGATGTTTGGTTAAGCATTTTGTTTTCAAGATGTCTTGCTTTTATGAATTGAGTGTTTTCATCAACTGAGTTTGCAATTGTATTTGGATTTTTAGATATTTCATACAGTACATAATTCAGTGCAGCATTGTTTGCTGTTGCTTTTTTAGGGTATGTCTTTTCATAATTTTCAACTAACATTTTTTGGATACTGTTTGCTATTTCTTTTGCTATTTTTTGATCTCTAGAGTTGAGTCTTAATAATATTTGTTTGTATTTTTCGAGTTTTACTGAGAAAAACATTGAAAGTGTGTCCTGGCTAATATAGTTTTGCTTAGTTGCAAAATCCAGAAATTCTTCTTCTATTTTTGGTACCCAGTATTTTGTTTGATTTTGATGTAAGTATTTTTTTAAATTGCTTTTTAGTGAATACTCTGATGAGAAGTCTATGTTGTATTTTTTATCAAGTTCTGTGTTTTTTATTTGGTGCGAATTTGTTTCTTTCTTTGTTAATTTTTTTGCAAGAACGTTTATGTAATCAAATACTAAATGTTCCATTATTACTTCTTTAGCAATGGGGTCTGTTGTTGCTGATTTGTAGTATTTTATTGTTGCGTTGTAATTCTTTAAAAAGTCTTTGTACGTTTCTGTTTCTTTATTGTTTAGCTCAATTACGTATATGATATCTTGTATTTGTTCATTTAGTTCTGGATAATATTTGAACCCTTGATTTTTGTATTTATTTAATGCTCCTTTAAAATCCTGATTGCAAAACTCGTTGAGAAGTTTAGATGAACAAGTTGTATCAAACTTTTTCATATCTGAATTGATTTGTTGTGCGTTATCAATAATTAATTGTTCAAGGTTGTTCTTTTCTGCATATTCAACAGCATCCCCTCTCTCAAATTTAAAAACAAGAGGGTCATTTGTTTGTTCATATAAAAATTTGTTAATTATTAAGTCATTAGTTTTTGCGGTAGAAATATGGGTTCTGTTAAATAAATCGTTTAGATATTCTTTTTGATCAATCAATTTGTTTTTTATTTCTTCCATCTCCGCATCACTAACATTGAGTGCTTCTTGTGGATTTTCCAGATTGCATAGAGCAACTAGTTCTTTTCTTGTTTGTTGCGTTGTGTTTTTCATCAAAAATTCTATAAATTTTGTTCTAAAACTTTCAGGAAACATTTTCATTGATTGCATTTCTTGTTTCTTGAAAATCTTATTGACTGTATTTGATGAATTGAGGTCTATTGCTTCTTCTGGCTCATCTGTTTGTTTTTGTGCAGGTTGTGCATATTTTTGCATTTCTTTTTTTATATGTTGTTTTTCTTTTGCTTTGTTTAATATTCTTGATTTTAGAGTTAAAGCTCTATCAAGTAGTTCTTCTAACTTTGTTTTGTCATCGTTGTTATAAGCTTTTTCAAAATTAGATATGATTGCTTGCAGTGATTGAGAGTACTTGGTTCTAAAGTTAGGGTCTTTATTCCAAAACTCAAGCATTATTTCTCGTTGTTGTTCTGCAAAAGAAGGGAAGTCGATTGTAAAGTTTTCATCAGCGTATTTTTCTGAAAAAATATCAGACAGTTTTTCACTAAAGCCTATTTCTGCAGCGGCAATAGTCATAATTTGCCCTTGGTATTTAGAAAATATCGAGTTCGACATTTCTTTTCCGTTAAGCATTTTTTGTATTTGTTCTGCTCTTTCTATTTCATTTAGACCAGCCCACCATTTTGTCATTGAGGCAGAAAGTTTTTCTTTTGTTTCTTCTGAAACAGTTGTACCTTTTGTTCTTACTGGTGGGATGTATTCTTTATCATTTCTTGTTGCCAAGAATGAATTATAGTAAGAAAGATTAGGGTATTTTATGCCAAGAGCCCTTATTGTTGAATGGCTAAAGTATTTTCCGTCTTTAATACCGAGTTCTTTTTTTATAGCTTCTGTTGAATCTTTGTCAAAGTCTTTATTTAATTCTTCAATAGTTTTGCCTTCCAAATAAACTTTTTTTAGAAGATATGTTGTGATGCTTTTGTTTTTAGGATTCTTAAAGATAGGTGTTTTAGATGTTTGAGCATCCCATTTTAATAACAACAAGATTCCTGAAGTCGGTTTTGTTTCAGCAACTTCTTTAAGTTTGCCAAATAACGGCTCATTAGGGTATGCGTCTTTTATGTCTTGTACTGTATCAGCAATATTTAAATATGCATAAGCTTCTCTTTGCAGTTGTGCGGGTGGCATATGATGGTGTTCTTCAAAATCTTCATACAGATAGTTTTTTACAGTAACAGGCATATTTTCAAGATTGAATTTTTGTTCATAAAAATTTTCTGGGGTTCTGTTTAATCTGCCTTTAAAGTTAATGTTGTAATCTTGGTATGAAAAATATTCTGAGTAGCTATTTTTTATGGGTGTTGTTGATGAATTGTTTTCTTTTTTTAGGGGTGTTTTATTTATATTGGTGTTATTTTTTACAAAAAATATAGGTAAAATACGCATTTTAATTCCCTTCTTGTTTTGTATGTATAGAATAACCAAACAAGAATTATTTTGCCAGTTAACACTTAAAATGTTATAATCTGTAATGTATTTAGACTTATAACGGAGCATAAATTATGGAATATAAAGGAAAAGCTTTTAAATTTGGTGATAACATTTCTACAGATCATATTGCTCCGGGTAGGTTGTTTCATTTGCGTTCCGATTTGAACGAGTTTGCTAAACACGTTCTTGAAGATGCTGATGAAACTTTTGCATCAAGAATGCAAAAAGGAGATTTTGTTGTTGCAGGTAATAACTTTGGATTGGGTTCTTCAAGAGAGCACGCTCCTCAGATTATTAAGATTGCAGGTGTTTCTGCAGTTTTGGCTAAATCATTTGCTAGAATATTTTACAGAAACGCGATTAATATCGGCTTATTGTTGATTGAGTGTGATACAGATAAAATTGATGCCGGTGATGAACTAGAAGTTGATATAAAAGCAGGTGTAGTTAAAAATTTAACTCAAAATACAGAAATTACGTTTGCACCTCTACCTGATGTAATGATTAAGCTTTTAAATGATGGTGGGCTTATTGAGCATCTAAAAAAACATGGTGATTTTGAGTTGGTATAGATATATTAGTTAATACAAAAAATACCCGAAACAAAAATTTCGGGTATTTTTTATTCTGCTTTTTATATTTATTCTTTGACAACTCTTGCAGGAAAACCGGCTGCGGAAATTTCTTTTGCTACCGCATCGGCTTTGTGTGCATTAGCATAAGATCCTGCTTGTAACACGTAGTTTCCGTTTACTTCTTTAACAAAAGGACTTACTGAAATACTTGTGTTCATAAGCTTGTTCTGTGCTTGAATAGCTTGCTCTATTGTCGGGTATGAACCAACGTATACTTTAGACATTTTAAACTCATCTGCAGTCGGCGCAGGCTGTTTGTTTTGAATTGACTGAACAGGTGTTGGAGGTGTTGCTATTGGCTTTTGATTGTTTGGGTTTGTGTATTCAAAAGGTGTAGCAGTATCTGTTTCACTTTTGGCTTTTTCTTTATCCTTAGATTCTGGTTGTTTTACGAAATCTTCTTTTTCATTTTCAGCTGATTTGTATTCGATATCTTGAGATTCTCCATCTTGTCTTTTAGAGGCGCCTGGCATGTTGTCTTCCATTTGAATCCATCTTAATCTGTCATCAATAGGCTGTTTTATTTCGCTGTCAGTGCCATCTTGCTCGACAGATTGTTCATTTCCTCCCCCAATTTCTACATCAACATCAGGAGACATGCTTTTTATAAAGTATGTAATGACAATTAATGATACAAGAAATGTTACAAGAAATAAGGCTACTGTTTGTTTAACTTTATTTGATGTTGCCATATATTTATACTCCCCTGACTTTGCATACTGCGTCCAAAATTTCCGCATCTTCTTCAATATATCTTTTCATTACATTTTTGGCAAATTTTTTAATTTCCGTAATACCTAAATCCGTTGTTAATCCGCAAGCGTCAACAGGTGCTCCTGTTGGGTCAATATTTAAGCCTGTGTGGATTAATCCTGAAGTTGTTGATTTTGTTGCAATAGATACGGATAGCTTTTTGTTTTTTTCATCAATTTTTACAAAAATGTCGTCTCCGCTTCTTGTTATTTCAAATTTGTTACCTAAAATTTTTCTTAGTTCTTCTATAATTATACAGATCAAAAATCTTTGTCTTAATACACATTCTGACAAGCTTATTCCGAATTGCTCGATTATAAAGCTAACCATTTTTTTGCTATATATAGGAGAGTTTGATATTACATCTTCGATGTCAACCATTTCTGTTATTTTTACATCCATTTCGCCGGTAAAAGCAACAATAGCATCTCCTAATAAATTAAAATTTTTATAGATCCAGTGCGGTGCAAGCTGGCTGCCTATGTATTTTATTTCTTCTTCTATATATAGTGATTTCATTTTATCTCCCTTGCCTAGTTTTCAAAGAGTTCCTTTAATATATTATCACAGCCGTTGTTTTGTAAAGCTCTTTTCAATCTGTTGCAAGATTCACATTGTCCGCAGTGTTTCCCTGTGTTTGAACTGTAACAACTGTTTATTTTTTCCAGTGGGGCTTTTAGCTCTAATGCTTTTTTTACTATTGCGTTTTTGTCAAGGCCGATTAGTGGAGCAAGAACCTTTATATCATAATTTGTAGATGTCTTTAAAACTTCATTCATTGCATCAATAAATTGTTTTGAATTATCAGAAAATGTTGCTGCTTCTTCTTTATTTGCCCCAAATACAATGTAATCATAGTTATAAGAGTCCGCATAGGCTGCCGCAATATTAATAAAAAGGCCGTTTCTGTTAGGAATCCAGACGTTTTTCATGCTGTTGTTAGTGATTGTTTTGTCATCAAGGTCTGATTCTTTTACATCCGGAATTTCTTGTTCTGATACAAGTGAGGTGTTTGTTATTTTTTGTAACCAGTCTAATTTTATGCACTCGTGCTTAATTTTGTAGTAGTCAGCAATTTTTTTTGATGAATCAAACTCTTTTTGAAAAGCTTTTTGTCCGTAGTCAAAAGTTAGAGCCAGCTCAAAATGTATGCCGTTATCTATTGCTTCAGCCAGTGAAACAACTGAATCCAAACCTCCAGAAAGAAGTATGATTGCTTTGTTTTTTTTATTATTCATCATCTTTTTCTTCTTCAAGTATTATTTGTGCTTCTTCTTTACATATGTTAGAATACTGGCTACTGTTAATTATTCTATTTAATTCTTCTTCGCCTTTTATGTTATATAGAGCTGTTACTGCGTTTCTTTGAACTTCTTCGTCTTTGTCGTTAAGCATTTTTTGGATTAATTCTGTAGCTTCTTCAGTTTCGTAATCCATAAGAGCTTCTATTGTATTTATTCTCACTTGAGGGTTTTCATCATTTAGTGAATTTTTTAAAGCCTTGAATGATCTGTCATCAGTCGGGTTTAATCGACAAAGTGCTTCAATGGCTTTTTCTTTGAGGTAAGTAAACTTATCCATAATACCATTTTTAGTCTCTATGATTTTTACAAGTGAATCAACTGCTCTCATATCTCCGATAAGCCCAAGAGCAACTGCTGCAGATTCTCTGATATATACAGATTTTTCCGTTTCGTCAGAAACAACGTCCATAAGTGATGTTACTGCATATTTATCGCCAAGTTTGCCCAATGCGTCAGCACAACTCAGTCTGATTTTGTAATTTTCATCTTTGTTATTGAGGCAATACATAAGGGTATGCACAGAAGAATGGTCTTTTAAGTTTGATATTGCTTTTGCGCATAGTACGCGAACATTTGTGTAGTATTCTTTATCGTAATCAGCGTGAGGGGTATGGTCCTTCATTAATAAAAGTTCTGTCAAAATACATAATGAAGAAGAGTCTCTGTATTTGTCTACTTGTTTGACAAGCCAACAAAGGACGTCACTTCTGTATTCTATCTTTAAAAAGTAATTAAATATTGCAATGATTTCAATTTCTGAATATTCATTTTTTAAAGCTTCAAGGTTGTCAATAGTCTGGCTGCAGGCAACATCTTGTGCTATTAAACAGTCAGTGGCTATTATGTTAAAATCTATGCTTTTATTCTCAGACATATCCCCGATTTAACCTTTTGTTATTGATATTTATAAATAAAAAACAAAAAGTTATCAACTGTTTTGGGCATGTTGTAACGCTTAATTAACAGGTTTATATAGGCTCAAATCACTGTTTATGATGAAAGTTATTTCATCGCCAGCTCTTAGGTATGTTGGTTTTCCTTGTTCTCTTATTGTTGTAGGTACAAGTTGCAGCGCACCTTTTTTCCAATCTCCTGGGTAGTGAGGCATTTTCTTGTAATATGCTACTGGAGTAAGATCACCGCCTATTGTTGTTGAACCTTTCCAATAAACGTATGCATCTAAAGCATATTCGTCTTTTGATGGAGTAATTACTTTATAAACTTTAATCTTCATTGAAGCGTTTATACCTTCAACTGCTTCAAGAACTTGTTCAACTCTTCCTATATATATTGAGTCTTTAGGGATAACGTTTGACGTTCCTATAAAAACATCTGCAGGATTTATAAAATACTGAATATCTCCAACTTTTACGGTTGATGTTGAAATATCTCTTAAATTTATTGCTTTTAAAAAAGAGCCTTTGGCTATGTTAATGGGCTTATAATTTCGCAACTGAGTAGCACTTATTGCTTTTTCAGAAACAAAATTTACAAATAATACTGCAATAAACAGGGAAATTGTAATAATAAAAAATCTTTTCATATTTTTTATTTTAATTAAATTTCTGGATTTTTCAATTATTTTTTTATAATATTAAGGCACGAGTTACTACAAAAGAGGAAGTGTATTTTTTATGTTAGACATCAAACTTATAAGAGAAAATCCTGAAAAAGTTAATGAGCTTTTGAAAAGAAGAAATTCAGAGCTTAGTATTGATGAGGTTCTTGAAATAGATGTTGAAAGAAGAAAAGTTCAAACTCAAGCAGATGAACTCCGTGCAAAAAGAAAAACTGAATCTCAAAAAATCGGTATGATGAAAAAGAATGGCGAAAATACTGACGCTATTCAAGAGGAAGTTCGCAAACTTGGTGATGACATAAAAGTTTTAGAAGAAAAAGAAACAGAGTTGGATGAAAAACAAAAAAATCTTTTGTTGAGTATTCCAAATATGCCTTGTGAAACTACTCCAATCGGTGCTGACGACAGTGCAAATGTTGTTAAAAAAGTTGTTGGCGAAGTTGTAAAACCTGCTTTTGAGCAAAAAGCTCACTGGGATTTGACAGTAGAAAAAGATTTGGTGGACTTTGAACGTGGCGTAAAAATTTCTCAATCACGTTTCTATATTTACAAAGGTAAAGGTGCTCGTTTAGAAAGAGCTATTATTAACTTCTTCTTAGATGTACATACATCAAAGCACGGCTACGAAGAAATTCTTCCTCCTGTTCTTGTAAATGGTGCAGCAATGACTGGTACAGGTCAATTGCCTAAGTTCAAAGAAGATATGTACAAATGTGTGGATGAAGATTTGTACCTAATTCCTACTGCCGAAGTGCCTGTTACAAATATTTATTGTAATGAAATTTTATCAGAGGATGACTTGCCAAAATGTATGACTGCTTATACACCTTGCTTTAGAAGAGAAGCGGGTTCTGCAGGTAAAGACACAAGAGGATTAATCCGTGTTCATCAGTTTAATAAAGTTGAGCTTGTTAAATTAACTACTCCTGAACAAGCTCCGGAAGAACACGAAAAACTTACTCGTGATGCTGAAGAAATGCTTGAAATGCTTAACTTACCATATAGAAGAGTTGAGTTAAGCTCAGGTGATATTGGTTTTTCTGCTAGAAAATGCTATGACCTTGAAGTTTGGATGCCTTCTTATAGTGATTATAAAGAAATTTCAAGCTGTTCTGTATTTGGTGATTTCCAAGCAAGAAGAGCAGGACTTAAATATAGAAGCAAAGAAACAGGTAAAGTTAACTACTGCTATACAATGAACGGTTCAGGACTTGCTGTTGGTAGAACATTTGCTGCTATTGTTGAAAACTTCCAACAAGAAGATGGTACAATCCTAATACCAGAAGTTCTACAAAAATACACAGGCTTTGACAGAATATAGATTATGAAAAACAAAGGCTATTTTATCACTTTTGAAGGTGCTGACGGCTGTGGTAAAACAACCCAGTCTGAACTTGTCCAAAAATATCTTGAGGACAAAGGCTTTGAAGTTGTGTGGACTAGAGAGCCAGGTGCAAAGGGGCTTGGTCAAAATATCAGACAGCTTTTGTTGCACTACGATGGTGATGTCGCTCTGATGTGTGAGGCTTTTCTGTTTTTGGCAGATAGAGCACAACACATAGAACATCTTATCAAACCTGCTGTTGAAAACGGTAAAATCGTTGTATGTGACAGACATACAGACTCTACAATAGCTTATCAAGGTTATGGAAGAGGAGAGGATATTGAACAGCTTAAGTATTTGAACAATCTTGCAACAGGTGCTATCAAACCTGATTTGACTTTTGTTTTTGATGTATCTACGGAAGTTGCTCAAACAAGGGTGGGCTCTGAAAAAGATCGTATGGAGTCAGCAGGTATTGAGTTTCATAAAAAAGTCAGACAAGGGTATCTTGAAATCGCAAAACAAGAACCTGAAAGGGTTAAGGTTGTGGATGCAAACAATTCAATAGAAAAAGTCTTTGAAGATACTAAAAAAATATTGGATGCTTTTTTAAATCAGTAAGAAAAATATTTGTCAAAATCTACATCATCAAAGCTACACAATAGTCTGTAGACTTCGTCATCTTCATCCATTCTTTGGAAGTTATACTCGTTGAATTTCCAGATTTTGGGGTTGATTCCTTTAACTTGTACAATACCTTTATCAAAGAGGATTTTGAGTTTTTTCTTTATTGTTTCTAAAGGCATTTGAAGGTGACGGCTTAGCTCAACAGCTGTAATACCGTCCTCGTGACTGCATTTTTCGGGAGTTAGGAACATAAGTTCCAAACCTACTTCCTTTAGCTCTTTATCTTCTGTTTCGATATCATACATATCCATTTTTTTATACTACGTTATTAATTGCTTAATATCTTCATTCACATGTTGTATATCGGAATAATAATAAAAAAACTTTAGGTTTTATACAATTGTACTGTTTACAATTGTTAATTTATTAATGTTTGATAACTAAATAACAAAAAGCAGGCTAATTGCTTGCTTTCTTACTATTTCCCAACAGTCCAACGAAGCCCAGCGGTTAATGCGATGCCGTTACGACCACCGTTGTGTATCATTGCTTGACCAAAAGCTATGAATCTGTCTTTGAATCTCTTTTGTATACCTGCTCCATATTGTACATATGGGTCGATACTCATCTCTGGTAATCTTACATCATTCGCTGTTACCTTACTGTC
>CALVEI010000023.1 GCA_944326515.1 Candidatus Gastranaerophilales bacterium | reverse complement strand
TTGCTTAGCCAACTGGGCTACGGGCGCATTTATTAAATTGTCATTTTCGCGTTTGGTAGCCAAACTTTATTGGAAGTTGCAAGCTTATCGCTTGCTTAGCCAACTGGGCTCTTAACGCGTTTGTTCAATTGTCACCGCTCTGCCTTGTGCTTTCTACAAGGACAAGACACAGCTACCCCTAAATTATATAATATAAATATTTTTTATCAAGTTTGCGTAAATTTCCTACAAATTCGCATCTTATTGTCTGACTGATAGTTGCTTTTGTGATAAATTATGAAAAGGTTTAACAAAAAGGGATATTTATATGAACGATAATTACGAAAAATTTTTTGATGCAGAACCTATAGCTCTAAAATATGGCGAAAATCCACATCAAAAAGCTTTCTTTTATAAAACTCAAAATAGTGCTGAGATGGAAAATTTAAGCGATGTTGAAATATCTTACAACAATATGCTTGATATCAATTGTGCAGTAAAAGTTGTCGCAGAATTTTATGATGTTAACGCAGCTGTTGTTGTAAAACACAATACTCCAAGCGGTGTTGCTCTTGGCAAATCGTTGAACGAAGCATACTTAAAGGCTTTTGATACTGACCCTGTAAGTACATTTGGTGCAACAATAGCTTTTTCAAAAACTGTTGATAAAGAAATTGCAAAACACGCATCTTCTGTATGTCTGGATGCGGTTATTGCTCCGGATTTTGATAAAGAAGCTGTTGAAATATTGCAAAAAAATAAAGATTTAAGAATTATAAAACTCAATACTTCTTTAAAAGAAATCAGAACTATGCAAGAGCAAGAAATCCACATTACTCCTTTTGGTACTCTTGTTCAAGAAACTGATAATAAAGAATTGGATAAAGACACATTTAAAGTTGTTACAAAAACCAAACCTGATGCAGAAATGATAGAAGATATGGTTTTTGCTTGGAAGATTGCCAAACACGTAAAAACAAATGCCGTAGTTATTGCAAAAGATTTTAAAACATTGTCTATTGTTGGCGGGCAAACAAATAGAATTGATGCTGTAGAAACAGCATTAAATCGTGCTTGTGATGGAGCTAAAAAAGCAGTTATTGCTTGCGATGGTTTTATTCCTGCTATTGATAGCATTCAAGCAGCAGTTCAATGCAGAATCAGCGGTATTATTCAAACAGGTGGCGGAAATAAAGAAAAAGAAGTTATTGCCTGCGCTGACAAATATGAATTAGCAATGATTACAACAGGCATCAGACACTTTAAACACTAATGGCTGTTGAAGAAATTATATATATGTGTTAAATGTAAGGTATGCCGAACATTTAACACATATAAAAGGAATGAGTAATGGACGAAAAAAATATAGATTTACAAGAACAAGAAAACAATATACCCGAAAACAAAAAAGCTGTTGCTTGGCTCACTTTAGGACATGGCATGGCTGATAGTTATTCAGGGTTTATTAATCCTATTTTGCCTTTTATCGTTTCTAACATTGGCGCAAGTCTTGCGATGGCAACGTGTGCAATGAGCGCTTCTCAATTATTTTCTTCTATGATGCAGCCTGTATTTGGGTTTATTGCTGATAAGTGGCGTAAAAGATTTTTTATCTTTTGGGGAATCATTATGGCATCAGTTTTTTTGTCTTTGACTGGGTTGGTGCATAATATATGGCAACTGGCATTGTGCCTTATTTTAGGCGGTGTTGGGGTTGGCTTTTATCATCCTCAGGCAACCGGTTTTGTTGTTAGATATAGTGGTAAAAACCTTGCACAAAATATGAGTATTTTTATTGCAGCAGGTACTATAGGTTATTCTGTTGGGCCTATTATTTCTTCAACAATTACACAGTTTTTGGGTATTACAAGATTGCCTTTGGCTGCAAGTTGGGGGATAGTCTTTGCATTGTTGTGTTTTGTTTTTGTTCCAAAGATTAGTGATCAGCCAGTAAAAAAAGATACAACATCTTTTAAAACAGCTGTATGTGATATTTTTAAAAACAAAACAGTAAGAATACTGATAATGGTTTCTGCGTTAAAATCTCTTGTTACTTCAAGTTTTAGCGTGTTATTACCATTTTATTGGAAAAGTCTTGGTTATAGCGCATTCCAGATTGGTATTGCTGTATTTTTGTTTTTAACCGTAGGTGCTTTTGGAACATACATAAGTAGCAAATATGAAAAAATTATAGGCTATAAGAATGTTTTTTATACTTCTTTAATTGTTCCGTTTATATTAACAGTTATATTTGTTAGCCTTTTAAAACTTTCACCGATTTTATCATTTATTTTATTTATTTTAACAGGCTTTGTTACTATGCTGTCTGTTTCTATAAACATGGTTATGGCTCAAAGAACTATGCCTCAGTATAAAAGTATGATTTCAGGTTTTATTGGAGGTTTTAGCTGGGGAGTAGTTGGTGTGTTTTTACCTTTGATAGGCTTTGTTGCTCAAAATATAGGTATTATAAAAGTGTTAGTCATAATTTCTTTTATTCCGTTTGTTCTTTCTTATTTTGTAAAATACCTGCCCGACAAACAACCTCAAGAATAGTAATAAATATTGTTAAAATTTAGATGCAAACTAGCAAAAAAACAATTTTACAAGTATTGAGTAATTGTAAGAAGAAAAGGAATTAATTATGACAATTCAACCTGTATCATTTGGGAAAATTGCTACAACGCCAAAAGGCAATGAGTACAAAAAATCACATGTAGGTACTATAACAGGGACTATAGCTGGTTTAGGTTTTGGTGCTTATAATGTACAACAAGCGATGAAACCTCAAAATTCAATGAGGATTAAAAGAATATTAGCTCCAGCTTATGCATCTTTAAAACAAACTTTGCCTAAAGAATCAGCTATGAAATTGATAAAAAATGTTTCAATACCTATTGGTGTGGCCATGGGTCTTGCTTTTTGGGGTGCGGTTGGTCTTAGTATCGGTGCACTTGTCAATAAAGCTATAAATCATCATAAAGCTGCAGTTGTTGATAAAAGAGCTGCTCAAATTGAAAACAAACTTAATGGAACAAAGTAGTTTTTTATAAAAGTATTTTAACAGGTAACATTTTTTAACAATGTTGCCTGTTTTTTGTTTCCATGGTTGATTTTTGGTTTTGTTTCAAATAATATACTTTATACAAACCGCAGACAATAGGTGGGTTGGCGCAAGCCGTTTGTTGCAAGTCAACAAAATCCCTTAAAAATAGCCTATCGAGGTCATAATTCAAATAAAATTTACCAACAGGTTAATTTGTGATTGATGTAATGATTTTGCGGTTTGCGTGAAATCATTTTTTAGTACGAATTTTTCGAAGAAAAATGAGCCTTGAAAAGGTGAGCGGTGGCAGCTCGAAAGCTCGAGATGACACAAGCGACACTAGATTACATACGTCAGGTCGATACAAAATAAATATAAAAGGAGCAAATCATGGCAACAAAAGCCTTTAAAGAACAAAAAATTGCACATATCAAAGATTATGCGCAAAAGGCTAAAGTAGCAATTGTAACTAACTACAAAGGTTTGTCTGTTGAAGAAATCACTTTGTTAAGAAGAGAACTTCAAAAAGCAGGCGCTGACTACACAGTTACAAAAAATACATTAGCTAAAATAGCTATGAAAGGAACTGATTTTGAAGTTCTTGCTGATTCTATGAAAGAATCAACAGCTATTGCATTCGGTTTTGATGACGAAGTTTCTGCAGCAAAAGTTGTTGCAAAATTCATCAAAGAAAAGAAAAAAGCAGAAGTTATTTGCGGTGCTTTAGATGGTCAATTGCTTGATGCTAAACAAGTTGAAGCATTGGCTAAAACACCTTCTAAAGAAGAACTTTACGCAAAAATGCTTGGCTGCGTAAATTCACCTGCAACTGGTATCGTTGGTTCTATCAATGCTGTAATGAGCAGCCTTGTTAGAGCAATTGACGCTGTTGCAAAACAAAAATCAGCTTAGTCTGAATAGAGCTTAGGCTCAAATACAAATTAGTACAAAATACTCAAAATTAATAAAAAGGAGAAAATCATGAGTGTAGAATCTATTTTAGAATCAATTGAAAAATTAACTTTGTTAGAAGCTGCTGAATTAGTAAAAGCTATGGAAGAAAAATTTGGCGTTTCTGCTGCTGCTCCTGTAGCTGTAGCTGCTGCTGCTCCTGCAGCTGCTGCTGAAGGTGGTGCTGAAGAAGCTTCTGAAGTTAACGTTATCTTAGCTTCAGCTGGTGCTAACAAAATCGCTGTATTAAAAGAAGTTAGAGCTATCACTGGCTTAGGCTTGAAAGAAGCTAAAGACTTAGTTGATGCTGCTCCAAAAGCTATCAAAGAAGGCGTTAAAAAAGAAGACGCTGAAGCTATCAAAAAACAATTGGAAGCTGCTGGCGCTACAGTTGAAATCAAGTAGTTTTTATAAAAACATACTAAAAAACACTCTCGAATTTTTCGGGAGTGTTTTTTTATTGAAAAAATTATTCATCTAAAATGTTAATTATTGTTACAAAGTTTTTGTGAAGTTATAAAGTTTTTTGTGTATTAGCCGATACAAACCATGTGGAAATGCGTAGTCTGATTTCATTGAAAAAAGATTAGTGTTGTAATCTACAGTCCTCCCGTTACCTAGGATGTTTATAATCTGCGTAAGCTGCATTTTATAAAGTGTATTAGTTAAGAAGAAAGTCCAGGAAGAACATGATTCTCGAATACTCTGTAAACGAAGCACAAGTTCAGCCGGCATGGCTCAAGACACTCTACGATTTAGTAGAAGAACTCAACTGTAAGTGTAAGACTTATATTGATGAATCTTACAACAGGTCTTACAAGCAGTTTACAAGAACACGTACCATTGAAGTGTATGGATCTGAGACAATGTTGTCTTGGTTGAAATTGAGAATGGAAAGATATTCCCATTTTATCAACGCATTCAACGATCAAGCCGATATTCAGACAAGTATGAAAGAAGAAAAAAGAGAAGAGTAATTACTCGCCTTTTAACTTTCTGTTCATTAATTTGTCCAAAAGTTCTTTGGGTGTTATGTCAGTATAGACTGCTTCATAAATTGCTGAAGAAATTGGTACTTCTATGTTTAATTTTTTTGCCAATTCACAAACAGCTTTAGAAGTTTTAACGCCTTCTGCAACAGAACCGAGTTCTTTAAGTATATCGTCGATTTTTTTGCCATGACCCAGCATTGAACCAACCGTAAAATTACGTGACATAGGGCTTGAACAAGTTGCTATCAAATCCCCCATGCCTGAAAGTCCGTATAATGTTGCCGGTTTTGCGCCAAGAGCAACGCTTACTCTTGTTATTTCGGCCATACCGCGAGTAAGAAGTGCTCCGCGGCAGTTGTCACCGAGTTTCATTGCATCGGCAAAACCTGATGCTATTGCGATAACGTTTTTTAAGCTTCCGCCAAGTTCAAGACCGATTACGTCATCATTTGTATAAAGTCTGAATTTTGAAGGAACAGTGAGTTTTTCTTGTAAAAATTTTGATATTTCTGGTTTGTTTTCACAAGCAACAGATGCTGCAGTAGGGCAACCCATTAAGACTTCTTTTGCTAATGTTGGGCCTGAAAGAATTGCTATATTGGCATTTGGAAGTTCTTCTTTCATAACTTCACTCATTCTCATCAACGATGGAAGTTCAAGCCCTTTTGATGTATTTACAAGGATTTGATTTTCTTTTAATCCTTGTCCGTTATTGATTAAAGCCAGATTTTTACAAACTTCTCTTATACCTGAAGTTGCAACTACCATTAAAATAATGTCAGCATCTTTAACGGCTTCTTCTAAATCTGAAGTAACTTGTACTTTATCTTTTAATTGGATTTCTAACGGTTTTGAAACATGTTTTTGGGTACGTAATTCTTCTGAGATATCCACATGTCTACCCCAGACGCAAACTTCGTCAAAATTATCTGTTAATAGCCATGTAAGAGTTAACCCCCAGCATCCTGCACCTAAAACCGTTAATTTCATAATCTATCCTTTTTAGTCAATTGTAGTTGTACCATTATAACGTTATTAAATAAAAAAAAACAAGTTTTGTCATTTTTAAAAATAACCTCGTAACCCATAATATACAAAGTTTTTGAGTTTTCCAAAATTTTGAGGACAAATTTTATTTTAACAATTCGTACGGTTCTACATCCAGAGCTTTAGCAATACTGTATATTTTTGAAAGGGTAATATCTGTTTTTGCTGTTTCAATCATTCCGATTGTTGAGAGAGATACTTTTGCCTCAAAAGCCAGAGCTTCTTGAGTTAACTTTTTTTCTTTTCTATAAAATTTAATGTTTTTTGCAACTTTATTAATAATTATCTTGTTCATTTTTTAATTATCAGCTATACTGATAATATGTCTATCAATGACACTGATAAAATGCTTTAAAATAATTGGAGGAGAAGAAATGTCAGAAAAAAATCTTAATAAACTAAAAGAAGAATTAACAAATTTTACACATCGAACTTGGACAATCTCAAGTCTTGCAAAAATACTTAGCAATTCTCTCGAATATGGCAGTAACATGCGAAAAATTGATACTATTTATCTTGCTAATTTGTTAGATGAAATGCTTGAAAAACAAAAATATAAAATAAGCAGTATTAAGAAAAATCTTTTTGGCATATAACAACTCATATAATTATATCCGTGCTACAATTTTGAATATAGTCAATTTAAAAATTAAAGGAAAATCTAATGACAACAACAGAATTAAAGTATGATGTAAAAGATATGGCTTTGGCAGAACAAGGCAAAAATAATATCGAATGGGCAATGAAAGATATGCCTGTTTTAGAAAGAATTAAAGCAAGATTTAAAAAAGAACAACCGTTTAAAGGTTTGCGATTAACTGCTTGTGTACACGTAACAAAAGAAACTGCTGCATTGTGTATAGCGATGAAAGAAGGCGGAGCAGATGCTGTTTTAGCTGCGTCAAACCCACTTTCTACACAAGATGATGTTGCTGCAGCGCTTGTAAAATATTGGGGAATTCCTGTATTTGGTTACGCAGGTGAGTCATCAGAAACTTATGCAAAACACGTGCAAGAAGTTTTAGACCATAAACCACATATTGTAATTGATGATGGTTGTGATTTGGTTGCAACAATTCATTCTAAAAGACAAGATTTGATTCCTAACATAATTGGTACAACAGAAGAAACAACAACTGGTATTATTAGACTTCAAGCTATGGAAGCTGATGGAAGTTTGCAATTCCCTACAGTTGGTGTAAATAACAGTTTGACAAAACACTTGTATGACAACAGATACGGTACAGGTCAAAGTGCTATTGATGGTATTATTCGTGCTACAAATATTTTGCTTGCAGGTAAAACTTTTGTTGTTTGCGGATATGGCTGGTGTGGTAAAGGTGCTGCAATGAGAGCAAAAGGTCTTGGTGCTAATGTTATTGTTACAGAAGTGGATCCTCTTAAAGCTTTAGAAGCTGCTATGGAAGGTTATAGCGTAATGCCTATTGCTGAAGCTGCAAAAGTTGGGGATATCTTCCTTTCTATTACAGGTGACAAAAATGTTGTTGATGTTCATCACATGTTAGATATGAAAGATGGTTCTTTTGTATGTAACGCAGGTCACTTTGATGTGGAAGTTAACGTAAACGGCTTGAAAAAAGAAACAACAGAAATCAGACAAATCAGACCATCATTAGAAGAATACAAATTGAAAAATGGTAAATCAATTTATGTATTAGCTGAAGGCAGATTAGTTAACCTTGTTGCTGCAGAAGGTCACCCAGCTTCTGTAATGGATATGAGTTTTGCAAACCAAGCTTTGGGTATTGAGTACATTGTTAAAAACAAAGGTAAACTTGAAAATAAAATGTACACTTTACCTCACGAAGTTGATGTTGAAATTGCAAAAATTAAACTCGATTCTATGGGTATAAAAATTGATACATTAACTCCTGAGCAAGAAGCTTATCTCCATAGTTGGAGTACTGGTACTGTTTAGTTTTTAAAGCAGTTTTAATTTGTAAAAGACCCTCATTATTGAGGGTCTTTTATTTTGTAATCTATATTATATTTTTCGAAAAGTTTATTAAAAAAATCTTTGTTTTTTAAAATTCTGTCTTTAGTTAGAAACATATCAATACTTGTGTTCAGAGCGTAATATTCTTGTTCGCTTGTGCTTAATTTTTTTGAATTTACGGTATCAAAATATTCTTGCATAATGTCATTTGCATCTTTGATTATATCTATATTTTTTTTATTAAAAATTGAAGTATAGAACATATCATCAAAGAAATTGGCGGCTTTTTGAGTAACTTTTTTGAGTTCAGGGAAGTTGTCACATTTTTTTTGCGAGATACAAAACATTATGTCTCTTATGTCTTCGTAATTTTTAACTTTTGGTTGAAACTTATATTTTGCGTGGAATAAAACTGCTTCTTGTAAAGAGAATAGTTCTATTTTTTCAAGATCATTTTCTAAGACTTCAATGATATTATTAAGGTGCATAATTGCACCGTATCCCTTTTTTCTATCATTAATATCAAAGACTCTC
Source organism: Candidatus Gastranaerophilales bacterium (assembly GCA_944326515.1). Lineage (GTDB taxonomy): Bacteria > Cyanobacteriota > Vampirovibrionia > Gastranaerophilales > Gastranaerophilaceae > Limenecus. The sequence continues at coordinate 21,275 of CALVEI010000023.1, read as the reverse complement.
ATTGTTTCGTCTTCAAGAGTTTTATTTTTCAAATCAATCGAAAACTCGTTTTGTGAAAGATTGTTTAATATTCCCTTATTTATAGAAGTATAAAATTTTCCTTTTTTTTCTTTCGGGTGTGTATTTATAAATATATCTTCTTCAGAGTCTTTTTCTTTAATTTTATAATTTGCCGGAACATTTATTCCTTTTAATTTTTTTATAGGTATATTTTTGAAAGAGATTATGGAGTTTATCATAATTTATAATCGATGCCTTGTTGTTCAAAAAGTTTGTTGAAAAATTCTTTGTGTTTGATTATTGTTTCTTTTTTTAAAATCATGTAAAAACCGTTAATAAAAGAGTGATTTTTGTCTGGTTTTTCTTCCAAAACGGCACGTTGTAAATACTCTTTTAAAACAGCGTTTGTTTTTTGACATAGTTCTCTTTGTTTTGGCCCGTCACCTATTGTTGCAATAGCTTCGTCAAAAAGTTCTTCAGCTTTCTCTTTTAAGTCTGTAAATTGAGGACTTTTTTCTTTGATTATTGTTTGCAAAGCTAAATCACGCTCGGTAAATGCAGTTATATCAGGTTCAAATTTATATTTTGTGTGAAAATATACTGCTGTATCTTTTGAGTAGATTTTTATGTGAGGACTTTTATTTTCCATCATTTCCATAATACTTGCGAGTCTTAGTAGTTCTCCGATGCGGAAAGATTTTTTTCTACGATAATCTTCTTCTACCTGTATGTTAAAGCCAAATATTTGTTTACTTTTGTCTTTATCCATAGACATAAGCTCATGACCGAGTATTTTACCCAATCGATTTTTTATTTGTATCATGAGGTTTTCTTCCCCGTGATAGTGTTTTGATATATCGACAAAAACAGCCCCTATTACATCTTTGTTCACGCTGAAGGGTTCAAAGATTTTACGTTCGTCGTTATATGCAACATTTTTCCATTGAATATGGGCAAGAGTTTTTGGCGTAATTTTATTTGGGGTTAAAAATGGGATTTTCATAGTCGCATGAAACCCGCTAAAAAAATAATTTGCTACTAAAATTTTCTGTAAGAGCCGAGGATTTTAATATAGTTTGTGTTGAGTTGAATTAAATCCAAAACTTTTTTAGATGGTTCGTCTGTTATATGCCCTTCAAAATCTAAAAAGAAAACGTATTCTCCAAGATTTTTTTTAGATGGTCTTGAATCGATGTACAAAAGGTTTATGTTTAACGCATCAAATACATTTAATACCTTAACAAGTGCTCCCGGTTGGTTTTTTGTAGTGAAAGCAATGCTTGTTTTGTCGTTATCAGTTGCAGTTGTTGTACAGCGAGAAAGCATTACAAAACGTGTTTTATTGTCAGTTTCATCATTAATATTTTTAGCAAGTACATTTAACTTGTATAATTCTGCCGTTCTTTTATTTGCAATTGCTGCGTAAGTATCATCAAGGTCGATAAGTTCTTGAGCGGCTTTGCTTGTGGATGCTTTTTCTATTTGTTCAATGTTTGGTTCAAAATGTTTGCTTATAAAATTTTGGCACTGAGCAAGTGCTTGAGGGTGTGAAATAATTTTTTTTATCTTTTTAATATCTTTTGCTTTAGAAACAAGACAATGATTTATAGGTATAACAGTTTCTGCACAAATGTTTATGTTTGAGTCTTTTATATTTAGCAAGTTGTCCATTGTCTCTCTGACAATTCCTTCAATAGAGTTTTCTATAGGGATAATACCTGCTGTATTTGGATTATTGTCAATGTATTCGATAATTTTTTTTACAGTGGCAAATGGTGTTTGTAAAATATTATTTTGTCCAAGTAGGGTTAAAAATTGATTTTTGGCTATTTCACTATATGTGCCAACAGGGCCTAAAAATAAAAGCTCTTTTATTTCTTCATTTATTTCAATCATTTTGCTGTATGCCGTTTCTCTGGTAAAATAACATTTATTAGATTATTGTACAAAAAGGTGTTTTAAATGACAAATTTAGGAGCAAATATTAAATTCGGTACAGACGGGTGGAGAGCTGTAGTAGGCAAAGAGTTTAATCACGAGAACGTAGAAATTGTTACAAAAGCTATTGCTCATTATATTTTGGATGAAGATGGCATAAATAAACCTGTAATTATAGGTTATGATCCAAGAAACATGGCAAAAGATTTTGCGGAATTTTCTGCAAAGATACTTGCTGATGCAGGTTTTAAAGTTACTGTGTCATCAGAAGTTGTTCCTACTCCTGTTTTAGCGTTTAATGCAAAATACAGAAATGCGGCAGCACTGATGTTTACTGCATCGCACAATCCACCTGAGTATTTGGGAATAAAATTTATTCCTGATTATGCAGGTCCTGCAACGACAAAAATTACAAACGCTATTATGGAAAATATTAAAAATGTTGATTCTATTGAGTTTAAGTCATTGCAAAAACCTGAAATTAAGTACGAATCATTTAAAGAACCTTATTTTAAACATATAGAATCTATTATAAATTTTGGAAAAATTAAAGAATATTTTACAAGAGAAGATGATGATGGCGAAATAATCTATGATGGGTTATACAGCGCAAGTATAGGTTATTTTGATGAGCTTTTAAAAAGAAACGGCATAAGTTGCGAAACTTTGCATATGCATCATGATGTTAATTTTGGTGGCGGTATGCCTGAACCTAAAGCAAAATATTTGAGCGAGTTAATTGATTTGATTGCTCGCAGAACAAATGCAATAGGTTTGAGCAATGATGGTGATGGTGATAGATTTGGGGTTATAAACGAAAAAGCCGAATTTGTCACACCTAATGAAATCATTGCCTTGTTATTAGGACATTTAATAAAAAACAAAAACTATTGCGGCAGACTTGTTAAAACAGTTGGTGCAAGCCAAATGCTTGATATAGTTGCTGATTATTATAACGTAGAAGTTGTTGAAACTCCTGTCGGCTTTAAATGGGTTGGTGCAGCAATGCGCGAGTATGATACAATAATCGGCGGTGAAGAATCAGGCGGGTTAAGTATCAAAGGTCATATTCCTGAAAAAGATGGAATATTAGCTGATTTATTGGTTTTGGAAATGTTGGCCTATGAAGATAAATCTTTGTGGGAGTTGCAAGAAGATTTAAAACAAATTGTTGGTTGTACTTTTATCAATGAGCGTTTGGACGTAAAACTGCTTGATAAAACTCAATTGGAAATTTTAATGAATAAATATTCTGAACTGGATAAAATCGCGGGTTTTGGAATTAAAGATACTGATGATCAAGATGGTAAAAAATATTATCTTGATGATGACAGAACTTGGGTATTGATTAGACCAAGCGGTACAGAGCCATTGCTAAGAATTTATTTTGAGTCCGACTCTAAAGAAAAAATAGAAAAATTAAAGGAATTTTTTAAGTAATGAATAATTTAAAACCATGTTCTTTAATAGATTATAGACATTCAATAGCTACATTTTTTTTAATGTTCAGCGCCATTTTTATAATAAGCGGTACTTTGGCAATATATATAAAAGAGGCTATTTGGGGCTTTGGCATTTTAATTTTTCTTGTTAGTTTAATAGTAGTTTCGACTGTTCGCTCGACAGATAAAACTTTGCCTAGATTTATTGGGGCGGGTGATGATTCATTAAAGATAGTTTACTGGGACAAGAAAGAAAAAATTGTACCGTTTCAAGATATTACACAATTTATTGTTGACGGCTTTATCGGCAGATCTGTGCAAACAATTATAACTATAAAAACAAAAGATGATGTGATTAAAGTCGAGATAGAAATTTTTGACAGCGCAGTTGATATTATTGCTTGTTTAAAAGACAAAATTGATATTGAGTATAAAAATAAAGCTCTTGAAAACATGTTCAAAAACAATATAATTGAGCCATGGCGGAAAAAATTCCGTATTGCATTTGCTTATTTCTGGGTGACGGTGTTCTGGGTGATTGCTATTGCATTGTGTTTTACCATGCCGTCAATGGTTCATTAAATTCAAACCGTTAAATATAGCTTTAACGTTTGCTCTTGAGGTGCTTTCATCTTTGCCGCGTGCGACAATTGTTTTGCCTTCAAAATCTTCAAAATGTATAACTGTCATAGCCGTTGCTCCTGAGCCGAATATTTCTCCATCAAGAGCATATTGTTTGTAATCTACAAGTTTTTGAGGGAAGCCTGCTTGTTTTAAAGCGGATAAACAAGCGTCAACAGGGCCGTTGCCTTCTGCATTCATATCAAAAAATTCTGTTTTATGGAAAAATTTAAGGTTAAACAATTTTTCTGCAAGTTTTTCAAATGCAACGAGTTTGAAATCTCCTTTGACATTAAATACTTCGTTAAAGTATATGTCTATGATATTTCTTGTTGGGAGTTCTCCGACTTTTTCTGCTGCTTCTTTAACTATTGGAGTAATTCTAACGGCTTCTTGCATAGTGATAGGATATCCAGCGTCAGAAATAATTTCAAAAATAGCAGTTTTGCCTGATTGACTTGTGAATCCGATTTTTTCGTCATCTTTTCTTCCGATAAGTGTTGGGTGAATAGGTCTGTAAGCGCCTTTTTCCATATCTTTAGTTTTTACTGCTCCGTCTTGGTGGATTCCGCTTCTGTGAGCAAGAGCTTCTGGACCTATTAGTGGGGCTTTTTCTGCAATAGCAGTTTTTGACATATCAGCTATTGTTAGGGCAAGCTCATAGATTTCACAAAGATTTAAAGGCACATCTACTCCGCTATTATGTAACGTGATTGCAACTTCGTACATGTTTGTGTTGCCTGCTCTTTCACCAAGCCCGTTTAGACAGCATTCAAGCTGTGTTGCCCCGGCAAAATAGCTTTCTACTGTTGCAGCTGTGGCCATACCAAGATCGTTATGGCAGTGAACAGCTATCATTATGTCTTTTGGCAAGGCTTCATAAACTTGAGAAACCATATCAACAAAAGTTTTTATTCTTGTTCTTTCAACTGTATTTGGAAGGTTGATAATTGTTGCTCCGGCTTGTACAACTTCTTTAAGGGTATCTATCACAAACGGCAAGTTTTCCATACAGTCGCCAAAATGTTCGACAGAAAATTGTACTTCTCCGTTTTTGTTTACTTTTAATAGTGCTTCTTTTGCAAATTTTACCGCTTCAATGGCTGTTTTTTTGACCTCAAGAGGGTCTTTATTAAGTACATATTTCATATTAAATGGACTCATTGCGATAAAAGTATGGATACGAGGTTTTTCGCAAATACTAATTGCTTCAATAGCTTTTTTAATATCATTTTCTACCGACCTGGCGAGTCCACTTATAACAAGATTTTTAGGTGCAATTTGAGCAAGGCGTTTGCAAGCTTCAAAATCCATTTCTGATGCTGCGGGGAAGCCTGCCTCTATTGCTTGTACACCAAAATTGACAAGCTTGTTAAAGATGAATTCTTTTTCACTTAAATTCCAAGGTTTTTTTAAAGATTGGTTTCCGTCTCGCAAAGTTATATCGTAAAAAAATGGCTGTCTTGTCATTGTTTTGTCCTATTCAATCTTGTTTTGTTAATTATAGAATAAATCTATTGTTGTAACAATTTTAAAATATCATTTAACATTTTAATTATTTTTGTTTAACAATACCTGTTTTTGGGAATCATGATGATATAATGAGTTTATAAAAAGTTACGGAGTCCAATTTGGAAAATTACAGTTTTTTAAAACCTTCTAATAAATTAGAAATTATTGTAGATGGTAAAAGCTATATTTGTACAATTTATTATGTAGAGAATGAAAAAATAACGGTGTTCTTTGAACATCAAACCGAGTTACCTGAAAAAGAAATTGAGATTAATATATACGCTGAAGATGGAATTTATAACGCTACAAGTCGTATTTTATCAAGCAATTATTTGAACGAAACTACTTTTTATATGTTGTCTTTTCCTTCTAATATAAAGCATTCTCAAAGAAGAGAATATTTAAGAGCTAATATTGAAACTGATTTTACTTTAACAATTAATTTTGAAGGGGAAGAACTGGATAAATTAATAGCAACAACAAAAAATATTTGTGCCAAAGGTTTGGCATTTGTTGCTGACAAACAAATGGGTGCGTATAGTACTTTGGATGTTGATTTACAGCTTGCAGGAAAAATTATTCATACAAAGGCTGAGCTTGTTTATTGCACCCCAATAAGGGTTGATAATACTTTTAAATTTATGACAGCATTGACGTTTACAACAATTACTAAAGAAGAGATGAATTTTATAACTTTACAGTGCATGAAGTTTAAAGGATAAGCTAAAAGATTTATTTATTAAAAATAAAAAGCTCCTTGATTCAAGGAGCTTTTATTAATTTTGGTTTTATGTCAGTTGACATCAGATGACTAAACACCTGCAGTTTTCTTTTGAGGTGCTGCACCTGGGATAGCTTGCCAGTTAGCAGCCATGATTTTCTTAAATGATTTTAAAGCTGTGTCTTCAAGTTCACCAAGTTCATCAGCAGCCATAATAAGTTCTCTTAATGGCATCAATGCTCTTTGGTCTCTTAAAACACCCAATGCAGCAGCTGCACCGGCTCTTACTAAATCATTTTCTTTTTTATTTTGCATAACTTCAATCAAAGCTGGAACAGCTTTTTTGTCGCTTAATTTGCCTAAAGAAGTTACAGCATAAATTCTGACATTTACCCATTCATCTTTCAGCATAGTGATAATTTTATCAACTGCTTTTGGGTTACCAATTTCGCCCAATGCTCTTGTTGCATCGCATCTAACGTTAACTTTTTCGTGATCCAAAGATTCGATTAATGCGTCTGTAGCAACATCACCGATTTCGATTAATGCATCTGTAGCAGTGATACAAACTTGTGGATTTTCATCATTTAATGCTTCAACTAACGGTTCAACAACTTCTTTACCACCCAAACGACCCAATGCACGTGCAGCACGTACACGAACGTCAACGTTGCGGTCTTCTCTTAAAGATTCGATAAGAGGGATAGTTGCGTTGATGTCACCGAGTTCGCCTAATGCTCTAGCAGCATATAAACGAACAGAACCATTTTTGTCATTTTTAAGAACATCAATTAGCGGTTCAACAGCTTGTGAATCGCCAATTTCTCCAAGAATACGAGCAGCGTTATATCTAACTTTTTCTGAATTGCTTGTTCTCAAATCATTGAGTAATTCATCAAAAGATTTTTTTGCTTGTTTTTTTCTTGAGTTCACACTAATTGTCATGTCTTTCCTCCGACATTACCTACATAAAATTCCTACACGTATATTTAAAAAACTTTTTTTCGAATTTATTGACTATTTAACATACTTTGTTAACAATTTCTTTACATATCTTTATTAAGGGTAAAGAGAACACTTATTCTTCTCTGTCTTTCCATTATAACATTTTTTTTAGCCCATGGAATACGTTTAGTGTTTATTTAATCTAAAAAATGTAATTTGTTTTTTTAATAATAGGGTTCTTAATGTAGAATTAACATCTTAATATTGAGTTAAATTTGTAACAAATTGTTAATAAAATTGAAAACAAATATTTTTGTGCAAGGGATTTTTAAAACCTTATAAACATATGTGCTACCAGCCTTTTTTGCCTTCAAGCCAATCTAATATTTTTATGATTGTCATACCGACAAATGCGCCTAAAAACAGACCATCAATTAATCTTATAAAATCATTTGTTACAAATAAATTAAAATACTCTGCGGCAATTTCTCCAATTGCTAATGTTCCTATAATTATGTAAACAATTTTGTTCATTTTAAATTTGTGCAAGTAAGAATACATTATAATAGCACCTGAGATATATCCTCCCATACATCTTGCGCAGATGGCTATTGGATGTCCGAGTATTAAAAATAATGATGATCCGTGTATTTTACAAAGTTTGTGTAAAAAGTTGTATAAAAAGTCAGAAACTACAAAAACCTTCATTGATGCTAAGGCAGGTGCTGCAAATGCTGCAATAACTACAAAAACAGCAAAGATTGCAAACATTCCTATGATTGCATTTTTAAAACTCCACTTTAAAATATTACTCATTTTTCTAAACTCCGACAGTATAATTATAGAATTAATTATACATGTAAAAATCGGTTTTTATACTTATGTGATTAAAATTTTTATGTAAACAAATTTGTGAATATTGATAATATTTATTATGTAAAACAACTTGTAGACTATTATCAAAATAACATGGGGGTTACAGGGGGAATCCCCCTGTTGTGACATTGACTAGAAACAGTTATGTTTTGAAAAGATTTTGGCCGTAGCTTGTCACGGCAAAATCTTTGATAAAACATTTTACTGTTTCTTTTGATAAGCGCCGGTTTCTTTCTTTTGGTTCATTTTCTTTCTTTGCCTGCGCAATACAAAGAAAGAAAATGAACATACAAATAAACTGTTTAAAATGGATCTCTGTAAGATAAAATTCTTTTTTCTTTGTTCATTTCTTTCTCTTTTTTGCGATTAAAAGAGAAAGAAACGGAACCAAAGAAAGAGAAAAAAACGCTGCTCAAAACAGACTCTAATGTATTTATCTTCAAAATTTTCTAACCGCTACGCTTAACAAAAATTTTGTGCGTAAATACAAAGAGTCTGTAAACAAGGCTACAACGGCAAAGCCGTACTACTGCTTACGCAGTTTTATTATGCAGCACAAAGATTTGTTTACTATATATTTTATAAACTTACATAATAAATATTATCTTACTTATTATTTGTATTTTATTGGAATTATTTTTTAATAACTTCTATACAATTATATGCGTTTAAATAAGGCATGTGAGCTTCTGTTATTAGTTCTCCTGGTAGAAGGATTGAAATTCCCGGAGGGCATTCAGCGATAACTTCTGCTGAGATTCTGCCTACTGCTTTTTCTTTAGGTATAGTTTCTTTTTCGCTGTAGTATGCTTCTCTTGGGTTCATAACGATTTGCGGAGTAAGCATTGGCATGTGTTTTCTTTTTTCGATGTAATAAATATCTGAATAATTTGATTTAGCGATTTTTTCTATAGAATTTACAAGATATTGAATTTCTTGTTTTGTGTTGCCTATGTTGATTAAAAGCAGTACGCCCACATCACTTGCGGATTCTATTTCGATATCAAAATCGATTTCTAAAATACTTTCAAGACGTTTGCCTGATAACCCGTCAACGCTAATGAAAATTTTAGTAATGTCTTGGTTGAAGTTTTCTGTTGCTTCAAGAACATTTACGCCTTCTATTTTGTGAAGTTTTTTGCGTACGAATTTGGCATATTGAATAGCACGGCTGAGTTGTCTTTTACCTTTTTTTGATTCAAGGTTTGCACGTGCAGCATCCAAGCTTGCCATTAACAACATTGATGGGCTTGTTGTATGTAAAAGTTGTAAAGTTCTTTCAATCTCATCAGGGTCAAATTTTGAACCTTTTGTGATGTGTAACATAGAGCTTTGCGACATACTTCCACCTGTTTTGTGCAATGAGTGAATAACTGCATCAGCACCAAGATGGATAGATGATGTCGGTAAGTTTTTGTTAAAGTTCCATAAGCAACCGTGAGCTTCGTCAACGATTAGTGGAACGTTATATTTTTTGCACACATCTGCAATAGCTTTTATGTCAGAAACAACACCTTCATAAGTTGGATTTGTAACCCAAACCATTGCAACGTCGTCATTTTCTTTTAAAGCTTTTTCTATTTCTCTGGGTTCTATTTCTCCCCAAAGTGACCAATCGTCGAGCTTTTCAGGCAAAATCCAAACAGGTTCTGCACCGGAAATAATCATACCTGTTAAAATAGAACGGTGACAGTTTCTGTTAACAATAACTTTTTTGCCTTTTTTAGATTGGCACATAGCAAGAGTCAGGTTGCCGATAGTTGAACCGCCTAAAAGGAAGAAAGTTCTTTGAGCATCAAAAGCTTTAGCAGCAAGTTCTTGAGCTTCTTTAATAGGGCCTGTTGCTGGGTGGAGTGTACCTAAGTTGTCAAATTCATCAGTGGTGTCTAAAAGCAAAGCACGGTTTCCGACGAGTTTTTTAAACGGTTGATACGAAGCACGGCCACCTGTATGACCCGGAATGTGAAACTGCATCATCGGGTTTTTATAAAAATTTTCAAGCGCTTCTACAAGAGGTGCTTTTACGTCGCTTCTTAAATCGTCAGAAAGTTTACGGAACTTACGTGTTTTTGTCTTTACTTTTAGCATTTAGCATACAGTCTCCATTAAATTTGAATACGCATTCATCAGAATACTACAAAAATAATTTTTGTTGTACCATCATGTATATTACTTTACGTAACGTTAGTTTTAATAAAGTATGTGCATAAATAAAATTGCTTATTTTTTATGTAAACATTAGTAACAAAAAGAAAAAGGATAAAAATCTATGCTTATTATTATGAACCCGAGTGCAACGGATGAACAAATACAAGAAGTTGTAAGTTTTATTAAAAGAAAAAACTTTGATGCTCACGTTTCCAAAGGTGAAGTACAAACCGTTATAGGTGCTGTGGGTGGAAAAATCATTGATCCCCGTGATATTGAACTTTTGGACGGTGTAAAAGAAGTTATAAGAATTTCTTCAAGCTATAAATTAGCTGGACGTATGTTTAAGCCAGAAGACACAATTATTGAAGTTAATGGTGTAAAATTTGGCGGAAACAACATAGGTCTTATAGCAGGGCCTTGTACTGTTGAAAGTTATGAACAAATGGATGAGACCGCTAAAAAGCTCAGCGCTATGGGTGTAAAAATATTGAGAGGCGGTGCTTTTAAACCTAGAACTTCTCCTTATGCTTTCCAAGGTATGGGTGAAGAAGGTTTGAAAATAATAAGAGACGTTGCAGACAAATACGGTATGGCTGTTACTTCTGAAGTTATGGAAATTTCTCAAATTCCTATGTGTTTAAAATATGTTGATATTTTGCAAGTTGGTGCGAGAAATATGCAAAACTTCAACCTATTAAGAGAACTTGGTTATATTAACAAGCCAGTTATGGTTAAAAGAGGTATGGCAAATACAATAGAAGAGCTATTGATGGCTGCAGAATATGTTATGTCAGGCGGTAACAGAGAGGTTATTCTTTGTGAAAGAGGTATAAGAACTTTTGAAAGAATTACAAGAAACACTCTTGATTTGTCGGCTATTCCTGTTGTTAAAAAGTTGAGCCACTTGCCAATAATCATCGACCCAAGCCATGGAACAGGTTTACGTGACAAAGTTGCTCCAATGTCTAGAGCTGCAGTTGCAGCAGGTTGTGACGGTTTGATTATCGAGGTGCATTATGCTCCTGAAACTGCACTTTGTGATGGCGCTCAATCGCTATATCCTGAGCAATTTGCAGATTTGAAATCTGATTTGGAAAAAATTGCACCGATTGTGGGCAAACAAATCAGCGAACCTGTTGTAAAATAAAATTTGTTACAAAATTTTAATAAATCTCCTATTTTTGTCAAAAATTCATGTTTATCGACCTTTTACATGGGCAGAAGTGTAGAAATAGGAGATTTTATTATGCCTGTAGGTTCAGTCAATACAAATAACGTAGCATTTGGTCAACAACCGGTTAAAAAAAGTAATGCAAAACGCACAGCCGCATATGTTGCTGCAGGCGTAGGTACAGCAGCTGCAATTACAGGTGCTGTTGTTTATAGAAAAAATTTAGCTAATCTTTTAGGTTCACTAAAAGAAATGTTTACTCCTTTAAAAACTAAAATGGCGAATACGACAGCTGATTTAGGCTCTACTGTAAGGGATAAAGCAAAAGCAGGTGCAGAAGCTGTTAAAGAAAAAGTAGGCGAAGGTGTTGATGCATTAAAAGATCAGGCAGCTAAACTTAAAGAAGAAGCAACTGAAGCTATTAATAATTCAGAAACAGCTAAAACAATTAAAAATGAAACAACAAGCTTTTTCAAAAAGGCAAAAGCTTTTGTTAAAGATGGTGCTACTAAAGCTTGGGGTTACGCAAAACAAGCATTCAACTGGGTTAAAGAAAAAGCTGTTAACTTGTTTGAACATGTAAAAGAATTTTTTAAAGGTGTAAAAAAAGAAGCTGTTGATACAGCAGCAAAAGCAGAGTAATAATTTTATACTGTTAACCATAAATAGTGACATTCAAAGATAGTGAATGTCACTATTTTGCTGTTTGTTATATTATGTTTTTATGCTTGATAAAGAAGAACTTTTAAGATTATACAATCTGGATTTAGAAGAACTTTTAAACATCTCAAAAATGTATGTTAAAGATGAGGTGGAGTTTTGTTCTTTGATTAATGCAAGGAATGGAAAATGTTCTCAAAACTGTAAATATTGTGCGCAAAGCTCACATTACAATACAGAGATAGATTCATTCCCTCTTGTTGAAATTGATGAGGTGAGAAAATCTGCACAAGACGCACTTAAAAATAAAGCTTCAAGGTTTGCTATTGTTACGTCAGGGAAAACACCTGATGAAAGCGATTTTGACAAAATGCTTGAAATGATTGAAGAAATCAATAAAATTGATGGGCTTAAAAGCTGTGCTTCGATAGGAATTTTAAATGAAGAACAGGCTAAAAGGCTTTCTAAAGCAGGATTAAAAAGATTTCATCATAATATTAATACTTCCAGAACTTATTACCCTGAGGTCTGTACAACACATTCTTTTGAAGAAAGAATTAATACTTGCAAACTTATTAAAAAGTACGGTATGGAACTTTGTTGCGGTGTGATTTTGGGTATGGGAGAAACTGTTGAACAACGTATCGAAATGGCTATGATTCTTGCTGAAATTGAACCTGAATCTATACCTATCAATATACTTATGCCGATTCCTCACACTCCTTTTGAAAGTTATATTGATAAAATTGATGAAGAAAATATATTGAGAACGCTCGCTGTGATAAAGATTGCTAACCCAAAATCAGTTTTAAGATTTTGCGGCGGTAGAATGAGATTGAGCAAAGAAAATCAGGAAAAGGCCTTAACAACCTGTGTTGATGGGCTTATGGTTGGTAATTATCTTACTACGGTAGGTGCCAAACCTGATGAAGACATTGTAATGGTTAAAAATTTGGGAAAGAAGATTAAATAATGTTTGATTATATAAAAGGTAAAATAGTTTCAAAACAAAATAACGTAACAAGCGGTGCGTCTATGGTTATTGATAATAACAACATGGGTTATTTAATCAATACAACAGCGAGAACACTTGCTTGTGCAGGGGATGAAGATTCAGAAGCAAAAGTTTATACAACTCTTATTCATAGAGAAGATGCAATGATTCTTTGCGGTTTTTTGAATAAAGAAGACAGAGATATTTTTAATATTTTGCTGAGTGTTTCAGGCGTTGGTATGAAGGTTGCGCTTGTTTTGCTTGATGAGTTTTCAGGTTGTGATTTAATCTCTGTCGTAATAAAAGGCGATTACAAAGAACTTTCAAGAGCAAAAGGTGTTGGGCCAAAACTTGCACAAAAAATTATACTTGAGCTCAAGGACAAATTAATTAACTGGCAAAAGAATTCACCTCTTGATTTGTCAGATGTATCTGATGCTGATGTAAAAGATGTTTCTTCAGAAGCATTAAACGAAGTACAGGCTGTGCTTTTGTCGTTAGGATATTCTATTCAGGAAGCCAAAGCGGCTATTAAACAGGCTTGTAAAACTGCTGATAAAAAAGATTCTTCTGAAGATATTTTGAAAGAAGCATTGAGTTATCTTTCACAAGATTAATTTGCTTTTACATTGATGTAAAATGGTTAGATTTATGCTAATATGACCTTGTTATGGTTTCTCAGGTAATTACTTCTACAGTTATTGGCATTGATGCTTATAAAATTTTGGTTGAGGTTGATTTAGTTCAATCTATTCCTGCGGTTGTGATAGTAGGTTTGCCTGATGTGGCTGTTTCAGAGGCAAAAGAAAGAGTCCGTTCAGCTATTAAAAATTCTGGTTTTTCTTTTCCAAATCAAAAAGTTGTTGTGAATCTGGCTCCTGCTGATATAAAAAAAGAGGGGACAAATTATGATTTGCCAATCGCAATAGGTATTTTGGCACGTGATGGCGTTGTTGATGAAAATTTAATTAAAAATACTGCTTTTTTGGGTGAGTTATCTTTAGACGGTTCGTTAAGGGCTGTAAGCGGTATTTTGCCTATTGTTTCAGGGCTAAAAGATTTAAAAATTGAACAGGTTGTTGTTCCTAGAGAAAATGCCAAAGAAGCTGCATTAATACCTGATGTTAAAGTTTTGTGTGCTGATACGTTAGGCGATGTTGTTAAACATTTTTCTGCAAAACCTGAGGAGAGAAAAGAGTTAGAAACTTGCGAAGTTGATATAGAAGATTACTTAAACGAATATACAACAACTCATTATGAGTATGATTTTAAAGATATTAAAGGTCAAATTAAGGCTAAAAAAGCGTTAGAAATTGCGGCAGCAGGTGGGCATAATATCTTGATGATGGGGCCTCCGGGGTCAGGTAAAACCCTTTTATCTAAGAGTTTTGCATCTATTTTGCCACCGCTTGAGTTGGAAGAAGCAATTGAGCTTACAAAAATATATAGCGTTTCAGGGCTTTTACATAGCGACAGTCCGTTGATTAATAAACGACCTTTTAGAACTGTTCATCATACGGCATCGGCTGTTGGGATAATCGGCGGTGGTTCAAGACCAAAACCGGGTGAGATTACTCTTGCACATCGCGGTGTGTTATTTTTAGATGAGATTGTTGAGTTTCCTCGTCAGGTTTTAGAGGTTCTAAGACAGCCTTTAGAAGATGGTGAAGTTGTTATTTCTCGTGCACAAACAAGTATAAAGTATCCTGCTGATTTTATTCTTTTGGGTGCGATGAACCCTTGTCCTTGCGGGTATTTGGGAGATACTCAAAAACAGTGTACTTGTACAGATTTTCAGGTACAAAGGTATCGTTCAAGATTGTCAGGTCCGTTGCTTGATAGAATTGATATACAGATAGAAGTCCCGAGATTAACAACAGAGGAGCTTTTGAATACAAAAATTAAATCAGAAACTTCAGAAGATATAAGAAAAAGAGTTGTAAAAGCTCGAAAAATCCAGTACGAGCGTTACAAAAATTATCCTATTTTAACTAACTCTCAATTAAATGCAGAGCTTATAAAAATCTTTTGTAAACTTGATGAAAAGTGTGAAACCCTGTTAAAAACAGCAATAGCTAAGTTTAATCTTTCAGGTCGCTCTTATGACAGAATATTAAAACTTGCAAGAACAATTGCAGATATTGAAGGGACTGAAAATATAGAAAGTGCTCATATTGCTCAAGCTTTGCAGTATAGAAATTTTGTAGAAAATAATGTGTAATTTGATATTTTGTTATTTATAATGACAAGCTCGGTGTATCGTTTATTAGCTTTTGAGATTCTTCGCTTTGCTCAGAATGACGTTTTGTGTCATGTTGAGCCTTTGGCGAAACATCTCATAAGTTTGAATATTATTTATTGTTTTTGGTGATTTTTGTTTTCTTTAGTTACAGTAAGAAATTTGTTTGTAATAGATATATTCTTTAAAAAAGTAACTCTTATTATTATCAGTCGGTAAACTAATTGCAAAAGTTGCGCTGTTTAGTACAATAGTTTTATGCAGCTTATTTTGTATATAGCAAAAAGATTTTTACAGGCGATACCTCTATTGTTTTTGGTATCGATAATAAGTTTTTTCATAATCAGGTTAAGTCCTGTTGACCCTTTAGGTGAATTGAGGCTTAATCCTTCAATTTCTCAAGAAACATTGAAGGCTGAACAGCAAAGATTGGGGCTGGATAAGCCTAAAATCGTACAATATGGTTTGTGGCTGAAAAGCTTTTTAAAAGGTGATTTGGGTGTGACTGTAACAGGTGAAAAAGTTAGCGCTAAGCTTATGGAGCGGATTCCTAATACGCTTTTGCTTACAACGGTTGTTATACTTTTAACTTGGATGGTTGGCATACCGCTTGGGATTTATGCGGCTTTAAATTGGAAAAAGCCTATTGATAGGATATTAACCGTTATAACGAGTATTGGTATGGCGATTCCGTCGTTCTTTTTTGCGTTGTTGTTGTTGATATTTGCTGTCAAATCCGGTTGGTTTCCGACAGGTGGTTTGACGAGTTATAATTTTTCGTCGTTGTCGCCTTTGCATAAGGTTTTAGATATAGTGCATCATTTAGTTTTGCCTGTTTTGGTTTTGTTTACTATTTCGTTATCAGGTTTGCAAAGACAAATGAGAGGCAATTTGTTGGATGTATTAGGTTCTGATTATGTAAAATTTGCACGTGCAAAAGGGTTAAGTGAGAATAAAGTTGTTTATAAACACGCTTTAAGAAATGCAATTAACCCGATGGTTACGCTTTTGGGTTTTGAGTTTGCATCACTTTTAAGCGGTGCTGCATTGACTGAGTATGTGTTTCAATACCCCGGTCTTGGCAGGTTGATTTTAGAAGCTGTTATGAAATCTGATATTAACCTTGTAATGGCTTCTTTGATGATGGGTACGATAATGCTTGTTGTCGGCAATTTGCTTGCTGATATTTTGTTAAAGCTTGTTGATCCGAGAGTGAGTGTGAGCTAATGAAAAAAAATTTTGTACTTGCTCAAATTTTTAAAGATAAATATGCAACAACAGCTGTTGTTGTACTTTTGATTTTGTATTTAGGAATTTTATTTGCAGATTTTTTAGCTCCGTATTCAAAAGAATTTTCTGATAGACACAGAGCTTATGCTCCGCCTTCAAAGGTTTTTACTATTGATGAAAACGGGAAATTTTCACGACCTTACACTTATAATTACAAAAGATATTTTAATCCTGATGAACTTAAAATAACTTATAAGTTAGACAGAAGTAAAAAATATTATTTAAAATTTTTTGCAAAAGGAGAACCCTATAAATTTTTAGGCTTGATACCTATGCAAAGACACCTTGTAACGGTTGATAAAGACGGTCGGTTGTTTTTGTTGGGAACGGATATAAATGGGCGAGATATTTTTTCAAGAATTTTATTTGGTGGAAGAATTTCTCTCACAATTGGTTTTTTAGCATTGTTTATTTCTTTTCCGCTTGGTATGTTATATGGCGGGATTTCAGGGTATTTGGGTGGTATTACGGACAACCTTATGATGCGTGTTTCTGAGGCGATAATGTCTATACCGAGTTTTTATCTTTTAATTATTTTGGCTGCAATATTGCCTTCTAATATGACGAGCATACAAAGATTCACTTTGATAGTTGTTATTTTGGCTTTAATAGGTTGGGCAGGTTTTTCTCGTGTTGTGAGAGGGATGGTATTGTCTATTAAAAATCAAGAATTTATTCAAGCTGCAGAGTCAATAGGGGCTTCAAAGCTTAGGATTATAATAAAACATCTTTTGCCTCAGACATTGAGTTATGTAATTGTTGCGATGACATTATCTGTTCCGTCTTATATATTATCGGAATCAGGTTTAAGCTTTTTGGGGCTTGGTATTCAGCAGCCCGATGCGAGCTGGGGTAATATGTTAAAAGAAGCTCAAGAGTATGTTAATATAATTTATCGTCCTTGGCTTTTGGCTCCCGGTTTTTTAATTTTTATTGCGGTATTATCTTTTAACCTGATAGGTGATACAATAAGGGATATCTTAGACCCAAAAAGTAAGATTAGATAATATTTTTAGAATTTGGAAAATAGGATAGATGGAAAACTTTATATTTCAACATTTGATAATCAATAAAGCTATGCTTTTGGATATACTGTTGGCAATAGTTTTGGGATTTGCAATAGGTTTTGAACGTGAAATTACAAACAAATGGGCAGGGCTTAGAACTCATATGCTTGTTTGTTTGGGTTCTTGTATTTTTACATTGCTTTCTATTCACGCATTCCCTGTATATGCCCACAGCCCGCAAGCAGACCCTGCGAGAATTGCTGCTCAAATACTTACCGGTATAGGTTTTATAGGTGGTGGTACTGTATTAAGACATGGTTATTCTATTTATGGTTTAACAACAGCGGCTACTTTGTGGATTACAGCAAGTATTGGTATGGCTTGTGGATGCGGGTTTACGGCATTAGCTATTATTTGTACGGTGCTGGCTGTAGGTACGCTTGTTTTAATTAGAATTTTTGAAAAACAATATATTCATAAAGGTTCTAAAAACCCAAGAAGGTTTAAAGTAAGTTTTTATACTGAAATGAATGTAGCTGACGATATTTATGCAAAAATTATCCAGAACTTCAATTCTATATTTGAAATAAATAAGGTTAACTCTAATTCAAATCCGGGTTTGATAAAAATAAGTTTTAAATTGGATATATTTGATAAAAATCCAGTACAATTTTTACATAAGGAATTAAATTTGGTGGAAGGTATTGAATCACTTTCTATTCAGGAATTATATGAATAAAAAAGTCATACTTGAATACTCAAGAACAATTTTTATATCATTATTGATTGCACTTGTTATGGCTAGTGTAGCTACTGCTTTTTCTAAAGTTGTTGCAGAACATCATATAAAAATGATTTCTAGAATAAGTAATACTCCAAAAGATGATGAAATAATTAAAGCGCTTATTACAAAATTTTCGGATTTATCTCAAAAAAATCCTGGTGATTATTTACTTAATGTAAAACTTGGCAATTTGTATGAGTTGATGTTAGATGAAAAAAAAGCAGAAATTCAATACAAATTAGCTGTTAACAAATCTCCTTATGGAGTATATAGTTCTTATTTTGCTCTTGCTAATTTGTATCTTAAACAAAATAAATATAAAGAAGCTCTTGCAATAGTGAAGAAACTTAAAAATACAGATCATAAACCGCTATTGATAGCTAAGGGTGATTTTTATATGAATTTGGGTGATTTATTGTGGCAAGAAAAAAACTATGATGAATCTGTAAGAAATTATAAAATTGCATATTTTTACTATAAAAAAGTTGATTCAGAAAAAAAAGATTCTGCAGTTGTTGGTATTTTGGATTGTTATAACAAAATAGCTGATGAAGATTTTAAAAATAATAAAATAAATGATGCCATAGAAAGTCTTGAAACAGCTTTGTTGTACAAAGAAACTCCAATTGTGTATTATAAATTGGCAATTTTATATAGAGATGTGAATCCTATAATTGCAAATTCATATATGGAAAAAACTTATCAAATGGATCCTGGGTTGATTAATTTTGATATTTATGAAGAAATTCTTATCAAATTGATGAAATATTACTATTTAACAGGTCAAGATATAAAAACAGAACTTTATCATAACAAATTAAAATCTATTAAAAATTTTCAAAAAAGATATGTTATCAGTGACAAAGATATAAAAATAAATATCCCTAAATTACAGGTTAAAAATAATTTATTGCGTTCAAAACAAACGATAAAAGTCGTTTTTAATATAGAAAATACTTCAAAATCAGATTTTAATACTCTTTTTGTGACAGCTAATTTAAAGTATGACCACAATACCAAACAAATATACAGTACTAAGTTGTATTCTAAAAAAGAGCCTTTAAAAACAAAAGAAACTTCTCCTGAGTATAAATTTAAATTTACATACGATGATAAAGACGAAATATTTTCTGCAAAAGACGTCAGACTGGATTTTTATGTTTCTAAAAAAGATAACATGAGAAAGATTCTTGTTAAATCTGTTGAAATCAAAAGATTTTAGTAATGTAAAAATTTTGTAAGATTGCTTCAAAAATTTCTGCTATCAGGTTAGAATATCTTAAAAGGAGTTGTATTTGGATTTGGATAACGTACTTCATAAAGACAATCAAAAATTATATTCGGATGTTCCCCCAACCAAGTTGCGTAACAAAGATGAGAAGTTTCGCAAAGCGGGTAACGCTCCTTTTTGGATGTGGGTAGCAGACATGTTTTTTTATAACATGTTAGAGCATAGATTTTTCTCTTTGAAAATAAAAAATGAAGAAAACTACAACAAGAGAAATCCGGATTTTGCAAACATAATATATGCTCCTCACAATAACTGGTGGGATGGCATTGTCGGCTATAATTTATGTCGTAGAGTTTTTAAAACAAAACTCAGAATGATGATTGAGGAGATGAATAGATTTCCTATTCTTGCGAAAGCTGGAGCTTTTCCTGTTAACAAAAAATCTGCTCAAGCGTCTATGCAAGCTTTAAAATATTCGGTTGAACAGTTATGTGACAAAGATATTTCTTTGTGGTTGTTTCCTCAAGGAATTATCAGACCTCCAATGTATCGCCCAATTGAGTTTCAAACAGGCATGGCATATATTGCCAAAAATGTTGTTAAAAAAGTAGGTGGGATAAATTTAATTCCAGTGGCTATTAACTACCCGTTTTTGAGAGAAGATAAACCTGAAGTTTTGTGTGAAGTTGGTGAACCTGTTACTATTACAGATCCTAATTTTGATAGAAAAGAACTTACTCACAGGCTTGAAAAAGAGTTTGAGATGCTTTGTGACAAGCAGTTCTATGACATTACTCGTGGTGATATTGAAGGGTATGAGTATCTTTATAAACAGAAGTTAAAATGGTATAAAAAAGTTGAAAAACGTTTAAAAAGAATTGATATGCCACCGGGTTCGGGTGTTTAGTTTTCAAAATATCCTATGTATGGCAAGTTTCTCAAGTAGCCTTCGTAATCTAATCCGTAGCCGACAACGAATTTGTCATCTATTTCGAACCCATAATAGTCAGGTTCGATATCAACTTTGCGTGCCATTTTTTTGTTCAAAAATGTAACTACTTTGAGATTTTTTGGTTTGTGTGTTCTACAAAGAATATTTATTAAAAATTCCATTGTGCAACCTGTATCAATAATATCTTCCACAATTAATACATTTTTATTTTCAAGATTAGGCAATGTTAAGTCTATTGCCTGTACGTGACCAGATGATGTTTGTGCGTTTCCGTAACTTGATACTCTTATAAATTCCATTTGTACAGGCATGTTTAAAAGTTTAGCCAAATCGCAACAAAAAATTGTTGAACCTTTCAATACGCAAATGACAACAAGTTCTTCATTTGGACCAAAATCCTCATTGATTTTAGATGCGAGTTCTATGTTTTTGTTTTCAATCTGTTCTTTTGTAAATAAAACTTTTAAATCTTCAACTTTTTTATCCAGCATTATTATTTGCCTTTTCTATTGTAAGTACATAATCAGGTAATTCTTTTGCTCTTAGTTTTTCACTGAGGCAAACACCTGCAGCCCAAAGTATTTCATTGTTTTGGCATAAGAGCATAATATCATCTCTTTTGAATTTTTCTATGCCTTTATTTATAAAAAGTTTTTTCAGTTTCATTGATCCTTTCATACCAAACGGCTGTATTAAATCTCCGTGGGTACGTGTTCTTAATGTTAAATTGTCTAAAGAATT
>CALVEI010000022.1 GCA_944326515.1 Candidatus Gastranaerophilales bacterium | reverse complement strand
GGATCGAATTTTTCAGGATGTTCAACAAAGAACTCTCTGATAGTAGAAGTCATAGCCAATCTCAAGTCTGTATCGATATTGATTTTAGCTACACCGTGTTTAGAAGCGTAGTTAAGCATATCTTCTGGAACACCTTGTGCATCAGGTAATTGACCACCAAATTTATTACATTTAGCAACAAATTCTTTTGGTACAGAAGATGAACCGTGCAATACGATTGGGAAATCGTAACCAACAGCTTCGTTAACAGCTTTTTTAATTTCTGCCAATCTTTCAAAGTCAAGTTTAGCTTCGCCTTTGAATTTGTAAGCACCGTGAGAAGTACCGATAGCAATAGCTAAAGAATCACAACCTGTTTCTTTAACAAATCTAGCAGCTTCTTCTGGATCTGTATATGTAGCGTGTTTAGCATCAACTTTAACGTCATCTTCAACACCAGCTAATTTACCCAACTCAGCTTCTACAGAAACGCCTCTTTCATGAGCGTACTCAACTACTTTTTTAGTTAAAGCAATGTTTTCTTCGAGTGGGAATCTTGAACCGTCAATCATAACTGATGAGAAACCGCCATCGATACAAGATTTACAAATTTCGAAATCAGCACCGTGGTCTAAGTGAAGAGCTATAGGTACAGTAGTTGTAGCCAAAGCAGCTTCTACCAATTTAACCAAATAAGTTTGGTTAGCGTATTTTCTTGCACCAGCAGATACTTGAAGAATGATTGGTGATCTTGTTTCTTCAGCAGCTTCTGCAATAGCTTGCAAGATTTCCATGTTGTTAACGTTGTAAGCACCGATAGCATATCCGCCAGCCAATGCTTTTTGGAACATTTCGTTAGTTCCTACTAATTTTCTTTCTGCCATGAGTTTTTCTCCTCTTTCTTACTCGAGCATATTCATGACAAAAGTACCTCAAAAAAAGGTTTTTTACAAGGCTTTTCTAGAGTTAATATTTGACAATATTTTTGTCATTTGAATACAGGCAGAAAAACTATATAAACTACTTTTTATTTGCTTTTTCTTGGATTCCTTGAGCAATCATATTACCCAACCCGACAGCTGCGCCTAAAGCAACTGCAGTCAATCCATATGAAGAAAAAGCAGTCAAATAATTTTTAGTTAACTTGCTAACTTGAGCAGGATTTAAGTATTTTTTAGCAACTTTTATGCCTTTTACTGAAGCAACAGCTTCCTCAATCAACATAGGCAAGAATGTTGCAAAAGTAATTTTACCTGCATTATTTTTAACAAAATCTTTTGTTTTTTCCCACATAGATTTAGGCTCATTAGCTGACTCCGGCTTAACTCTGTGGAACAAGCTTGCGGCAAAAAGACCTAATCCTAATACAGGTACATTAAAAGGGGTAAGAATTCTTGCCTTTTGAAGAAATTTCATCAATTTTGAAGAATTATAATTCATAGCGTGTCCAATCTCGTGGAACACTGATGAATAAAGACCTTTTTCGCCAATATACACTCTATTAGATTTTGGTTCAAATGCAGCATTTGCGCCAACTTCAAACATCTTAGCAAAATTTTTAGCCAATCGTTTTATAAATGGTGTTTTCTTATTTGCAGTAATCAATTCTTGAGCAACTTGAGCACTATTTTGTGAGTTAACAACGTTTAAAGATACACCTTTGCCAGACAAACCTGTATCTTGAATGGCTCTTTCTGCTGCTGCTTTTATATTGTCGAAAGTATCAACATCTGGCATCATCTGCTGCATAAGACTGCCTACACTTTGCATACACTTATCACTCTTAATAGAGATAGAATCTCTAAAAACCAAAGCAGAAGGAATCCCACCAATAAGAGTACCTGCAAGAATAGCTTTAGCACTTCTTTCGGGAACAGTATTCTCATTTTTTTGTGATTGATAATTAACAGACTGGCTACTAATCGGTTGTAACTGCATTTTTTACTTCCTAAAGACTTCACTACACATACATGTAAAAAAAAACAGTCACGATATTTTGCCAAATTAACTAAATATTTTACAAAATATTAACAAGCTCTTTTACCTCTTTACGCTTAATTTTACGAGTAGTTGTTTTAGGCAAAGGAGTTTTGTTCACAACAATATTAACAGGCCTTTTGTATGGTGCAAGATGTGTAGACAAAATTTTCACTTCTTCTCTGACCTTAGCGTTTAATTCTTCTTCACAAAATTGAGAAGCAAAATCTTCGGTAGGCACAACAACAGCTACAATATCTTCTGTACCTTCCTTATTTCCAGTTGTCCTTGAAGCGCCAAAAACACAAACCTCCTGAAATTTATCACTTTTTTCAAGAACAGCCTCTACTTCTTCAGGAAAAACTTTCTTACCTCCTGACAACACTATCATATTTTTGATTCTTCCTGTTATATGAATGTGTCCATCTTTGTCTATGTTTGCAATATCGCCAGTATGAAGCCAATCATCATCTTCTAACACCTGAGCAGTAAGTTTCGGCTTTTTGTAGTAACCTTTCATAACAGAAGGACCTCTGAGCAAAAGTTCTCCGGTTTGTTCATCAACCTTTGCTTCAACGCTTTTTAAAGGCTTACCAACAGAAGCAATATCATTACATTTATCATAATTAACGCTAACTACAGGACTTGTTTCTGTTAAACCATATCCTTGAAAAACTCTTATGCCTATTCTTTCAAAAAACTCACCCACAGAAACATCTAAAGGAGCACCACCAGAAATACATCCATAAAACTGTCCGCCAAATTTTTTATGAATACGACTAAACATCATTTTTCTGACTGTGTAAGATGGAATAAATTTCGTCAAAAAATACATAAGCCTAAACAATAATTGCACGTGTTTAGGAGAAGCCTTTAGTTCTGACTCAATACCAGTTTTTAAAAGTTTTAAAAAAGCAGGAACAACAATCATAAAGTTAATATTTTTCTCCTGCATAATTGAGAGTATGTCTTTTGGTTTCAAACTTTTTGTGTAATAAACAGACAGACCCCAGCTCAACATTATAGAAAAACCAACTGTCAATTCAAATAAATGATTCATTGGCAAAATTGACAACAGAGATGCAATTTTTTTGTTTCCAAAAAAATTGCGATACAAATCAGACAAATCTTTGAGCTGCGTAAGCATATTATTAAAAGAAATTTCGACACCCTTAGGTGCACCTGTTGTACCTGATGTATAAATTATCAACGCAGTAGCTTTAGAACTTCTGTGTCTCCATTTTGCCTCATAATCATCAGGCAAAGTATTTAGCGAAGGAATATTTTGAGAATTATCTGTATTATCAAGACAAATTACATATTTAATAGAATGAACTTCTTCTTTCAATTCCTTAGCTAAATTCAAAAATTGATTAGAAACAATTAATACTGTAGGCAAACAGTCA
This sequence comes from Candidatus Gastranaerophilales bacterium, assembly GCA_944326515.1. GTDB lineage: Bacteria > Cyanobacteriota > Vampirovibrionia > Gastranaerophilales > Gastranaerophilaceae > Limenecus. The sequence goes on along the minus strand of CALVEI010000022.1, from coordinate 27,117 downwards.
TCAAGAATCGACTTAAGCTCATATTTTGTCAACTTTATATCAAGAGGTACTGATATAGTACCAGCAAGCACTGATGCCAAAACACATGTACCAAACTCAGGGCGAGATTCCGACAAAATAGCGACTCGCTCTCCTTTGTGAATTTTTAACGTTTTTATAAGATAACAAGCAATTTTACGAGATAAACAGCCAACATCACCATAAGTTAATTCATTCCATCCTCTAGAAGTTCTTATGCCTAATGCAATTCTGTTTTTGTAGTCCTTTGTTTTATTCTCTAAAAAAAGCAGTATATTCCTATAAATTCTACTTTTTTTATCAGCAGAAAAACCTTCACACAATTTCCCCATATATTAGTCCCAATCTTTTAGATGCAGCACAATACATTATAAAATACGTCTTAACTTTTTGCCAATATTTAAAATTTAATCTAGTGTCGCAGTTGTCGCCTCGAACCTTCGAGCCGCCACTGCTCACCTTTGACTTCTTTTGCCGAAATCTTTGATTTCGTGCAAAATGTCTTCACGTATAGAGAACAAGGTGACACTCACAAAATTCGTTCACGTCGCTTTGCTCCTTATCACGAATTTTTCTCGGACATAATTATTGACCATATGGTCGAGTACAAACAAACCAGTTTATAATAGAATATGATCAGGGGAGTATATTTAATCAGGTAAAAAAATGAAAAAGACTTTAATATTGTTGATAATCGGTATGATTGTATTTTCTATGGCCACAATGGATTCTCAAGCGGCAAGAAAATCAAAAAAATCAGCAACTGCAATTACTCAAGATGATATAAATGCAATGAGTACAACAATAGATAATTTGACTCGCAAAGTTTATTCTAACTCATTATTTTCACCTCAAGACAACGCAAAAATGATTGAGGTAAAAATCAAACTTGATAATCAAATGTTGATTTCACCTGATTTAACCTTGGCGCCTTTGTATTACAAAGCAGGCAACCTCTACCTTGCAAGAGAATACAAAAAAGAGGCAATCGATTGCTTTCAAACAATTTTAGAAAATTTCCCCGACACTGCTCTTGCACCAAAAGCAGCCCAAGCACTGAAGAATCTGGGCGTTGAAGTAGTAAACCCTAATGCAGACGAGGAAGAAGGTTCAACAACAGGCCAAGCTGCAGACATTCAAGAAAATCAGGTAGAAGAATCCTCTACAACATCTGATACACAGATTTAATAACAAGTTTACAAATTTTTTATAAATTCTATAGCATCATCTTTTGTACTAACTTCTGAGGATAGTTGGGCTTCTTTTAATTTTTGGATTATTTCTCCAAGTTTTCTTGACTCTCCTATACCCAATATCTGCATAATTTCTTTCCCATCAAGAAGTTTTGGAAGTGGTTCAAGTTTATTCTTTTGCGCTAAATACAAATGTAAAAGTTTCTCTAAACCTTTTATATTTTTTTCAACAACCTCATCAGTTATATCAGGGCCAAGAGCAGACAATCTATCTGCATAAGCTACGGCAATTAAATCTATTACTTCATTTTCCATCTTTCTAAAAAAGCGCACATAGGCTTTTTCTGAAGCCTCATCAGAAGTAACTACACCTGCCGGATAAATATGATTTTTTATTATTTTTTGAATGTAAGCAATTTGTTTTTTAGAGAATTTTAAATCTTTCAAATAAGGAACAATAACTTTGGCCCCAACACTATCGTGCATAATAAAACGATGCCTGCCCGTATCAGGTTCAATCTGCCAAGTTGAAGGTTTACCAACATCATGCAAAAACGTACCCAACTTCAAATATGCAATTCTTTTATATCCTGCAAAAAGTTCTTCATCCAAATGTTCTTTTACTTCTTCACAAGCATTGTCATAGTACAATTGAACTTGCTTCACCGTTTCTAATGAGTGTTCAAACAAATTTAAGTGATGATGAGAATTTGGAGGGATTTTTTTTATATCTGACACTATCGGTAAAATAAGCTCTAATATTCCATAAGAATCCATTGATTTTAGAACATCTACAACATATTTTCCGCCAAAAAGCTTTAATAATTCAGTATTAATTCTTTCTTTAGCCGTCTTTAAAATACTCAAATTATGTTCTTTTAAAATTCTTTTTAATTCGTCAGAAAATTCAAACCCAAACTCACTTTGAAAACGAAAAGCTCTCAATATTCTTATAGGGTCATCAGCTATATTAAACTCTGAGATTTCTCTAATAACGTTATTATTTATATCATCAACACCGTTTGTAACATCAATAACAACATTCTTTTTTAAATCATAAGCAAGAGCATTCATTGTAAAATCACGTCTTTTCAAGTCTTGTTCAATGTTTTGTCCAACACATTGAGCAACATCAACGTAATTTTTTTTATCGGCAAAAACTACTCTGTATATTTTATTCAAATCATCAAGCTCTACAAAATACCCGTTTATACAATCAGCCAATTTTTGAGCAATAACTTTTGCGCAAGAATTTTCTACAACAATATCAACATCACAGCTATGTTTATTTGTAAGACAATCCCTCAAAAAACCACCAACTATATATGCTCTACAATCTTCTTTTTGGAAAAAAGGAGCTATCGTTTTAATTATATAATTGTCTATTAACTTATTAATCATCTTGTTCAAGTTCGTATATAACATTTGATAAAGCAGAAATCACAGCAGTTTCTGCTCTTAGTATAAGGTTGCCTAAACTAACCTTATAAACATCATCAGAATTATTTAAAAGTTCTAATTCTGCTGCACTAAATCCACCTTCTGGACCAATTATAACAATAATTTTTGGATTTTGCGACATATCTATATTTTTAAGACAAGATTTTAAAGTCAATTGCTGACATCTTTCAACACACGCAATCTTTATAGCATAACTTTTGTCTTCTATAATCTTTTTTAATGTTGAACGCTCACTAATCTTTAAAAAATCAACACGTTCACATTGTTTAACAGCTTCATTGGCTATTTTTTGCCATTTGTCAATTTTAGCGTCTGCTACACTGCTTTTTATAACAGAGTTATCACTAACAAAGGGCATTATCCCTTTAATACCAAGCTCTGTAGCTTTTTGTACAACAAAATTTTGCGCATCAGTTTTTAAAACACTTTGAGCAAGATAAAGCTCTGTATTAAGTTTATGATTAGATTTTGCAATTTCTACAACTTTAGTTGTAATTGTGCTTGAACTTATGTTTTTTATTTCAGCTCTATACTGAGTTTGATTTTCATCAACAAACAAAAGGGTTTCCCCCACTTTTGCTCTCAGGACCTTTGCTATATGGCGAAAATTTTCTTTGTCCGAAACTGTTATTATATCTTCATTTACATCTTTTGTTGAAATAAAAAATTGCGGCATACAAGGCTTTCTGTACTTTTTCTACATCAAACGTACGATTTGTCATACCAAAGTATAATAGCAGTAAAATCTTTTTATAACAAGCCTTTTAGAGATTTTAACACCTATTTTCTGCGAAAAATTATACTAAAGTATAATTTGAATTCTTTCGATATATGACATGTTCACAAAAGTAACAAAGAGAGAACAAGAGAGAAAGAGAGAACAAAATGGCTTTATTTATTAACACAAACGTAAACTCTTTAGTTGCGCAAAACAGTTTAAACAAATCAACAAACAGTTTACAAAAATCACTTTATAGACTATCAACAGGTCTAAGAATTAACCAATCAGGTGATGACGCAGCAGGTCTTTGCGTTGCGGAAGGCTTAGAATCAAGAATCAGAGCAAACAAAAGAGCAATGGCAAACATCCAAGACGGTTTGAACATGATGTATATCACAGAAGGTGGTATGACAGGGGTAACAGAAGACTTACAAAGAATCAGAGAATTATGTTTACAAGCTGCAAACGGTATTTACTCACCTGATCAAAAACAAACTTTGATGAATGAAATCAAAGAAAGATTAGAAAATATTGACGCAATCGCTAACACAACTGTATTTAACGGGATGGAACTAACAAACGGTTCAAACCCAGAAGTTATTTTGCAAGCAGGTGCTGGTTCTGATGCTGCAAACAACACAATTGACATCACATCAGCTATGACAAATTTATTGTGTACAGCATTAGGTATTTCACTTGATATCGTAACAATGGACGAAGCAAATGACGGGGACTTAGACCCTGATTACATGGACCCAGGATCAGGTTATAACCCTGCTAACCCACCAAAAGTTAACGGAGATAACTGGACTAACGAAGCTATCAGAGCGTACATCGACAAATTAGATGCGGCAATTGATACAATTTCTCAAAACAGATCTCAATTAGGTGCTTATCAAAACAGACTTGAATCAGCATCTCAAAACTTAACAACAATGAACGAAAACTACGAACGTTCAAAATCACAAATTTTAGACTGCGATATGGCAGAAGAAAGTGCCAACATGGTTAAATACCAAATCCTTCAACAAACATCAACAACTATGTTATCACAAGCTAACCAATTGCCATCAATCGCAATATCTTTATTACAAAACGCTTAATAAATTAAAAAACTCAATGTCTCTCTTAACGGCGGCTTTAATAAAAGCCGCCGTCTCTCGTATATTAACCTTTTATTTGAAAAGGACACATTGTACATCTTGCCTTTGGAACAAGAACCAAATTATCTTCTAGGTCATACATTTTAGCAATTCTTGTTATAAGCTTAGACCCGCAGACAGGACACTCTAAATTTTCAATATCATTTGCCAAAATTTGATTTTTAATAAAAAGAGTAACCTCGTTATCAGGAAGCAAAGATAAATTAGGGTGCTTTTCATGCTGTTTTATATCAGCAGGGTTAAGCTTTAAACCTCTTGCAAGCTTTTGTCTTATTGTAGAAGCCAAAAATAACTCCTGGCCAGACTCAATATCTTCGATGGTTTTCAAAGGCAGAGCCGACTTTTTAGCCAGCCCTGTCTGTGATAAACCTAATTTTTCTCTTGTTTCTGACACAAATTGTGCCAATGCTTTTTCTGTTTGTTCAGTCATTAACTATACCTTTAAAGCTTCACTTTGTCTTGATGCCGAACCTTTTTGAGAGTCTTTTCTTTCTCTCCACCAGTCAAGCAATGTTGAAGCAAAGAAAATACTTGAATAAGTACCGATTGCAATACCGACAATCATAGCTAACACAAAGTCTTTTGTTGTTTCGCCACCAAAAAGGTACAATGCCAATAATGTAATCAATGTTGTTAAAGAAGTGTTGATACTTCTTGCTAAAGTTTGGTTTACACTGGCATTAACAATTTCAGGGAAAGATGCTTTTTTAGCAAGGAATCTTGAGTTTTCTCTGATTCTGTCAAATACAACGATTGTATCGTGGTTAGAAAACCCAATTACAGTAAGTACAGCAGTAATAAACAATGCATCAATGTGTACATCAAAGAAAATACCTAAAATTGCAAAGAATCCTAATACAAATAATGCATCATGAGCTAACGAAATCAATGCAATAACAGCATAATCAACCTGAAATCTGAATGACAAATATACAACAATACCTAAAAAGGCAAGCGCTAATGCATACATAGAATTGATAAATAATTCTTTACCCAAAGAAGGTCCTATTGAACTAACCTGAACCAACTCTGCCTCAGGATAATCAGCCTTAACAACATCTGAAATCTTTTGTTCAGCTGTAACATCATTACTTTTAAAAGCAGTTTTTACAGAAATTACAGTTGAAGGTTCAACATTTTCTGCTTTTGAAATAGTATTATTTGATTTCAAAACCTGAATAACAGGATTTTCAATTCCTGCTTTTGTAAGATTATTTCTTAAAGATGCAACCTCGCTATTAGCCACATCTTTTTTTACTGAATATTGAGTAATAGTACCGCCGGTAAAATCAATACCTACTTTAACAGGCATATGCTGTGGAGAATTCAAAACCAAATATCCCATAGCAAAAAAACCTGGCAATATCAAAAGTAAAGACAAGCCAAACCAGACCCATCTGTATTTTACGACATCAATCCATTTATGTTGATGTAAAACTGTTTCACTCATTATAATTTCTCCTTAGATTATTTTATATAGTCAACTGACTCCTACTACTTATTGAACCGGTGCATTATACAAGTTCATCTGTAATTAACCATTACTAGAACCGGCAATAAGTCCAGTGGGGCACCTTGGCGTCTCTCGCACTCCTTGTACGCTTATAAAAGCGAAGCCCCTCAGACAAAATCAGTTAGTCTAAAATACCGAATTTAGCTTTTTCTTTCTTAGTTTCTTTTGCTTCATAAGCTTTTCCGATTTCTGATTGTTTTATACCAAACCAGCCCGGATGTTTAAGCTGTCCTGCACCAAATAACAAATGCATAAAGTTTTTAGTAACAGTAATAGCTGTAAACATACTTATAACAACACCGATAATCAATGTTAAAGCAAAACCTTTAACAATACTTGTACCTAAGAAATACAAAATCACACAAGTAATAATTGTTGTCATATTAGAGTCAAAAATACTTGTAAACGCTCTGTCAAAGCCTGCATTGATTGCAGTAAACAAAGTTCTGCCTGCTTTTAATTCTTCTTTAGTTCTTTCAAAAATAAGAATGTTAGCATCAACAGCCATACCGATACTCAAAATGAAACCTGCAATACCAGCCAATGTCAATGTTACAGGAACAATCTTAAATACGGCAAATACAAGTAATGAATAAATAATCAAAGCAATGTCTGCAATAAAGCCCGGCAAACGATAGTATAAAAGCATGAAAATCATTACAAGCCCTATACCGATAACACCTGCTGTTTTACTTTTAGAAATACTGTCAGCACCAAGTGTAGGACCAACCAAGCTTTCTTCAATAATTTTAGCTGGAACTGGCAACGCACCTGCATTAAGCAAGTCAACCATTTTCTTTGCTTCTTCATAAGCAAAACCTGAGTCACCGCCTGAAATCTGAGCATGCCCGCCCAAAATAGGTTCTTGAATAACAGGAGCTGATTGCAACTCGCCATTAAAGAAAATAGCCATAGGCTTACCAACTAATTGTTGAGTTAACTCACCGAATTTTTTGGTACCTTTATCGTTAAATTCAAGAGCTACAACCCATTGTCCGCCAGGGTTTGTAGAAATAAGAGCTTTTCTTACATCTTTACCAGTCAAACCTGTCGGAAGCCAACCTGTAGCTCCATATTGATTATCCAAAGGTTTTTTAAATTCCAACTCTGCAGTTTCGCCTAAGAATTCTTTAGCTTTTGCAGGATCAGATATGTTAGGAATTTCTACCAACAAACGTTTTTCACCTGTTTGTTGAACAACAGTTTCAGCTACACCAAGAGCGTTTACTCTGTTTTCGATAGCAAATTGCAAACTGCTCATCATATCCGGTGTAATCTTTGCAATAGTGTCTGTTGTTTGTGCTTCTAGCACAATTCTTGAACCGCCTACAAGGTCCAGACCAAGTTTTGTAGGCATTTTGACAATTACAACAATAGCAGCTATAGCCAGTGCTATAATCATCCAAAACATCAATAATTTTTTGTTTTTCATTTTTAGCCTCTCTATACCCCTAATTTATTGATTATAAATTATTGCAGTCGAATTTAATCTAGTGTCACAGTTGTCGCCTCGAACCTTCGAGCCGCCACTGCTCACCTTTTCAAGGTGACACTCCAAAAATTCGTTCACGTCGTTTTGCTCCTTATCACGAATTTTTCTCGGACATACTCTAATTAACTTTATCATTGTAGCAAAAAAACAAACTTTAACGCCAGAAAATTATGTAAAAATAACCCTACTGGCGTAATTCTTATTAATATTTGTTACATTTTTATGCCAATTATATAAAACTTATAGAAAAAATGCCGATACAAGTAATATGGAAATAAAAAAAATTGATAGCAACACAATTATAAAAACAAATCCAACACAAGAGAGCCAAATAAATAGCCCTCAAATGTTCTCTGCAGAATTTAACAAAGAAGAAGGTCTTGAAGTAGAAAAACAAACAACTCAGCAAAACGAAAAAGAAACCTATACCAAAATTTCAAAAGATGAAAGCGGAAACGAAACAATTTTAACTTACAGAAGCAGAGACAATGCTCTTATTCAAAGAGAAATTAAATACGGCTACGGCTACACCAAAACAGAATTTATAAAACCAGGAACAACAATTGTACAAAGCAGCATGGAAAAAGATTCCGAAGGGAATATTTTAACTATATCAAATTATTACGAAACCAGTCCTTTTGGAATTAAAGAATTAAAAGAATACAACTTAACAACAGGCAATGTAGCGTCAATATCTTTATACGAAAACGGTTCTGATAAGGCAACTAGCAAAACTATTTACGATAACAAATACACAACAGTTATGTCACTATTAAACGGAGAACCTGAAGAAACAACCATTTATAGAAAAGATGGTTCAATAGAGCAAAAAATTACTCCACAAATAATTGAAGGAGAAAAAAGATACCAAAGCTCCACTTTTCGAGAAGACGGAACATTATATTCTTCAGGAACATACGCAGACTCTTTTGCAACGTTCCCCATAGACGAAACCGTGTACTCTTTTGATGGAAAAACGATTGATTCAAAAGAATACACAGTAAATAGCAACAGCGTACACAGGGAAAGATATGATGAAAAAGGTAATATTAGAGTAAAAGAAATATATGACAGAACAGGACGTATCCTCAGAGAACGAATCGTATATGACAAAAAAGGTGAAGAATTTATTCACACAGAGTACGGTGCAAACGGAAAAATAACTCATTATGAAAAAAATGAGAACTCTGTAGCAAATTTACCATTTAAAGAAAAACTTTTAAACGGAAAAATAGACACATCGTTTAAGCAAGGACTAGCAGGTACTTGTTATATAGCAAGTACTATTAGAAGCCTTCTCGAAACAGAAACAGGACGGCAAGTTCTTGCAAATTCAATTAAATACGACGAAACTAGTGGCACATCTACAATAATGTTTCACGGTGTCCAAAAGGAATACTCTTTTACAAAAGAAGAAATTGAAAAAGCAATGGGCCGACTAGGAACAGGCGACCCTGATTTCACAGCATTTCTTCTTGGATATGAAAAATACAGAACAGAAGAATTAAAACGTACGGTAGATGGTGGATTAGGTACAGAAGTATTTACCGCACTGCTTGGCTCGCCAGGAGAAACAAACATTTTGTTTGGTTCTATATGCGACACAATTACAAATGAAACATTAGACAAACTTCAAAAAGATATGGAAACAAATGAAATGGCTATAACAGTAGCAACACCACCCAAAGACGTTAGGACTGAGTTTAACGAAAAAGAGAACAAAATGGGACTCCTAAATTCTCATGCATATGCAATAAAAAAAATTACAAATAATTCTGTAGTATTGGTTGAACCGGGAAAAGATAAAGAAATAAAAATATCAAGAGAAACTTTTCTCGAGAAGATTATATTGTATTTTGCACATAATCTTAATGAAATATAGAAGCTATTGAGCAGAAATATAAAGCAAAATTGCCCCTGCCATACTGAGATTAAGTGACTCAGTAGCATTTGATATAGGTATCGTTGTTTTTATATCAGCCAAAGATATTGCTTCTTCAGACAAACCATCAGCCTCAGAACCCAACATTAATACAAAAGGTTTTGTATAATCTATTTTTTGAGGATTTACAACATCATTGTGATTTACAACAGAAGCTATAAATGTGGAAGTCGGAAAAATTTCTCTAACCTTGTTTATGGAAGCCTTTAATAGCGGTAACTTAAACATTGCACCAACAGTGGATCGAACAACCTTGGGATTGTAAATATCAACTGTTTCACCACAAAGAACAATACCATCGAAAGAAAAAGCACAAGCGCAACGAATTAAAGTTCCCAAATTACCTGCATCTTTTACATTTTCAATCAATAGAATTCTTTTTTTGTTTTTAATTTGCTCAAAAGAATAATTCATCTGCTTTGCAACAGCAACAGCTTCAGGCATACTATCAGTTGTTGATATTTTCTCTAAAACTGCATCAGAAACTAAAACAATTTTTCTTTTCAAAAAATCGAATTTTTCTAAATATTTATCTGTAGTATAAAGCGTTTCAATTTCAATCCCTGAAGAAAAAGCCTCAAATATTGGTTTATAGCCTTCCAACAAAAAAAGACCTTTTTCATTCCTGTATTTTTTTTGTTGTAACTTAGCTGTTTCTTTTACTTTATTATTGGAAACACTAAGTATTAGTTCAGGTTTTTCCATTTTATTCCTCAATTGCTTTGTTTATTTTCTTCACCAGTTTGTTTAAAAAAGAACCTCTTTTGCTCACTATATTTTTACCGTTCTTAACTTCAGTCAACTGGTCAGCAGAGAAAGAATCCGTATAATTATATTTTTTTGCCACTAACTTACCATCTTCCATATATGCGCGAGTAAATTCTACTTTCATATTCGCCTTCACAACTTCTTCACCAATATCCATCATATTTGTCAAAAATCTGTCAAAAGGATGGTCATTGATTTTTATTGAAAGATATTGTGTTTCGGCAATAGGAGAAGATTTAATCCCCTGAAGAATTTGTTTTTGCATATTTTGTTTTGTTTTAGAAAGAGCGTACGAAGTTACACCTGCTCTGTTTCTCATCAAGTCCAGTTTTATCATTAATGTTCTCCAAACTATTTGTTATTCCATTCAGCTAGCCATTTTTTTTCTTGATCATTCAAAAGACCGTAATCAATCGCATTCTCTTGAAAAGGTACGTGAGAAAAAGACTCAATCTTAAGTTTTCCGTTTTTTTCTGTTAAATAAACGGTGTTCTCTAACCTTACACCGCCCAACCCAGTTTTGTAAAGCCCCGGTTCAATAGTAAATACCATATTTTTCTTTAAGACACGTTTTCCCATAGAACCACAGGATATAGTCGGAGGGTTTTCGTGCACATTAATACCTACACCGTGACCCAATCCATGGTTAAAATTAAAATCACTTAAACCTGATTTTTTGTGAATTTTTCTTGCAACAGAATCCAAAGTATAACCCGTTGTTCTGTTGGTAACTTTGTAATGGTATGCGTTCAAAAACATCTTTAAGACAGTTGTGTAAACTTTTTTCTGCAATTCAGACGGTTCACCTTTTACAAATGTTCTTGTTATATCTGTCGAATATCCGCCTTCAAAATGCCCGCCACAATCCAATAAAACAAAATCACCGTCTTTTATTTTCACCTTATCTGACGGATGCGAATAATGTATTACAGAAGAATTATTCCCTGCAGCGAGTATTGTTTTAAAACTCAACTGCTTTGCTCCTTGTTTTAAATACTCTTTTTCAACCTCATCACTTAACGATTTTTCGCTAAGATTATTTTGTTCACATACAAGCTCAAACGCTTTATTTACAACCTTATCGGTTCTTTCAAAATTCTTTTTAAAATGAGAAATTTCTGCATCATTTTTAATAGCTTTCATCTCCTTTATGTAATCAACAGGAGATTCACAAGCTTTTGATTTAACAAGTTTAAAATCATAATAATTTATTGTTGCAGGGTTAAATAAAACTTTTTTAGCTTTTTTGAGCACTTTCTCAAAATCAGCCAATGGTAATATCTCAAAATATTTTCCGACTTGTGTTGAAAATTTTTCGTCACTAAACACAAATACATTTTGTTTTGAAACAATAATTTTAGCTTTAAAAGTTGAAGCAAAAGGAGTTTTATACTGTCTGCAATTTGTAAGATAAGCAATATTTTCAAGATTAGTATCAATATAGACTTCGTCTTTTTTAAGTTTTCTTGATATTTTTTTAAACTTGTCATCAGCACTTACACCGGCAATATCAAGACTAATTTGTCCTACCAAACTGCCGTTATCAGACATCTTTAACTCTTGAAACTTTTCGACAGGTTCAAAATCCAGTGCTTTTATTTTGCAGCGTTTTTTATCAAGCTTTGATTTTAAAATTTTATAAAAATTAAGGGATATTTTTTTAGAAACAATTCCGACAACACTATTAGGCGCAATTCTTTCAACAAGTTCGTTCAAAAAAGTTTGCCCCAGCTGTAATTTAACAACTGTTGTTGTTTTAGTATCACACTCTTTATCAGCTTGTTCGTGATACCTGCCATCAACAAACTGAAAAACAGAATCTTTTGACAACAAAACGTCTCCGGTTGAGCCGGAAAACCCTGTAACAAAATATCTCGCACAGTTAGATAACTCGTTATACTCAACAAGAAACTCATCTGTTGTGTTTACCAATAGATAATCAAAATTGTTTTCAGCCAAAAAATCCCTTAATTTTTTAATCATTTTTAGTCTTTCTTATCTGTTAAATAAAGTAAGTGCCAGCCGAATTGAGTTTGGATAGGTTCTGACAAATCACCTACATTCATTGAAAAAGCTGCATCTTCAAATTCTTTTACCATAACACCTTTGCCAAAGAACCCAAGGTCTCCGCCGTTAGCACCTGATGGGCACATAGAAACAGCTGCTGCTACATCTTCAAATTTTTTGCCGTTTAAAATTTCTTCTCTAAGTTTTTTTGCTTCTTCTTCTGTTTTAACAAGCAAGTGACTAGCTCTAACTTCTGCCATAATAAATTTCCTTATTTTTGTGTACGGGTTTATTATATCAGCATTGATTGTTCACTTGCAATTGCCAACAAAAAATACTAGAATAACATATACTTTTTATTTATTAAGGGGATATATGACAAAGAAAAAAATTGTTTTGGCATCTGTATTTGCATTGATAATTCTAAGCCAACTCATTTTTGTCGTATTCAAACCTTATTTTTCGGCCAAAGCAATTTACCTTGCACAAAAGTATGCAAGAGGCAGATTTGTCTGCACCCTTAATGCTCAAGGAGAACACGTAGGCAAACTCTATAAAATAAGCAACGGAAAAGCTGAGCTCATACATAGCGCAACAAGTAACAGCTGTATATTTTCTCGACCAAAAGTTAATGCAGGTTTCTTTATATTCGCAACAGGCGGGGGCGGTGGAGCAACTCCATACGAAAGCGGACAAAACGGACAAATAATCTCCAAAAGACGCCATATTACAAAACCGGTTATCATAATAAAAATCGGTAAAGGCGGACAAGGCACACATCTTGGAGAAAATGACGAATTTATAGACGCAAAAGATGGCGAAGCAACAACAATATCAGAAATAAAAATCAGAGCCAACGGCGGTCTTAAATCAACAAGAATGACCCCTCTTGGAACAAAACACCACACTCAAGAATACCACATACCTGAAAAATATCACTACCTATACGATATTCCTAAAAGTGCAAAATACGGCAAAGGCGGACAATATAACGAAAAAACAGCAAAAACAAGTGCCAAAGCCCAAGACGGACACGCAGGTGCTGTCATTATTCAATGGTAATTATTTGCAAATCTGATTAGTAATTGCATCTATGCTGAGAGAAAGTGACTTATTCGTTTTCAATTCTTCTTTAACTTTGTCATAAGAATAAAGAATCGTGGTGTGCTTTTTATCAAAAAAATCACCTATTGCAGGGAAGCTCTGTTTCGTAAGTTCTCTGCTTAAATATATAGCCACCTGACGAGCTTCTGCTATCTTAGCTGAACGGCTAGAGCCTTTTATATCTTTAGCCGAAATATTGTAATAAGAAGCAACTTCATCAACTATACCGTCAAAAGTATAAACTTTTTCTTTTTCGTTGTAATTAATTATTGTTTTCACATTATCTATTGTCAAAGGAGTTTCGTTGATGCTTGCGTAAGCGGTAACCCTGTTAAAAGCACCTTCCAACTCTCTAATGTTACTTGCATAAACAGTTGCCAAAAATTCGATAATATTGTTTGGAACTTCTATATTAGAATCTTTTGCAAGGTTAGATAAAATAGCCATTCTTGTTTCTATGTCAGGAACTTGAATATCCGCCATCAAACCCCATTCAAAACGACTTATTAACCTGTCTGATAAAGATGGAATTTCTTTAGGGGTTCTGTCAGAAGTCAAAACTATCTGTTTTCCTGCACCGTGCAAAGTGTTAAAGGTATTAAATACCTCTTCTTCAGTCCTTGTTTTACCTGCAATAAGCTGGATATCATCAATCAAAAGAACATCAACTTCTCTATATTTTTTACGGAATTTATTCATGTTCTTTGTTTTTTCATCCCCTCTTGCAAGAGCGTTTACAACATCATTAACAAACTCTTCCGCTGTGATAAACAGAACCTTTAAGTCAGGGCGATTTTTGATAATATAATGGCCTATTGCCTGCATAATGTGAGTTTTACCAAGCCCAGGTCCACCGTAAATATACAAAGGGTTGTATTTTTCACCTGGTTTTTGAGCAACTGTTTGAGCTGCAACATAAGCCAATTTGTTATTTGAGCCAACAACAAAGTTTTCAAACTTATATTTTAAGTTAAGGTTTGATGACTGCATTTGAGTAAGGCTGTCATATTTTGGCTTTTGAGGTTGTTCTGCAGGTTCTGAAACCGCAACTCTGGCTTTTGATTTTTTGGCAATCTTTTTTTGAAGTTCTTCATCAAAAATGATTTTTACTTCAAGTTCTTTGTTCAAAACAGACTTAACAGCATCTACAATTTGATTGTAATGATTTCCTCTTAAAAGGTTAACGGCAAAAGCCTGACCTGTATGAACAACAAAACAATTATCGTCAAAATATTGAGGTTCTAAAGGCAAAATCCAAGTAGTAAAAGTCGATTCGGAGATTTGTTTCTCCAAAACTTCCAACACCGCATTCCAAACTTCAATAATATTTTCCTGACTCATATTTTTCATTTTACAACAAAATAATATGTCGGCATAAATTTAGCGGCAAAGTCTTAAGTTTCTTAACGGCGTTTCTGCAAAATCGATATAGGTACTTTTTTGACGTTTTACTTCTATCTCAACATTATCAAGTTTTAAGAGTTGAATTTGTTCTTTAATTTTTTCCTCTTTAACAATCCATTTAACTTTACCCGTACAATATTTTGCATAATGGAAAGTTGAAGATAAAACACAAACTTTTAAAGCATCAATAACATTTAAACCGGATATATCAATGCTCAATGTAGGACAATCGTGATTTTGAATAAAATCCTTAGCTTCATTAATCGCCTCAAAAACATTACAGTGATAATTTCCTACTTTTAAAAAGGCTTCTTGTCCGTACAATGATTCAGTCATAAGTTAAATTATCCGTATCTCTATTAATTAAATACTTCGCTCACATATAAGATAACGGGCAAATTTTTAAAAAATTAAACAGGATAATGAAAAACTACATCTTTCGTATGACTATCAAGCTATTATTGGTTTAAAGACGATAATTTTTCTTCAACGGCAGACTTTACCATATCAACACTAATATCATTTATACACTGATAATTTAGTTTACACTTTTTCTTTAGACCACAAGGCTGACAAGGCAAATCAAGCTTTATAACTGCATGATTTTCTATTGCAGGAGCCCATTTGATTGTATTCATAGGACCAAATACCCCAACAACAGGCACATCAACTGACGCTGCAACATGAAGATTTCCGCTGTCACAACCGACAATCAAATCGCATAGTTTTGTAAAAGCCAATGTTTGTCTTAAGTTAAAACTACCACACAAATTTATCGGCATAATTTTAAGGTTCTCTTTTACATAAGACATTATTTCTTCATAAGTTTTAGAATCATTTTTTGTTCCGTTAAAAAGAACCTGAACACCTTTTTCGTTGCTCAACCATTCAATAACCTGAGCCCATTTTTGTTTATCCCACTCTTTTTTACGATTTCCGCTTGTTGCGTGGACTATAACTTTTTTCAAGACTTGATTATCGGGTAAAATTTTGCTGTTAATTATCTGTTTTACAGACTCAAGTTCTTCATCCTCAACCCAGTTTTCAAGATAATTGTCTCTTATATCAAAACCATCTGCTTTTAAAACATCTAAAAAACAGTCTATTTCGTGTTTGTTTTCAACATACTTAACCATTTTTGTCAAAAGCAAACCTCTGCCTTCGGTATCAAAGCCGATTCTTTCTTTTATACCAGCAGCAAAAGCCAAAAACGCACTCGAAAAAGAACGTTTTAACACATAGGCTTTATCATAATTTTTTTCTTTCAAAAGTTTGACGTAAGTCCAAAAGGTTTTCTTTTCTACGCCTTCTTTATTTTCATATCTGTGTTTTTTAGTAGTGTCAAAATAAATAAAATTATCCACATAAGGACATTTTTCAATAATTTCTCCTGATACAGGAGCCACTAGCATATCAATTTGTGCATCGGGATAAGCATATCGAAGATTTCTTAAAAAAGGAACTGTCAAAAGAGTATCACCGATAAAACGATATCTCATAACAAGAATCTTCATTTTTTTGTGCTTATCAGTCATTCAAAAGTCCTTTCAAATCAAGTGACGGTTTTAATCTGAGAGCATAGATTTCATCTTTGGCAGTAGCGATATCCTTGAGTTTTACCGCATCTTTTTCGGTAGTAATCATTGCCTCAGCATCATACTTGTGTTTCAACCCGCTTAGCTCATTCAAATCGGCGTTTGTATAAATATGATGATCAGGAAAATCTTTTGTTTCCATTACATCAAATCTTCTTAAATATTTATAGAACTGTTCCGGCTGAGCAATAGCGCTAAAAGCTACCACAGCTTTTGTCTCATCCAAAAGCTCTCCGGTTACAATATTATATATTTCATCAGGTTCCATTGAACAAACAAAAGAAGGTTTATTATACTTCTTTCTCAAGTATCTTGCAAAAGTCTTTGCCTTTTTGTCGTTAAAGCCTTTATTAACAACAATAATTTTATCTGCTCTTTTAATTTCAGAAACAGGCTCTCTCAAAGCACCAAGAGGCAATACGCAACCGTTAGAAAACTGTTTTTCACTATCAACAACAAGTATATTCAAGTCACGCTCAAGTTTTTGATGTTGAAAACCATCATCAAGAATTAATTTTGTACAATAAAGTTCTTTTTTAGCAAATTGCGCAGCTTTAGCCCTGTTAGAACAAGTCAAAACAGCAGCACCTTTACATTTTTGCGCAAGCATAAAAGGCTCATCCCCCGCTTGTTGAGCAGTATAATTAATTTTTTCTCCGTCAGAAATAACATTTACTTCTTTATTAGACAGCTCTCCGCCGTAACCTCGTGACAAAATTGCAGGATACTCACCTTTTTTTACGTAATAATTTGCAATTTCAGCTGTTATAGGAGTTTTCCCCGTGCCACCAGTTGTAAGATTACCGACTGAAATAGTGTACTGATGAGGTCTAAATGTTTTTATAATCTTTTTTCTGTATAAAAAATTTCTAACCTTCACTACCCCGAGATAAAATAAAGAAGGCACAGCAAGAACGGCATATACCCCTGAAGCTAAAATCGCCTCAATAGGGGTATATTTTTTCTTATAATGAAACTGTGTTAAAAGTACTTTCATATCTCAATATCTACAATAATATTCCGGCAATACAAGCTGAAAGATAAGAAGCTAAAGTTCCGCAAATAAGAGCCTTAACCCCAAGTTTTGCAAGGTCCTTTCTTCTGTTTGGTGCAAGTTCGCCAATACCACCGATTTGAATAGCAATAGAACCCAAGTTTGCAAAACCGCAAAGAGCAAATGTAGCAACAATGATACTTTTAGCACTCAATACAGGTCTTAGCGCTGTCAAATCAAGATAAGCAATAAACTCGTTGAACACAAGCTTTGTACCCATCAAAGAACCTACATTCACTGCTTCATCTAGTGGAACCCCCATAACAATTGCAAAAAGTGAGAACACTGCACCCAAAATTTCTTTTAAAGAAAGATGGTTTAAATCTATATGAATAAATGCAAGATTCATATGCAAACATTTAACCAAGAACAATCCTAAATGGCCCAAGAACCAATCAACCATAGAAATCAAAGCAGTCAAAGCAATAAGCATTGCAATAACGTTTATAGAAACTTTCATACCGTCTGATGCACCGTGAGCAATAGAGTCTATAAGGTTTACGTGTGTTTTTTTAATTTCCACTTTAACCTCGTTTTTGGTTTGAGACTCTTCTGTCTCTGGATAAACAATTTTAGAAATAACAAGCGCACCAGGAGCTGCCATTATAGAAGCTGCCAACAGATATTCAGCAGGAATCCCCATTCCAACATACATAGCCATAACACCGCCTGCAATACAAGCCATTGATCCAGTCATTGAAGCCAACAACTCAGACATAGTCATCGTTGCAAGATATGGCTTAATCATAATTTGAGCTTCAACCTGTCCAACAAAAGCTGACGCAATGTTAGACAATGATTCAGCGCCTGATACGTTCATCAATCGATACATTATCTTGGCACAAAACTCAACAACTCTTTGCATTATGCCATAGTAGTAAAGGATATTTACCAATATCAAAATAAAGATGATAGTCGGAATAAGTTTTAAAGCGAATATAAAACCGGCCCCAGTACCAAAAAGTTCTTCCATACGAGCAGGACTGTTTGTTAACACGCCAAAAACAAAATTTCCGCCTTCATTTGAAAAATCAAGAATTTTTTGAATAAACATTCCTATATAATGGAAGATTTTTTGCCCCAAAGGAACTTTTAAAACAAATACTGCTAAAAGTACCTGTAATATAAAACCGGGGATTATCGTTTTCAAAGAAATTGCTTTTTTGTTGTTAGACATAGCATAAGCAATTGCTAATATAACTACAATACCGATAATTCCAACAAATCTATCCATATATATTCCTTTTTATTCTGTTAAATTTATTGTACTTAAAGCGTAAATAAATTACTAAATATTTTTTGTATATTTAAGATATTTGTAACAAAATTAACAATTATAAAAAATTCATGCAAATATAATTAACCTTTCGTTTTATAAAAATTGTGAAAGTGTAAGGAAGTATTATGACCACACCTGTTTCAGCAGTTCCAATACAGCAGCCGATAGGCGCATACAGCCTTAGCGGATCAAAAGACCTTAAAGCAGGTCACTTTGTAGTTAATCCGCCAACAATAAGGCCTTACTCTTTTTATGACAAAATAAAAGTAGACCCGCAATTTTATAACGAACTGATTAACCCTAAAAGCAAAGCTTTTTATCACAAACCAACCGTTAGAAAAAGCAAACTAAAAGGAATACTGCAAACAACAGCTTTTGTCGGGGGGATTGTTTTAGCGTTTGCTTATAGAAAAAACATACAAAAATTTGTTATAGAATCATTCAACAAAATAAAAAACATGGTAAAAAAATAAAAGAAATACCGCATTTAAAGGGTAAATTTTTAAAATAAGCGGGACATAATAAAAATATGAACTCACCAAACAACCCTAATAGAAACACAGAAAAAAAAGAATTTTTCCAATTGACGGGACATCAGCTATCCGTCAATATACATAGGTATGAAAAAGTTTTAAATAAACCGCAGGTAACTATATTTAATAAAAAACAGTTAGAAGAAATCGAAGAAGAAAAAAAAGAAAGACTTCAACTAAAAAGGCTTAATGCAACAGACACTTCTATGTTAGAAGAAAACGCATACAAAGTACTGGATAATCCGGAATTAAAACTCGAAAAACGTATCGAAGACTGTGAAAAAGCATTGACAGATATTAACGAAAAGCTTATCGTTGCAGAAACCATAAAAGACGTAAAGGCACAAAAAGAACTTTCTTATAAAAAAAATGTGCTTGAAAAAAATCTAAACACTTTACAAACACAATACAAAGAACAAAACTTTGAAACAGGCTTAACAAGCGTAATAACAAATCTTTTATTATTACCTAAAAAAATAAAAGATAAGACAAAAAGCTATTTGAAACATCTTTTTAAAAACTCCAAGTTCTTACGCCAACACACACCAATAGTGCGCACGCTAATGGTTCGAGAAACATTGGGTAAATTAGATAAAATCAACAAATCAGTTGATGAACTTGTAAAAATGAAAGTTCCATTCGGCGAGCAGGAAGAAAAATATGAAACGCTAGTAAATCACTTGCAAAAAGCGGGTGCACTGCACGCTCAAATACTTAAGGAATTAAAAAACTAAACATTTACATTTGCTAAATAATCTAAAGAACGTTTAGACAACATTTCATTTTTTAGTTTTTTATTCTTTTTAATTTTTCTATCTACATCCAAATCGGCGACTATCCCCCAATTGGAATTTATTGGCTGAAAATGTTTCTGCTCTGAATCAGTAATATACTTCATCAAAGAGCCAAGCATAGTCACATCCGACAAAACAAGCAAATCTTCACCTTGCAAATATTTTGCCATATTTATACCGGCCAACATGCCTGAAGCAATTGATTCAGTGTAGCCTTCAGTACCTGTAATTTGTCCTGCAAAAAACAAATCTTTTCTTTTTCTGCATTGCAATGTCGGTTCAAGCAAATTAGGGCTGTTTATAAATGTATTTCTATGCATTACGCCATATCGAAGAATATTGGCATTTTCAAGCCCCGGTATCAATCTCAGCAACTCTTTTTGAGCAGGCCATTTTAAGTTTGTTTGAAAACCTACAAGATTGTACATCGTTGCAGAAACATTATCCTGTCTTAATTGAACAACTGCATAATTTTCGACACCGGTTCTTTTATCAACTAACCCGACTGGCTTCATAGGGCCATATCTTAAAGTATCCACCCCACGAGAAGCCAAAACCTCAATTGGCAAACAAGATTCAAAAAACTTTGCATCTTTTTCAAATTCTTTAAGCTCAATCTTTGGCGCATTAATCAAATAATCATAAAACTTTTCATACTCTTCTTTATTCATAGGGCAATTTATGTAAGAAGCCTCGCCCTTATCATAACGACTCGCATAAAAAGCTTTTTCAAAATCAATAGAATCTTTTTCAACAATCGGTGCTATAGCGTCAAAAAAGTGCAAATGCTCAGACCCTGTGAATGCCTTAATATCATCAGCCAATGAATCCGAAGTTAAAGGCCCTGAAGCAACTATTGTTGGACAATCTGTCGGAATATTTGCAATTTCTTCTCGAATAAAATTAATCTTTCCGCTGTTACTAATAAGTTCCTCAACCCTTTGAGAAAAGACCTTTCTATCTATTGCAAGAGCATTGCCTGCAGGAACTTGAGCCTCTTTAGCTACATTTATAAGATACGAACCCAACTCCATCATCTCGTGTTTTAAAAGTCCACTTGCATTTGTTACATCAAGAGAGCCTAAACTGTTACTGCACACAAACTCAGCGGGTCTATCAGTGGAATGTGCACCCGTTGTTTTCAAAGGTCTCATTTCATATAAATCTACTTCAAAGCCGCGTTTTACAAGCTGTAAAGCAGCTTCACAACCGGCAAGACCTGCACCTATGACCTTAACTCTTTTAGACATTTCCATTATTGTGCCATCTCTTCATAGGATTCTAAATCATTATAATTGTACATATTTACAAATTGGTACAACAATTGAGGTGTAAACTTTCTTGACCCAACCTCAAGCATAATTCTTAATGCATCTTTGGTATTTCTAACTCTGTTTGTTGTTCTGTTTGATGTTAAATCATCAAAAAAGCTGCACATACCAATAATACGAGCCATCTCACTTATTTGTTCACCGGAAAGTTTAAACGGATAACCGGAACCGTCATTATTCTCGTGGTGTTCTAGAGCTACCAAACAAATATCTTCCGGCATACCCATCTCGTATTTTAAAATTTTATACCCAATTTTAGTATGTGTCTGAAGAATTTTATTATCTTGCTGGGACAAAACAGATTTTTCCAAAATTTCTTTAGGCAGCTTTGTCATACCAATATCGTGCAACAAGGCTGCTTTAGCCAATTTTTCTATAAAATCCTCATCCAGATTAAGCCTATATCCAAGAGCGGTAGACAATATTGCTGTATTCAATGAGTGGCAATCGTAATAGTTTCCTAACAATTTTAATTGAGAACAATATTTAACCTCAGGCAAAATAGCGTGAACATCATCAAGTATTTTGTCTTTAATTTCACCAATCATCTGTATTGCATCTTGTTTTGCATCCTCTTGCATCGCAAACATTGTAGTTGCAAAATAAGATTTCATATCGACCTGAGATTGCGCCTTAAACATTGACTTTCTATTTACAGTTTTGTCAAAAATAATTTCTTTAGGTTTTTCTTGTTCAAAAGATGCAGACTGTTCAAAAGATTCTTTTTCAACAGGTGGGTGAGAAGTTCTTCTCTCTTCTTGGTGTTTAGGCATCTCTTTATACAAATTTTCGTATTGACTAATTTGCAATAGCTTGCCTGATGTCAAAATTTCACCTGCATTAACAAGCTTAACTCCACTATCGTTATACAAATCGAAAGGGAGCATCTTAAATTTTACTAATTCTTCTACATCAATCTTTTCCATATATGTATAATTATAGTCAATTAAATGATATTTGCCAACAATTTGTTTATACTGCACACAAATTGTTGGTATAATAAAAAACAAAGCAAGGAGAAAAGTATTATGTTAAATCTTTATTATATAGGTCACAGTGCATTTTATTTAAAAACAGAAAAAACAGGAATACTTATAGACCCTTTTATTTCAGGTAACCCAAAATCTGTTTTTGATTTGCAAACAAACAAAATCACAAACATATTTTTAACACACGCACACGCAGACCACCTTGGTGACGCTATACCAATATCTAAAGCAACTCGTGCTGAAATAACTGCAATTTTTGAACTCGCAAATTACTGTATGAGTAAAGGTGCTTTATCAAAAGGGATAAACCTCGGAGGCAAAATCGAATACCCTTGGGGCAGCGCAAGATTTTTACCTGCATTTCACAGCAGTTCAACACCTGAAGGTATCTATGCAGGAATGCCAGCATCCATCCTTTTTGAAATAAATGGGCTAAAAATATACCACGCAGGAGACACTTGCCTAAATGCGGAAATGAAAACAATCGGAGAAGTTTATTCACCTGATATTGCTTTACTACCTATCGGCTCTACCTTCACAATGGATATCGAAGAAGCAACAAAAGCTGCAAAATGGTTAAATGCAAAACAAGTAATCCCAATGCATTATAGCACCTTTGATTTAATTAAAGCAGATACTGATAAATTTAAAAACGCAATAGAATCACAAGGTCAAAAATGCACAATTTTGGCACCAGGAGAAAGCATTAATTTATAAAAATGAATAAAAAAGCAGCATTAATGATAGTACCAACAGGAATAGGCGCGTCAATCGGCGGATACGCAGGTGACGCAAGTCCTTATGCTCAAAAAATAGCAGAGCATATTCCACTGATAGTTAACCCCAATATTGTAAATGCAGCTGTTTTCTCGGGAATAACAAACAACATGTATTATCTTGAAGGTTGGGCAATAGAACAATTTGTCAAAGGTAATATCGGATTAACCCTCTCAAAAAATAATAAAATCGGTGTCATTTTTGATAAAGCAATAAGTCCAAAAGTTTTAAATATCCACATAAATACCCTAAATGCAATAAAAACCGTATATAACATTAATATTTGCGGGTACGAAATAACAGAAGAACCTACAAAAGTAGAATTTTTTAAAACACAAAGCGGAATATCATCTGGCAAAGTAAACACGCCTCAAACATTATTAAAAGCAGCCAAAAACTTACTAGACAAAGGAGCTAATGCCTTAGCTATAGTTTGTGCATTTGAAGAACCACCAGAAGATGATTATGAAGATGGCTGTGGCGTTGACATCGTAGGAGGGGTAGAAGCTGTTATATCACATTATTTAACTAAAGAGCTTATGTGTCCTTGCGTTCACGCACCTGCTTTTGAAGATGTCACAATCTGTGACAAACAAGTCCACCCCAAAGTTAGTGCAGAATACATAACCCCAACGTTTTTACCTTGTCTTTTATTTGGATTAAAAAATGCACCTTTGTTAGTCAATTTAAAAAGCAAACAAAAGGTCTCTTGTTTAACGGTAGAGAAACTTCATTCAATTGTAGTTCCTTATAATTCTCTTGGTTCTAGTGTTGTAATTGATGCACTTGAAAAAAATATACCTGTATATGCAATAAAAGAGAATAAAACTGTATTAAATGTTGATAAAAAAAGTTTAAACTTAACTAAAGTAACAGAACTTGAAACTTACGATGATTATATAAAAATACTGGAAAAAGAAGATGTATAAAAAAGCATACAATTTAGCAGAAATGGTTTTAGTAATAGCTATAATAGGATTTATTGTAATGTTGATGTACAAAACAATAAAACCATCATACAAAGCAATACCTATAGCTTATTATAGAGTTTTCACATCTCTTGAAGATGCAATTTATAATTCATATGAAAAATTCAGAGAAAAAAACCAAATATTTCCAGGGGCTGATGAAAAGCCCAATATTTATAAAACAGCTCAAGAATTATGCTCCTTAATTGCAACAAACCCTGAGGAAGCAGATGACAATGGCTATATTAATACAGTAATTTACAACTGTGGAGAAAATTTTAAAACAGTACCTGAAAATATACGGAACAATATTTTTAATGATGAAAATATGGCATTTCAGGCAACGAATTCAATGAAATTTTATATATCACCGTTGCAGGAAGTTGACATAAAAAATGCAGTAAGTGAAAAACAAATAATTACAATAAGATATTTCATTGTATGGGTTGACTTAAATGGTAAGAAAAGGCCAAACTCTGCATTTATTAACAACAAAGGTCCTATTGACATTGTACCTTTTATTGTAACGACAAGAGGAGAAGTACTACCCGCAGGTTATCCTACAACTGACATAAGATACCTGTCTGCTTATGTACAATATCCGCTAAATCATACCCCAAGAGCCTCAAAATCAAGAACTTATTATGACGCACAAACTGCAGCATACAGCGGAAGAGAATATCCATACTATGACGTTTATTCAATAAGAGATTCAATAATAAAACAACATCTTGGAACACCAATAGAAATAAAATCTTTCTCGCCTCAAACAGACGACTACGATAAACCTTGCAAACTTAAAAAGAAAACAGACGAACCATTGTGTAAAATAGAAATAAATCCTAGCTTATAAAAGTTTTATGTTATTCATAGCTTCTTTATGCTGAGGATTTGCCTCCAAAACTTTTTCATACTGAACTTTTGCTTCTTCTTTACGACCGGCAACCTCGTATGCCAAAGCTAAGTTATACCTTATATCAATATTGTTATTATCCAAAGCAACCGCTGTTTCCAATGATTTTATTGCACTATCGTGTTCACCGTCTTTAGACTGCAAAGTGCCTAGAAGGGCGTGTGCTCTAGAATTTTTAGGATCAATAAAAACAGCTTCTTTATAGGTTTTTTTAGCTTCTATAAAGTTTTGAATACCCATATAAATATCACCCAAGGCTTCGTAATATAAGCTTACTTCCGGAGCCAATTCTATAGCTCTTTTACATTGTTTAACAGCTTCTGAGTAATTTTTAATAGATTGATTTGCTAGAGCTAATTTATAATATATTTCAGGGTTTTCGTTATTATATTGCATAGCTTCGTGGAATTTATCAAAAGCCTGCTTTGTTTTTCCTTGACTTAACAAAAACACTGCTTCTTCAGTAAGTATTGAAGAAAGATTATTATGAATTACTTTGATGTCAGAAGGAACAGCAACTTCTATAGCATCGTGACAAACTTTCTTTGCCATTTCGAAATCTTTTTTCATACAATAAGCCATAGCCAAAGTTTGGCTTAATAAAAGATTTGAAGGATCGTGATTAATTGTTTCGTTAATCAGTTCTATACTTTCCTCTATTTTACCTGTATATATGTATATTTTAGCTATATAGTTTTTTATGGTTTGTAAATCAGCACCGGGCAAATCCATTGCCTTTTGTGCATATGACAATGCGTCTTCATACATATGAAGATGAAAAAACAAATTTATAATATCTTCGTATGCTGTATAATTATCCGGTTCAAGGTTAATTAACAACTTTGAATAATACAAAACATTATCAGTATCTTTAAGTTTCAAATAAATTCTTCTCATATCTTTGATTACTTCGATATTTGCAGAATTCACATCAAGAACTTTTTTATATGCATTAATTGCCTTATCGTAGTGCCCCATAGAAGAATACAAATTCCCTAAAATCTCATAATACTCAATCTTCTCATTTTCATTGTCAACCAAAGTAACAAGCTGCCTGTATAATTTTAAAGCGGAATCTTTCTGTTTATTGTTGTAATAAATCAGAGCAAGAGCCTTCATTGCGTGAAGGTCATATTTGTCTTTGCTTAAAATATAGCTGTAATAATGTACAGCTTTTTTGCTCTGGTGAGTATCTCTATACAAATCAGCAACTTGAGTACAAAGATTCATATCATCAGGATAGGCCTTAATTAGAACCAAAAGATTTGATATTGCTTCGTATTCTTTTTGAGTTGTTATAAATATCTTAACAAGCAACTTTCTTAGCTCGTGATGATAAGGATTTTGCTTAAGGTATTTTTGAGCAAGTTTTTGGGCAGTATTATAATCGCCATTAGCTATGAGAACATCAACCTGTTGATAAACCTCATCAGGAGAAATCTGTAAATGTTCTCCATTGTCATTACGAGTTTTCATACTTTGCTTTAATTGCGAAAGAACATAGAAAACCCCACTTACGAAAAATACTAATAAAATCAGTAAAACTACATTATTAAAATTCGACATTAAAATATTCCCAACACTAACCCGGAGGCCATTTTAAAGGTCTACCTGCCAATATATGAATATGAATATGAAAGACTGTTTGTCCTGCAGATTCTCCTGTATTTATAACTGTTCTATACTCTTTTATGCCAAGTTTGTTAGTAACATTTTGAACAGCCTTAAATAAAGCAGACATAACTTTTTCGTCATCTAACTCATTTAAAGATGCAAAATGTTTTTTAGGTATAACAAGAATATGAGTAGGAGCTTGCGGATTTAAATCGTTAAATGCAACCGTATATTCGTCTTCATACAAAAAGTTTGAAGGGATTTCTTTATTTGCAATTTTACAAAAAATACAATTTTCCATAAACTATCCAATTATCCTCTTTTTTAATTATTATAATGCATTATGTTTTAATTTAAAAGTACAAAATCTTTAACGAAGTTAAAGTTTAACAAGCTCTTTTGATTTTTTCCAACTTAACTACAATGAATCTATTCAAAATAGCTTTTGTTTGTGCCCGTAGCTCACCGTTGAACCTTTAACGAA
>CALVEI010000021.1 GCA_944326515.1 Candidatus Gastranaerophilales bacterium | reverse complement strand
CTTTGGCATATCTTTTGGTCCTCGTACTTTCACACCTATATTCTTAATTCCCATTTTTTATATTTTTAAACCAAATTAAAAAAAATTTTATCATTTCTTTACACGATTTCAAAAAAGAAGGCTTAAACATTTTTCAATATTTAAGCCTTCTTAATTTATTTATTATAATTAATTAAAACATTGATTTTACAGTTTTTACGACATTTTCAACAGTAAAACCAAATTTTTCAAACAGAACTTTTGCAGGAGCAGAAGCACCAAACTTATACATAGTAACATATTTACCGTCTAAACCGACATAATTGCCCCAACCAAAGCTTACAGCAGCCTCAACAACAACTCTTTTTCTGACCTCAGGAAGCAAGACTGAATCCTTATACTCCTGACTTTGAGCTTCAAAAAGTTCCATTGAAGGCATACTTACAACTCTAACATCAATATTGTCTTTCAAAAGTTCTTCTTTAGCTTTTATTGCCAAGTCAACCTCTGAACCTGTTGCAATAATTATTCCGTCAGGTTTTTCCTTGGTTTCTTTAGCAATAACATAACCGCCTTTTAAAGCGTCTTTTGAAGAATATTTGCATTGTTCAATATTTTGTCTTGTCAAAACCAATGCCACAGGAGTTTTTTTGCTCGTTAAAGCAACATACCAACCCGCGATGGTTTCTTGTGCATCAGCCGGTCTATATACAATAAGGTTTGGAATCGCTCTTAACATAGAAAGGTGTTCAACAGGCTGGTGCGTAGGCCCATCCTCACCAACACCTATACTATCGTGAGTAAACACATATGTAACAGGTAATTCCATAAGAGAAGACAATCTCATCATAGGTTTCATATAGTCACTAAAGACAAAGAATGTTGCAACATAATTTTTTATACCACCATGCAAAGCTAACCCGTTAGCAATCGCAGCCATTGCCTGTTCTCTTACACCATAGTGAATATTTCTACCTGAATATTTTTGTGCACTGAAGTCTCCGCCATCTTTTATGTAAGTTTTATTTGAAGGTCCAAGGTCAGCACTACCTCCAATCATATTTGGGATAATATCTTTTACTCGATTAATAACTTCACCTGATGTGCTTCTTGTAGCTGCAGCACTATCTGTACAAGCCCAGAATTTTTCGCTTTCCATCAGTTTATTTGCATCAACTTCACTGTGATATTCATCCCAAAGAGCTTTCATTTCAGGGTATTTTTCACAATATTTTGCAAACATTTCATTCCACTGTGTTTCTTTTACTGTTTTTTCTTGTGCAATTTTTTTACAGTAGTCATAAACGTCCTGAGGAACAACAAAGGCCTCATCACACTCCCAGCCGAGTGTTTTTCTAAGTTCTGCAACGTTTTCAACACCCAAAGGTTCACCGTGAGAAGATGCCTTGCCTTGTTTAGCAGGACAACCATAACCTATTTGAGTTTTTACGGTAATAAATGACGGTTTTGTTTTTTCTGCTTTAGCTTGTTCAATTGCTTTTGCAATAGCATCCATATCATTGCCGTCTTCTACGGTAATTGTTTGGAATCCAAAAGCTTGCATACGTTTTTCTACATCTTCTGTAAATGTAATATCAGTATCACCTTCAATTGTAATTTTATTGCTGTCATAAATTACAATTAATTTTCCGAGTTTGAGGTTACCTGCAAGAGAAAAAGCTTCCGAAGAAACGCCTTCCATCAAGCAGCCATCACCGCCTAAAACATAAGTATAGTGATCAACAACAGGATAATCAGGCTTGTTAAAAACAGAAGCCAAATGAGCCTCAGCCATAGCCATACCTACAGCCATCCCCATGCCTGCACCTAAAGGCCCAGTCGTAGCTTCTACAAACGGAGTATGAGCATACTCAGGGTGTCCTGGAGTTTTAGAGTCCCATTGTCTAAAGTCTTTTATGTCATCAATAGACAAACCGCAATTAAACAAATGCAACAAGGCATACAAAAGCCCTGAGCCGTGACCTGCAGACAAGATAAATCGATCTCTGTTATACCAATAAGGGTTGTTAAAGCTAAAATTGAGATATCCTTTAAAAAGCGTATAAGCCATAGGTGCAGCACCTAATGGTAATCCAGGATGTCCTGAATTTGCTTTTTGGATAGCATCTGCCGCCAATATACGTATTGCATTGACGGACTTTTCATCAATTTTAGTCATTCTTGTCCCTTCTAAATGTACATTTATACTACTTTAACTTTCTTATGGTATATATAATAATAACATTTTTTCAGAAAAAATCATCCCTAAAACAGATATTTTCATCTGTTAACACTAAAATTTAACATTTTTGCTGTTTGTTTTTACAAAAATATTCAAATTCACATAGTTTTTTATATTTCAATTTTTTATCACAAAAAATAGGTATTATTCCCAAAGAAATAAAATTGAGAAAATCAAATATCTTATATAATGATTTATGTAAATAATAATCTCCTATCGCTTCTATAATAATCTTTGACACATTGACATCTAAATCATATCTATTTTCAATTTTTTCTTTTTCTCTATAATCATTAAACATTTGCAAAGCATTCTTTTCATATAATTCTCTATCGTCAGAATTTTTAAAAACTACTGCAAGTATATTCGGAGTCAATATCTGCTTTTCTAATCCAAATTGTTTATATAACATAAATGCATAGTTGTGTTTTGCCATCCTAAGTTCTTCATCTTCTAAATGCTGAGGTCTAAAAACAAAATCGCTAAATCCTGAGTTCATTAACAAGAAAGACAACGAATCTGTTGTATAAGAAATAGTATGAGTAAAATCATTGTATCTAAAATACGCCTCTAATGGAGTAAGAGCATTTGGTATTTTTAATACAAAAAAACCGTTTTCAGTCAGAGTTGCGTTAATTAATGATAAAAAAGGTATTTGTTGCGGCTTGTCAATATGTTCCAACACATCAAAGCAATATATTACGTCATATTTTTCCTTATTCTGAGAAAGAAATTCTATTGCATCAAAGTTTAAAACATTCAAATTTTTACTTTTTGCAATTTCATACAAATCTTTATCTATATCAACACCCAGAATATTAGCAAATCCTTTAATTTGTAAAGCCTGAATTAAGCAGCCTGTAGCACAACCCAATTCCAAAACTTTCGATTCTTTATTTAGCGGATAAATATTGTGTGAATCCAATAACTTTATATTTTCATCTATATCATATTTAATAGAAGCATCTGTATTATCATGCCATTTTCTATATTGATAATTATAGTTAATATTTCTCTCGTTCATTATCGTCCTTTCTTAAAAAATAATTTTTTCAATGAAATTTTGATACCAAGCAATCTTATATATGCAATCTGTTTCTTTTTGCGATATTGCACATCAAAACAAAATTTTTGTAATGTAGGATACTTTGCAATAAATTTTTGAAACTTCCTACTAAGCCCCGTTGAACGAGCTATTGAAATGTATTGAAATTCGTTAACTGATTGTTGCTTTCTACAAAAAATAAAATTGAAAACAGATTCAATTAATGTTAAAGGCGGTGCACATTTTGAAGTTTTTTCTTCATTGCCTATTGAAAGATACGGTATATCCCCTACAATACTTGCTGTTTTATAATCCAGATTTTGCGTAAAATAAACGTAATATTCACAGTACAAATCAATAGAATTAAAGCTCAAACCATTTATTGATTCTGAATCAAGAATATATTTACAAAAAGCTTTAATCCCCTCTACATAGCTTTCAAAACCCCATTTTAACAAACCTGCTGGATTTATATTTTCAATTACTGGCTTAATTCCATCATTTGTCTTTTCATACCCTATTGTCTGACCTTGAGGGCATCTTGCCAACAATTCAATCCAATATGACATGTAATCTAAAGTTGAAAAATAACTCATCTTTTTAGATTTTTCTTTTTGCTTTCCTAGACAATTTGTCAAATACAATGAATAAACATTACAATTCGTAATTTCATTCAAATCAGAACTTATATAATCCTGTGTTTTTCCAGAACCATGCAAATCAACAAAAACAATATCTTTTTGCGATAAATCAATTTCTTGTTTTAAATATTCTTTAACCAGTTGTTTTTTGGTCTTTAATAGTTCAATTATCTTTCCCTTTAGCTCTGTTGATGTTTTTAATTTTTCAGCTATCTGTTCTCTTTCTTTTCTTCTTAATATTCTTTTTGAAGAAGAAATATTTAAAATATTCTTTAATATGTCTTGGTCAATACCAAATCTATAACTTAAAAAGTTTATATTTATCTTATTTGAATATTCTTCCAAAAAAACTGCATCAATAAATTCTTCATACATTTTTTCATCAGGTATGCGCCAAGCTTTACGTGAACCGTAAAGATATTTTGTTTTAATATTTAATCTCTTCGTTTTAATAATTAAATCAGCTATTAATTTTGGTATATAACCATCTCGAGCAATAAAATATAAAGTATTCACCTTTTTAGCCAATGCAAAATTTATTACCCAATCAACAAAATTATACAAAATAGGACCGGCAAAAGAAGCACCAAAATCGTACACATCGTTATTTTTAATATCGGGCTTATACAGTCTAGCAAGCTTTGATGCTCCAATAATGGACTGAATAGCCATATTGGTAAATCGTCTGTTCAAAAGGAATCGTTCGCACGGCATTAAATCATGCGGCTTAAGATATTTCGTTTTAATACCTAATTGTCTGGGATTATCTATATCAGCTTTTTGATTATCACCAAAATGAACCCAGTTGTGGTATAAAATAAGCTGCTCTTGCTTAACTACTTTAAAAATTTTTCCATCACTTTTGGACGCAGCATATTCGCAAGAAACATATATCGGAATTTTTTTAAATACAGGGTCAATCCCCGATAAAATCTTCCTTAACGTTTCTGAAGAATGATACATATCAGATATTAATACAACTTTTTTGTTAGCAGCTACTAACTTTTTGAGTAAATTTATATTTTTTTCTATGGGAATTAAATTGTCTATCTCTGTCTGAATTTCTAGTTTTTTAAGATTGTCAATTACACTATCTGAAATCAAATAGTTATATTGTATTACATCATATATATCATCAAATTTTATTTCAGAAGTATTATGTATTATCATTTGCGAAAATCTACAAAAAGACTCGGCTTCTTTTCGGATAGTAAAAAAGTTAATTTTTACAAAATCCGACAAATTTTCGATTTCTTTAAGTTTATACTGCATAATAGTAAATATCCCACAAGGATCAGCCAATCGCCTTGTTATCAAAGTATCAAAAATATCAAAAGAATATAAAATGTCATTATTTTTCTTCATTGAATCTTTTCTCATAAATACTCCTTGTGAAAACGTTCTTATACGAACATCCAAAACTATGAAAAAAATAATAATATAAACAAAAAAATAAAGATACATGTTTCAATCTTTTTGTTAAAAAGATTTATTTACAAAGTTTGGAATAAAAAGAAATCAGCTTATTTTAGATAAGTTAGGAGATTTTACTATATGATATTGGACGACAAAAAATTTATCGGAAAAATCATCAGACAATATCGACAAAAACATAAATTAACACTGGCACAATTAGCAGAAAACGTAGATATGTCAGAAAAACACCTTGGGCAAATAGAAAGAGGAGCCTTTTCTCCCACAATTTCAACCTTTTTCAAATTAGTCAAGGTTTTAAAGATTAATTTGGCTGATTTTGGTTTACGCTACGAAGACGAATCAAACAAAACCAGAGAATCACTGATAAAATTAATATACAGTGCAAATAATGAAGAATTGAATTTTTATTATAGATTAATTGAAACAGCAAATAGCTATTCTTCAAAAATAAAAAAGTAAATTTATTTAACTACAAAAATATCTTATTTTTATCTTTCTATAATAAACAGAGCTTCCTCACACAAAAAGTTAGTTAAAATTCTATTGAACGGATTTTTACTGATTTGCCCTCTTTTAATATAAACAGATTTTTTTATCTTGATATTTCTTTCTTTGCAAAAATCAGAAAAGTCTTCTATCGTCAGCAAATGAATATTTGGCGTATCATACCAGCTAAAAGGCAGCATTTTGGATTTAGGCATTCTGCCCTTAAAAAACAGATAAAATCTTACTCGCCAATAGCCAAAATTTGGGAAACTGACAACAACCTTTTTGCCAACCCTCAACATTTCTTCAATTACATAATCCGGTTTTTCCGTAGATTGCAAAGTCTGATTCAAAATAACATAGTCATATTCATCATCCAAAAACTCTTTTAAGCCTTCGTCGATATCACCTTGCACAACAGATAAACCTTTTTGAATACTTTCTATAACGTTGTTTTGGTTTATATCGATACCACAACCTGTACAGTGTTTTTTATCGACAAGCATTTTTAAAAGTTCACCGCTACCACAGCCAAGATCAAGAACTTTTGCCCCTTGTTCTATATTTTCCGTAATAACAGAATAGTTAAGATGCAAAGAATCCTGTATCTTATCCATTATTTTCCCCCTTTGCAAGAAAACTTTTAACAATTTTTGTCTGAGTTTCAAACTCCAACAAAAAGGCATCATGCCCGCAAGGTGACTCTATCTCGCAGAAAGAAACATCTCTGCCCGCTTTTATCAAAGCCTGTACAATCTCTTTAGATTGTGATGTCGGAAACAACCAATCAGAAGTAAAAGACATAACAAGAAAACGAGCATTTGTTTTAGAAAAAGCCTCCTTCAAAGAACCGTGTTTTTGAGCAAGGTCAAAGTAATCAACAGCTTTTGTTATGTATAAATAACTATTAGCATCAAACCTGTCTACAAAAACCTGCCCTTGGTGAGCAAGATAGCTTTCTACCTGAAAATCAATATTAAAATCAAAGTTTGGTTTGTCGCTGTATTGGAATCTTCTACCAAATTTGTTATGCATTGACTCTTCGCAAAGATATGTGATATGCCCAACCATACGTGCTATAGCAAGACCTTTTTCTGGTTGTTTTTCTTTATCGTAATAATCCCCGTTATTAAAGTTCGGGTCTGAAAGAATAGCGTTTCTTCCTACAGCATTAAATGCAATACCCTGAGCAGTCAATCTGCTGGTTGAAGCAATAATAATAACAGCATCAACCATATCAGCATTAGCTATAGACCATTCAAGAGCTTGCATTCCACCCATTGAACCGCCTGCAACAATAAGCTTTTTAACTCCTAAAAATTCAACAAGTTTTTTCTGGACTTTAACAGCATCTTCTATAGTGATAACAGGGAAATCAAGCCCATAGGGTTTACCTGTTTGAGGATTAATTGAGCAAGGGCCGGTTGTTCCTGAACATCCGCCTAACATATTAGAAGAAATCACAAAATACTTATCTGTATCAAAAGCTTTGCCGGGGCCAACCATATCATCCCACCAGCCAGGTTTTTTGTCTTCCTCATTATGATAACCTGCTGCGTGAGCATCACCCGTCAACGCGTGAAGCAACAATATTGCGTTGTCTTTATTGTCGTTGAGCGTCCCATAGGTTTCGTAAGCAACCTGTATAGGCCCAAATTCCACTCCCGACTCTAAAACAATCTTATCTTCTATCGTAAAATACTTTGTCTGTGTTAAACCTACAGAATTTACTTCTTTATGCACTTTACATTAACCCCTCATTTATAAAGACAATCATAGCATAAAGTCTACAACCGCGAATATTTTTTCATAAAAAAGATTGCACTTTTTTACACCCAATGATTGTACATTGGTGTATTTTATCTTTCGCAAAAGAAACTTAAACTAACAATGGATATCTTAGAGAGGAGTCTTATAATGCTTACTGAAAGGTATATAGATAACCTTAAACAGCGTCACCAGCTGGAATTCACAAATGTCAGCAAAGAAATTTTACCTTGGCTGGAAGATGTCGCTATTGAAAATAATTGCAAAATAGACAGAAAAGAATGGAAAAGCAAATACAACAGCTACGTAATATATGACTACGAACCTTTTTGCTCAGATGGTTTTGAAATAAATTTAGTGATTTCTTCTTTCAGCAGGGAACATCTTGATTTTTTAAAATACTTATACGACAACAAACTCAACACAATTGAATATTTAAACAACTGTGTAATTAGTTAATCTCAAAGCAAAGGCAAAAAGAATTAAACTTTTTGCCTTAATTGCTATTTTGTTAATATTGCATCTTCTCTAAGTTGAATAGTAAATAAAGAACCTGACGGAATCGTTATCGATTTACCCTTGTAGAAAATAGCCAGCACTGGTGAAGCAACAAAGTTCACCGCATAAACAACCACACCCGTAATCAAAGTAAAC
Organism: Candidatus Gastranaerophilales bacterium; assembly: GCA_944326515.1. Classification (GTDB taxonomy): domain Bacteria; phylum Cyanobacteriota; class Vampirovibrionia; order Gastranaerophilales; family Gastranaerophilaceae; genus Limenecus. The sequence continues at coordinate 22,475 of CALVEI010000021.1, read as the reverse complement.
GGAGTAAGAATAATTTCTACACCATTTTCATTTTTAGCAAGATTTTTAGTTTTTCTCCACATTTTTTTGAAGAATCTACTACCTGGTTTTATTGATTTTGGAATACTTTGCAAATAAGTTCTTTTCCCTTTTATATTATTAAAAAAGACACGTTTTTCATTTGCGATACTGATTTTGGCATCTATTTCATAAGCTCTGCCTTTGTATATAACCTGATCCACTTCAATAACTATCAACCCCCCATTACCTGTGTATTGAGGAGGATGAGAATCAACCACTCTGCCTTTAAATATAGTATTTGCTGGGATTGTTATATAAGTAGAAGTTTCAGGATATCTGCTTACAAAACTGATTCTTGTTCCTACAGGTGTACTGCTTGAAACTGTCTGTTGTAATCTGACCTCAAACTTTTTCCCTTTTGGGATAATATATGTGCTTTGAGTATTGCTTTTATAATAACTGTTATTTGAAGTATTAACCTTTTGAACAGTCTGTACAGGCTTTTTCACGGGTGCTGTTGTTGTGTTCTTTTTAGGTTGCGTTTGAATAACAGTTTTTGAAGCTGTTGGTTTACTTGTAGTCGTGGGTTGTGCAGGCTTTGTTTGAGTTTGCACAGTTGTAGAAGGCTTTGTCACAACAGGTTTTTCAGGTGCTATTTGAGCTGGAGTAGTTGATGGGGAAAACACATCAACACCATCCGGTGGCAACACCGTATCAAACTCAGGAGGCAAGTCAGGCAAATCTGGCATTTTGTCCTTTGCCAAAACGCCAAACGAAAACTGTGTCATCACCAAACACGCTAAAAGAAACTGTGTAAAAAGCTTTTTCATACTATAATTTTAAATCAGGTTATTCTTAATAGAATCCTTAATTAATAGTATTTTTAAACATCATTTTGTTATAAACCAAGCCAAAAACATAGTTAATAACAACCTGCTTTATGAACTGCCATTTTGATTTGTGGTACGACAATCGTTTTATTATATTTTTCAACGAATAAGTTTGAAACCATAACCACTTATAGCCGTTTTCCAATTCTTCTTTAGTAATTAACATCGGTTTTATTACACAATGTCTGCAATCATAAAAATCCCAGTTAGTTTCAAGTAACCTGCCCTCATTTTTCATTCTTTCATAATAAGGTGTACCAGGATACGGCGTATTAATCGTGTATCTCACAAAATCTATATGTGCATCATTTATAAAATCAAGTGTTCTTTTAAAGGAATCTTTATCATCACAATCAAGACCAAGAACAAAACTGCCTGTAACTTTAATATTGTACTTATGCAAAATTTCAACACATTTTTTGTAATCTTCAACACTGTTAAAATTTTTATTTATTGATTTTACAGAATCCTGACTCAATGACTCAAAGCCGATTAAAACTTCACTGCACCCTGCTTCTTTCATTAAAGAAAGAAGCTCCTCATCATAACAAACAGAAATTGTAACAGGAGCAAACCATCTCTTTTTTAAAGGTATAAGTTCCTTGCACAAGTTTTTTAAATATTCTTTATCTTTTGCAAGGTTAGGGTCATAAAACTCAACATAATTATCTTCGATTTGCTTTATTTCTTCTATAACATCTTTGACAGGTCTTTTATGATGACCAAAACACACATAGGGTTGAACACAAAATTCACACATATTCATACAGCCAAAAGTTGCTTGTACCATATTAAGTTCATCCCCCAAAAAACTTTTTTCTTCATATATTTTTCTTGAAGGAAAAACCATATTTTCAAAAGACATATTCTTATCTTGATAATAAAAATCTTTTAATTCGCCTTTTTCAAAATCTGATATTAACCTCGGTAATGTCTCATTTGCCAAGCCGACCACAACACTATCGCAATGGTGTTTTACTTCTTCTGGTATTAAAGTTGCGTGAACACCACCTATAAAAACTGTTTTGCCCTTATTTTTAAAATATCTTGCATATTCATAAGCTCTGTTAATGGCAGGAGTAATAGCAGAAATTCCTATTAAATCAGCATCAATTTTTTCTTTTTCAATAACTTCAACAGTTTCATCAAAAATTTCAACAGTTACTTCAGGGTACGCACTTTTTATTATGGAGTGTAACATTCCAAGAGTAGAACAGTCCGGCATATGATTAAAAAATACAGAACGATTTTTAAAACCATAAACTTTAGCTTTGACCATAATTAGAGCAATTTTCATACAGCACCTTTGTTAACTTTTGTTAACACAAGTTTATACCCAAAAAGCAATTATATCAAGGTTTTTCAAAAAGAAGAGAAAAAACTCTCATTTATCACTAAACTTATTACAAATAATGCCGATAAACATAATAGAACAGGGAAATTGGTATTATGACAGACAACATTAAAATTAATCCATTTACAAACATCGCTCTTTCTGCTGACGAAATAAGACAGCTGGATGCAAACAATGACGGTATTGTGACCGCTAATGAGCTTTATTCAAACACAGAATTTATCTCGAAATACACATCACAAGATGCAGAAGGGGAAGTAGAAATTGAAGAAGCAAATGAACCAAGCTTAAAAAATGTAGCCGGTGGTTGCTGGGAATTTTTAAAAGCCCCAATGTACCATATTGGAGGCGGTGTTATGGCAGGAGTTAATCTCATTGCAGGCGTAGGCGGATATTGCTGGAATGTAATAAAAGGTATCGGTCTCGGGGCTTGGGACATGATAAAAGGGATTGGAAACGGAGCATACAGTTTTCTTAACGGTTCATTCCAAGGTGTTACAAGTCTTTTTGGCGGTATCGTAAAAGGCTGGGGGCAAATATTTAAAGGAAATATTTTAAATGGATTTGGAACAATGTTCAAAGGCATAGGAAATGCCATTTGGAAGCCAATACAAGGTGTATATAAAGGTCTGTTTTCTATAGGCAAAGGTATTGTTAATTTTGGGAAACAACTTGGTAAAGGTATTGTTAACGGTGTAAAAAAACTAGGCGAAGGCATTGGCAAAGCTGCCAAAGCAGTCGGTAAAGGCATCGCAAATGCAGCAAAAGCTATTGGCAAAGGAATTAAAAAAATCTTTAGCGGCTGGTAGTGACAAATTTTTTGTTTGTGTTTTACTGAAGATATGCCACTTAAAGTTACTGCATTAAATTCGGCATGTCTGGGATTATCTGATTACACTAATAAGAAACAAATAAAAGAGAATTCCTATTCAGTATCGCCGTCCATAAAAAACAATTTTGCCCTGTTTGATATGAACAGAGCAATGCTTAACAAGTCTTTGATATCATTCAAAGGCTACTACGGTGACCAACAACCACTGAAAAAATTATTTTGGATTTCTACGGGAAGAAATGATGTCTATGAAGATAACTGGACAAAAGACCACTTATATCAAGTTGGTATTAAAAAGTGGGTAAATGCTCATCCTGCGGAATTATTAAGACACACTACAGAACAAACAATTCAATCGTTATGCACTTTGACAAAACCGGATATGCAATATCCGGGAATTCCTCCATTTATTCCTACTCCAAACTTTGGTGATAAATGGGGAAGAAGAGCTAATTACATTGAAATAAATCCGAGAGTTATTGCTAAATACGACAACAACAGTAACAGACTCACTGATGGATTGCTCAACACAATGAAATTAATGAGAGCTATTCCTACATCTCCAAACTCTTTTGCAAACTGCATTGTTTTATCTCAATTATATCCCTGTATTTATGGTGATGGTTACGATGATGCTGCTTCATTGTATTGTACAAATTTACACTCCGGAATCAGCCAAACTTTAACAGCTGATGGACTATTTGGGAAAATGGGTGCTGATGAACAAGTGAAAGCCTTCAATGATATGGCTCATTTGCTTGGGTTCAAAACAGGATTCAGAATACCTTTATCAGCAGGACAGCTCAGAGTAAAAGGCCACGAATTTAACTGGTACAAAGATGAAAAAGCATTTATCGATGCTTGTGTTTGGGGTATAGAACTAGGATTTGACTCTATATTCTTTGATAGTGCAAAACATATAACAGACAAAAATGGTTATATAGGCGTTGGAGATTTACCAAACAAAGCACAAATGGGTTATATCCTCTATAAAATAAGAGAACAAACCGGCCGAACAGATATTTCATTTATCGGTGAAAAATGTGATAACAGACAAGAATACAAAGAAATGGGATTTACAGCAGGTACTGACTGGGGTAAAGCAGATGACTTTAACAGCGTAAAATGGGAATCACAACAACAAAGTTGGTCAGGAGAATACGCTGGTGGACCTGAAGTTTCTAACGATAATGACGATGGAGGAATTTGTTTCCCTCAAAGATTGAACAGAATAAATTCCTGCCTGTTCGCTTACAATAACGTTGGTGAAAAGCTTCCATCATTTATGCAAATGCATGACATATTCCCATTATCACCATATTCAAACACTCATGAAGTGATGATGCATGCCAAGCAAATGAACGGTTCAAATGCATGGACTAAATGTGAGCGTCACTATGACGGGGCATTCAATACATCACCCGAAGCTACTGATTACAGAAATAACGTGTACCACATTTTTGAAAATGTAATAAAAACACAAGGTTAAAAAAAGCTTCCCTTTTTTAGGGAAGCACCAGTTTTTAGTATCAACTTAAAATTAATATTTTTCCAAATATTCTTTAATCTCCCAAGGAGAAACATCTGTTCTGTATCTATCCCACTCAATTTCTTTAGCAGTCAAGAACTCATTGAAAATGTGTTCACCAAGAGCTTTTTTAACAATTTTACTTTTTTTCATTAAAGCCAAAGCTTCATTCAAACTACCTGGGAGAGCATCGATATGATTTCTTTTTCTTTCTTTTGCACTCATTTCGTAAATATTTTCTTCTGTTTGAAGAGGTGGCTTAGTTTGATTTTTAACACCCTCTATTGCAACAGTAAGTAGTACAGCCATAACAAGATAAGGGTTACAAGATGCATCAGGAGAACGAAGCTCTATTCTTGTCGCATTACCTCTTTTGGCTGGGACTCTAATCAACGCACTTCTGTTAGATAAAGACCAAGCAATATAAACAGGTGCTTCATATCCGGGAACCAAACGTTTATAGCTGTTAACAGTAGGGTTCGTAATCGCAGTAAAATCTTTAACATTTTCCAGTATTGAACCAATAGTATACAATGCTTCTTTTGATAACTGATACGTAGAATCTTCTGAATAAAAAGCATTTTTTCCTTCTTTAGTATTAAACAAAGAAATATTACAGTGCATGCCGGAACCATTAATACCATAAATTGGCTTAGGCATAAAAGTCGCGTGCAAACCACATCTATCAGCACATGCTTTTACAGCATATTTAAATGTAACAATATTATCTGCAGCTGTTAACGCATCAGCATATTTAAAATCTATTTCATGTTGGCCTCTTGCTACTTCGTGGTGGCTTGCCTCAATTTCAAAACCTAGCTGTTCTAAGCTGTCAACAATCTGGGCTCTTATATCTTCACCTTTGTCATCTGGTCCAACATCATAATAACCTGCTGCATCATGAGTACAAGTCGTTGGCATTCCATCCGCATCTTTCTTAAATAAGAAAAACTCTGCTTCAGGTCCAATATTCATAACAAAGCCCATTTCTTCAGCTTCTTTAATGACTCTTTTAAGATTGCATCGAGGACAACCTTCAAAAGGTGTTCCGTCAGAGTTATGAATATCGCAAATAATTCTCGCAACATTCCACTCACCATTTTTTTCTTTCCAAGGAAGAATTGCAAAAGTTGAACGGTCAGGATAAAAGCACATATCAGAAGTTTCAATACTTCTAAAACCTTTTATTGAAGACCCGTCTAACATCAATTCATTATTTAAAATTTTATCTATTTGCTTAGCAGGAACAGCCATATTTTTGACCATACCGTTAATATCTACAAATTGAAGTCTTACAAATTTAACATTGTACTCATCAATCAGTTTTTTAATCTCGTCATCCGTTAACTCTACGCCTTGCTTTGGCACGTACATACTCATAGCACTCTCCTTATGTCTCGCAGTGTTCAATAAATAGTTGTCGTTTTTATTTATATAATTATGCGAAATTTATTTAATTTGTGCAATAAAATATTTAAAATTCAAAAATAAAAGACATTGCTAACAATAAAATTTTTCACGGACAATAACAAATTTTTTTTTATTTTTACATAAAAAAAAAAAAAAACCCAAGGTTTATAAAGCAAGTAGATGTTTTTTTTTATAAAAATGAAGGACTAATTTTAAATATAAAAAAATTTATATATTTTAATAATTGAATTTTTTCTTTGCATTTAAAAGGTAATATTGATATATTATAATAACCAGATTTTGGCGGAGTTGGAAATGTTAACTATAGACAAAATAATTAAAGCTGCAGAAACCCTTAAACCTGTTATAAGAAAAACCGATTTGATTTATTCTTCTGCTTTGTCAAAAAATAATGAAATTTATTTAAAATCAGAAAACTTACAAACCACAGGTTCTTTTAAAGTTCGTGGCGCTTATGTCAAAATTGCAGGCCTAACTGATGAACAAAAATCTAAAGGGATTATAGCTTGCTCCGCCGGTAATCACGCACAAGGTGTTGCATTGGCAGCCCAAAAAAACGGTATTGAATCAACTATTTTTATCCCCAGCACTGCACCAATATCAAAAATAGAAGCAACAAAAAAATTCGGTGCAAATATAAGGCTTGTTGATGGAGTTTATGATGATGCGTACAATGAAGCCGTTAAATTCCAAAAAGAAACAGGTGCAGAATTTATACACCCGTTTGATGACGAAGATGTTATAGCAGGTCAGGGAACAATCGCTCTTGAAATAATAGACCAACTACCGGATGTTGATGCAATTATTATCCCAATTGGTGGAGGCGGTCTAATTTCAGGCATTGCTTATACAATCAAAATGTTAAAACCAGATTGCAAAGTATATGGTGTACAGGCTTCCGGTGCTGGTAGTATGTATTATTCTATAGAGCAAAACAAAAGAACTGAGTTAGAACATGTCTCAACATTTGCTGACGGTACTGCTGTAAAAATGCCTGGAGAACATACTTTTGAATTTTGTCAAAAGTATGTGGATAAAATTGTTACTGTTTCCGATGACGAGATCGCAACAGCAGTTTTAACATTGATAGAAGGGCAAAAACTCATAGCAGAAGGAGCAGGCGCACTCAGTGTAGCTGCAGCTATGTTTAAAAAGCTCCCTATAGAAAATCAAAAAGTTGTTTGCGTTGTGTCTGGCGGAAACATAGATGTAAACATACTTTCAAGAGTAATAAACAGAGGTTTATTAAAAGCAGGACGTATCGCAGATTTAACAATTGAAATGTTGGACAAACCTGGTCAATTAAAAGAAGTTTCAAGAATAATAGCCGATTTAGGAGCAAATGTAATCCGAGTAAGACACAACCAAGGCGGAGAAAACACTGATATTAACGATTGCTACCTCAAAATAACAATGGAAACAAGAAACCTGAGACACCTGTGTGAAATCAAACAGGCATTGAGTAAAGCAGGTTATAGACTATCATCAGATAAGTAAGGATAAGGTTAATGAAAGAAATTATTTACACTAACGAAGCACCAGAGCCTGTTGGCCCATATTCGCAAGCTGTTCTTGTAGGAAATACAATGTATTGCTCGGGACAGATAGCTATAGACCCCGCAACTGGACAACTTATTGAAGGAAATGTAACAAAACAGACACATTTGTGCCTAAAAAACATAAAAAATGTTTTAAAAGTATCAAAAATGGGTATTACTAATATAGTGAAGGTTTCATGCTTTTTAAAAGAGATGAGCGATTTTGCTGAATTTAACAAAGTATATGAAGAATACTTCACTGATAACAAACCGGCTCGTTCCTGCGTGGCAGTGAAAGATCTCCCCAAAGGAGCCCTCATAGAAATTGAAGTTATTGCGGTAAAGTAATACGTTAATGTAAAAATTTTTGTCAAGAAAAGGTACACTTTTAGCCGATAATTGTAAAGATTTTTTTACATAATTCTAAAACATGCGCAAATAAAAATCTTCAGAAGATTTCTATCAGGTGCCATTCATTAATAACAAGAAAAAGGAGTAATATTAACATGACTATTGACGGTATTAATTTCAACAAGCTTCCTAAAAAAACAGATGTTAATAAAACATCCAAAGAAGCTCCTAAAGGTCCTTCCGTTGAACCGGAAATGACAGAAGCCGAAAAAACAGCCCTTGAAAAAGTTAGAGACAGTGCTTTATCCAGTTATGTACGAGCATTAATGGCAATTACGGCTATGGGTGGTACAGCAGCAACTCTACAAAGTTGTGGAGACATAACTCAAGAACAAAACGTTGACATTGATATGGCGCCAATTTTAGAGAAATTGGACGCTATGATGAAACTAATGCAACAATCAATTCAACAACAACAAGAAATGTTAGCTTATTTGCAAGAAATGAATTCTGACAATAAAGAATTGATTAGCTTGGTAAAAGATATTATTAACCAAAACAAAGAAATTACATCCATAATACAAAATATTGACGGAACAACCGAATCAATAGAAGCAGCAATGATTAGAGTCGTTGCACTACTAGAAGAAGCAAACGCTAATGATGTTGAATTCCTAAACAAATTAGATGCAATCATTAATGGCCAAGCAGATGCTGCTGACAAGTTGGACCAAATTTTACAAGCAAACAAAGAGCAAAACCAATTATTAATTAACATTGAAAAATTGCTTGGAGAATTAAAAGACACAAATCAAAATATTTACAACAAAGTTGACGATATTTACAATAGCTTCCAAGATGGTAACACATCTCACACAGAAATGTTAGAACAAATCCTTGCCGCTATTAAAGACAACGGAAACATTAGTTCTGATATATTAAAAGCAATTAATGACCTTTCTAAACTTGTAGAAAGTGGTCAAATGACAGAATCAGAAATGATAGCAAAAATCATTGAGTTGTTGACAAGCATTGATAACAAACTTGATGGATTGCAAGAAGCTGTTGATCAAATTAAAACAGAATTCCCTGATTTGGCTGGTAAAATTGACGAATTTATCCAAAAATACCAAGAAGGTGAATTAACAGAACACGCACTATTAAGCGAAATTCTTGAAGAAATGAAAAAAGCTTCTGCTGGTGATACAGAAATGAACTCTAAGCTAGACGCTATTTTGAATGCGATAAATCAAGGTAATTTGACAGCAAGTGAAGCATTAGATCAGATCATTGACTTATTGGGTAAAATTGAAGCTAACACAAGTGCAATACTTGAAGCCGTTAATAAAATTTCAGGACAAATTGCAGATTTGAACGCTAACTTTGAAGGCAATCAAGATGAAATCATGAATGTCTTAGAAAGCATCAACAACGGTGTTGGTAGCATCGACAGCAAACTCGATAAGGTTATTGCTAACCAAGAACAAAACAACGAAACAACATTAGAAATTTCACAAAAACTTGATGATATGACAGTTCAGTTGGAACAAATTAATGACAAAACATTAACAATGGATCAAGTTAAAGAAATGTTCGGTCCTGTTTATGAAGAACTCAAAGAATACTTGAACAACATTGCAGGTAACCAAATAACTGTTGGTGACTTGGAAGCTGTTCTTGAAGCACACAAAACAGACCTTACAAGAACAAACGCATTGATTGAAACATTGGTTAACCTTGTTGCTAACCTTGATATGGATGGTAACTCTGACGTATTACAAGAAATTGCTAACGCGATCAAAGACTTCCAAAACTCAAGCAATGCAAACAACGAACAAGTTATCGCTAACTTAAAAGAAGTATTAGACAAACTTGCAGGTATGCAAGGTTCACTCGATGCTATCGTTGAAACAGGTAACACTATTAAAGATAATCTTGATAAATATATGGCGTCTGCAACAACATATGGTAACAAGTTGTTTAACGAAATCCAAAAAATTGGCAACAATATGGTTGATAAAACAACATTGCAAGTATACGCAGATAGCTATACAGAATACCTCCAAAAGGCTGAACAACAAAGACAAGAACAACTTGCAGTATTGCAAGCAATCTTCGAAAATATGGGCAAAGGCGACGGCGGTAGCCTAACAATCGATGAATTGAAACAAATTATCCCTGATTACTCTGATATATTAAACGAAATCAGTGAAAAAATCGGTAAAGTTATAACAAGTGAAGATTTAGAAAACTTCTTTGTTAACACAAAACCAGATCTCACAAGAACAAACGCATTGATTGAAACATTGGTTAACCTTGTTGCTAACCTTGACCCATCAGGTGGTGGTAACGGTTCTTCTATTGACACATCTACATTACAAAGCCTTGTAGATCAAATCCTCACAGAAATCAAAGGACAAAACCCTCCAACAGAAGAACAAATGCGTGAATTAATCGATTTGATTAAACAAGCACAAAATCCACCTTCTACAGAAACAAGATCTGCTGGTGGAACATATTATCACCAAGGTTGGAAATACAACTAAAAAGCAATAAGCTTTAATAAAAAAGCCTCTAAGATTTAAAATCTTAGAGGCTTTTTTATTGTTTAAAGAATTTACAATTACTTTAAATCTATTTTACCGGATAATGATGTTCAAATACATTAACCTTTCGTCCAGCTGCTTCATTTTCTTTTCTGAAACCATCAACAACGGCTCTGGCTTCTTCTTCTGTTGCACCTTCAACAATAGGACCATTTGAACCTGTTACGCTCCATACAGTACCTTTTCTTTCTGTCAAGAATGGGTTTGATGTTGCTTTATATGTAGCTCCGTAATTTTTATCGTTACTTAATGCACCAGCAACTACTTTGCCTTCTTCTTGATATTCATATTTATTGTTATTTGGAAGTACAATTTCAGAAGGGAGACATAATTCTGCTCCAACTTTAGGGAAGAATGCATCTGTTGATGAAGTTACACCTTTTGGTAAAGTACCAGCTTTTTTCATTTCTTCAAAAGTAGCATCTTTCAAAATTCTAATAATTGCTTTTGTATCAGCTGCTGTTTTTGGTTTATATTTACCAACAACGACTGCGTACCAGTTATCACCTGATTTAACCTTGTAACAGCTAGTTTCATCAACCTTTTCTTTATACTCTTCAGATTGAATAACAACGCTCTTTTCTTCCTGAGGAGCAGGAGTTTCTTTTACAGGTTGTTTAACCTTGATTTCACCTGATTCAAGTTTTGTCAACAAAGCAATTGCTTCTCTATGGTTAAGAACACTTGCATCTCTGTTGTTATCACCATCACCTGCAGAACCTCCTGCATGTCTGTATGCATCTAACAACTGATCCTTTAATAGAGTACCATCTTCTGTTGTATAATAACCAGCTATCTTCATAGCCATTGCTTTAGCTTGTTTTGTTGGGAATGTTTTTGAATCTTTTACAAATTCAACATAATCACCAATTGTTTTAATATCAGAATCAATTTGTACAGGAATTGCTTTATCTTCAACTCTTGTCATTTGTTCTTTTACAGAATTTAAAGCTGATAAGCCTGCTGCAACTGCTGCAGTAACAGCTGGAGCCCAAGGAACTGCTTTTAATGATTGAGTTTGCTCTATTTTATTTGATGCGCCATAATCACCATAATTAATATTTACATTTTGATCTTGTAAAACATCAATTTGTGCCATTGGAACACCTGCTGCTGCACCTAAGCTTGTTGGAATAACTGTATCTCTGATTACTTTTTTAGCATCAACTTTCTTTTCAATTCCGTAGCCTGCGCCCTTCATTATTTCTCTGGCTTCTTTAGCAGTAAATCTTTCTGTTGAACCATTTCTACGAGCATATTTATCTAACTCATCAGCAATAAATTCTGCTTCACCTGCTTGAACCTTTTTATTAGAATATGATACAACAGCTTCTGCACCAACTAAATTGTCACCAATTTGATAAATCAATTCATCAGTAATACCTGCTGCATCAAGTTTTTTCTGAAGTTTTTCGTCATATTGAGGGCCTTCTTCGCTATTTCTTACCTGAGCAACATTGTTGTTTTGACCAACTGATTGGTAAACAATAGAAGATTCTTTTTTACCGCCTGTAACACCTCTGAAAATTGATTTAAAGAAGTGAGTACCTTTTTTAGTTTCGCCATATTTTCTTGCAGCTTCATATTGTTCTTTTGTAAGATTACCTGCTTCATATTCAGCTTTTAAGCCTTCTCTTACAAAAGCTCTAATGTCTCTGTCATTAGTAACATCAATACCTGAATCTTCTCCAACAAGAAATCTTGTCATGCCAGCTATTTCTTTAACTTTTTGTTGAGCAAATGCTTCATGAGCTTCTGCACGATAATTCATTTGTCTTTCAAGAACATCCATAGCTGTTTTATAAGCTTCATCATTAATTGGAGCAAAACCGCTTACGCCTCTTTTTTCATCATCTTTTGTACGCTTTGAATGCAATGCCTTCAAATCTTTTTCAAGTTCTTTTTGAAGATCATCAGTTGACATTGATTCTTTATATCCTTTTTTACCTGCAATTTGATTAATTAAATCTAGTGCAGCTTTTTCTTTCGCAGCTTTTTGCGCAATCTCTGGATCAACTGTACTGTTTTGGTTAACTGGATTTGTTGAACCGTAAATTCTTAATTCATCTCCGCTCATGTAAATATCCCTTTCGTTTTCTCTAAATGTCTAGTAAAAAAATATAATCCTCTATACTTACATGAACAAATTTTGCATTTTAAAATTGCCCAATTTAAATAAAAATAAAAAAAAAAGAAGAGCATTTATCACTAAAACGCCCTTCTAATAACACTTTTCAGATTGTTAAGTTATGTTAAAATCAATGACCTAACGCCCATCTCATACCTAGGGTAAACGCAATACCATTACGTCCACCATTTCTTATCATCGCTTGACCAAAACCGGTAAATCTATCACCATAACGTTTTTGAATACCTAAACCATATTCAATATACGGTTTAATAGAAAGTTCGGTCAAAGCTACATCATTAGCATAGAATTTGGTTTTATCCATAATATTCCAAGTCATATTAACACCTAAATATGGTTGCCATCCGTTTTTTAGATTACCAATAATTCTTAAACCAGGAATAATTTCTATTGCATGTAAAGGATCTTGTGAAATCTTTACACCTGCAGCGTTAGTATAATCAAATACATTAACAAAAGTATAACTCATCATATAACTTGGCTGGATAACCATCTTATTATTGAATAATCCCCAGTTATAACCAGATTTCCAAGCAGCACCTGTCATCAAGATAGGGAAATCATCATTACCAAACGTATGACTTGATTGAGCTGCGCTTGCACCTATATTTGCAGTAACACCTGTCCAGAAGTTACCCTTATAAGCAGTAGCAACACCACCGATAGTACCACCATTTTGCCAAATATCAACACCATTGTATGCTTGGTGAGAACCATGATAAGCACCAAAGAACGAGAAGTTACCATCCCAACCATGACCTAAATCAATAAGATCAGATTCGCCACCAATTAAAGTACCATATGATACGTTTGATACCTTAGGACCATTCTGAAGAGGGACATTCTCAAAGTTAGCAAACGGTCTTACGTAGAAACCATCTCTTTCTTCAGGAATAATATTTGGAGCAAATACACCTGTATGATAAGCAGATGCATATCTATTTCTCATTTTCCAAGCCATTCTCTGTTCTGGAGTCATCAATGTAACCATGTCCATATTAGCAAATGACTGTCTGTACAAGTTATCTTGAATCAAGAAAGCAGCCTGAGCAGCAACAGGAGCAGTAATTACAGAATCAGAGTTTCCAATTTTATTAAAAACAAAATATTCTCCTGGATCTACCCCAGCTGTAGCACCACCACCTATTGACGGAACAGGAACTGTTTCTTGTTTTACTTCATATTTGTTAATAGGAGCTTCTACTATATTAGCACCTTTAGAAAGTTGAACATGACCAATCAGAGCATCTGCATCTGTAAACAAAATTCTGACATTATCTTCTTTTGCCTCAGAAAGTGATTTCATCTGATCTACAAAAAGAGTATGCGCACCATCATTTGTTACTGTACCAATATTAGCTTTTAACAAAGCATCCATTTCAGGATTACCTGATTGAGAATATGTACCACCTAAATCAACATCTAATTTAACATGAGAATCACCCATCAAATGCAAAGACTGTGCGTGAATCTGATTTGAAGCATATTCATTATTCAATAAATTCAACAAACCACCATGCAAATATAAATTATTTGTTGAATCTAAACTCTTATCGTGGTCAAACTTTAACTCACCATTATAAAGATGTATGTTAGCATTTTGAATTGTACCACCATCACCCTTAACGTGGACTAGGCCTGTATAATTCCCATTGTTAATATTTATTGCAGAATCAACATTACCAGCATCACCTCTTACAACGGTATTCAACTCAATAACCCCGCCTTCAGAAGCATTGAAATTACCAACAGCATTACCAACAAAGCTTATTGTATCGGTAGAAGAATTATAACCTTCAGGGCGAGTTCCATACAAAGTTTCACCTACTGTAGTCTTACCACCACTTGAAGCTGTTATATTTGTTATAGAGTCATTACCACCGTATATAGCACCACCTGATGCAGCAGTACCAGCTGTTGTAGTATTGCCAATAAATGTAGAATCAGTAATTGTTGCAATAGCTTTATTTGAAGTTGTACTAGAGTTATAAACAGCACCACCATAATTAGAAGCAACGTTATTTTTAAATGTTGAATTACTTACTGTCAAGTTTGTATTCTCAACACCAACTGTACCTGATTGAAAGTTTCTTATGGCTCCGCCTCGTTGTGTATTTACACCATTGTGTGATCCATTTGCTTCAAACACTGAATTACTTATTGTCATCTTACCTGCGTTAGTTATGGCACCACCGCCTAATGACGCAGCATTTGCAACAAACTTAGCGTTACTGATATTCGCAACTGAAAGGCTACCACCTGCTGCCGTTGGTACACTATTATAAATAGCACCACCCTGACCGCCTAAAGTTGCAGTATTATGTTCAAAAGTACCACCATTAACTATCAATGTATGTTTTACATCACTTGTTGTTGTACCACCATTAAAGATAGCACCACCGCCTTGTTGTGCAGAATTGCCAATAAAATTTGTATTTGTAACAGTTAAAACACTACTAGCATCTTCAACTTTTCCATCAATAGTCAATGAATTAGTAATAGCACCGCCGTATATATTTGCCTTGTTATTATTAAAACTAGAATTATTAATAGTCAAGTTTGCAGCGTTAACTATAGCACCACCTTGCATAGTTGCTGTGTTGTTATTAAATACAGAAGCGTTAATATTCATATTACCGCTTCTGTTAGCAATTGCACCACCAAAACTGTCAGAGGTATTATAGGAAAAACCAGAATTTCTTATTGTTAAAGTACCGCCATTTTGAATATTGTTATCAATAGCGCCACCAAAACCATTTGTACCACCAGACTGTGCAGAACTATTTCCATCTCCTTCTGCTCCGCCGAACAAAACATTTTCTATTGTCATAGAACCTTGGTTCGCGATAGCACCACCATTACCTTTGACTGAATTATTTTTAAATGTGGTAGAAAAATTACCTGTATTAATTGTACCTTGTGATACATTAACCCCACCTGTAGTTGTACCACTAACTGTCATCGTTCCACTATTGGTAATAGCAGCACCGTTACCGGTTATACCATCAGTAGAACCCTCAAAATTAATATCTCTGATTGTAACAGTTGGAACTATTGGATCATCAACACTTGAAGCCTGACTGGTAATTACAGACTGAGTAGTATTGGTTGTATTATCAGCAGTAATCGTATGACCATTACCATTGATCACATAATTATTAGCACCTGATGGAACAGGAGGCAAAGACAACGCAGTATTAGCAGTAGCGTTTCCTCCAAGATTCATTATCGTATTGCCACCAGACCCGCCACTAGCCTGACCTGTAAAATTATCCCAGTTAGCATCAGCTAATGCAGAAGAACCAACAGCAAAAAACATTATTGCAATACTTAAAACTAAACTTTTTCTAATTCCCTTTGCTTTTATCTTTCTCATACGTTTTCCAGTCTTTTTTTAATAATCATTGGCAGTAATATAATATTATAGTAAGCCCAAGTCGTATATTTTATCATCGCACAAAAACATTAAAAAGTTCAAAAAATACAAAAAACATTACAATTTGTACATAAAAAAACGAACTTATAAAAGTTCGTTTTTTATTAATTTGCATCATAATATATTAGATATTACCTATACCAATTTCACTCAAAATATCTTGAAAGTTTTTGCATAGAACTTCAGCAAATACTTGAGGATCAATTTGTGTAACCGCCACAGCAAGTAGCTCATCAGGCAATTCATTAACCATTTTTATCAAATCACTTGGCTCAAGTTTGTTCATATTTTTAACAATATCAGGCTTATCAAGTTGTCTTAATGGAATTGTAAGCGCATTTTTTGAAAACTCTGTAAACAAACTTTTATCTTTTTTAGTAAGATCCGTTATCAAGCCCATTTTTTCTTCACGTTCAAAACACTGCAAAGCTTTAACAAATTGATCAGGCTTTAATTGGTCAAGCCATTTTACAACGTGCTCATTACTCCAGTTGTTATTTTCTTGAATTTTACCTTCTTCTTGAAACATGTATTTTTCCACCATCTTGTTAAGTTTGTCCGGTGGTATAGTTTTTACATAGTCAAGAATCTTGTTCTTGTCTAACTTATCCGACTCAAAAAATTTGTCAATCTCTTTTTCTGGAATCATTTTTAAAAACTGTTCTGTTGAAAAAGCTTGAAACAAAATCGAACAAATTTTGTTCTTTGGCAAATCATATATAAGGTTTAAAATCTTTTCTTTAGTAAAAAACATCAAAGCCATCTGCAATTCACCTGGCTCTAAAAATTGAACAAGATACTCCAAATCTGAAGAATTCATGTTAGATAGAATAGCGTATCTATTTTGAGCATTTGATAGCTTAAATAACTTTAAAATCTGTTTAGGGTCATTAAGAACATCTTTTTGAAAATCCTCAGCCCTTGTATTACCCTGAGCAGCTTCGGCTTCCATAATTTCATCAATACTTTTTGCGCCATATTGATTTAAACGTTGAGTACCGATCTCAAAGTTCTTGGTAAGATAACTTAAATCAATATCCAGTCTTATCATTAGCTCACAACCTTATATGTTAAACCGAATTTGCCTTATAAATTCTATATAAATATAAGAATCTATATTATAATAAACGTTTTTTATATAGAGTATATATCACTTTTTAAACAAATCGTAACAAATCTTAATCTTAAAAAATCAATTTAGCAATTTTTGCAAAAGTATATACTTTATATATACAAGAGAGCAAAAATTTTATTAGAAGAAAGAGAGTAAATTATGACAAGCGTTCAATTTGGTATGTTACAAAAGTTAAAAACACTTGATTTAACAGGTAATCAACAAGCAAAAAATATTCAACAAGAATTAAATACACAATCAGATATATTTACTGATGCCAAAAATGCTTATGAAAAAGCAGCAACAAATGGTTCAGAAGGAACTCAAGCATCAACAGGTGCATTTTCTCAACCATCAATGAGTGTTGAAGAACTTGAAAACAAGATGAACGAAGAACAAGAAAAACTTGAAAAACTTATGGCAGCACTTACTGAACAGACAGAGAAAAAACAAGAGCCATCTGCTCCTGATAAAGATGAAAAGAACAAAGTTAAACCAAAAGAATTCGGCGGCTTAATGGCATAACAAAGCTACCAAAAATAAAAAGGTCTGAGGATTCTCAGACCTTTTTATTTTGCATACATATATGCATTATTACGATTTTTGAATTTCCTTAGGTCCTGCGATTTTATCACGAATATGAGACGCAGCATATGTAGCAAGCCCCATACCAACAGCCGCAGCTGCATATGAAAACCAAGCTTTAACGTTAAAGACTTTAAGTTTTTTCAAATGTTCAGGAGACAAAATACCTTTTGCAAGCTTGACTCCGTTTGCACTTGCTAATCCTTCTTCTAACAACACCGGAAGCATTCCAAGAAAAGCAATTTTTCCGCAATTGTTTTTAATAAATGTTGTTGCTTTATCAAATATGCCATTAGGTTCTTCACCCTCAACTTTTTTGCGTTTTAATAAAGCAGTACCCAACGCCAATACGCTTAATGCAACTGACAGGCCTCTCATTTTTTGGAGAACTTTACCAAATTTCGACATATTTTTATTTATCGCATGCCCCATCTCATGAAAAGAAGCAATAGAAAAATTCTCTTTATTAAAAACAATAGCATTATCTGCAGGCATAAAAGCTGCATTCTTACCTTCTAACATAATTTGGGTAATATTTTTTGACATATTTTCCATATAATTAGCAAAAACTTTATTTTTTTGGCTCAATTTTTTTTGTAAAGCCGTTTGATTGTTTTTAATTATTTTTAATATACTGTCTTTATTTTGTTCGGTAGCATCAAGGATATAAACCCCTTTTGATTCCAATCCTG
Source organism: Candidatus Gastranaerophilales bacterium (assembly GCA_944326515.1). GTDB lineage: Bacteria > Cyanobacteriota > Vampirovibrionia > Gastranaerophilales > Gastranaerophilaceae > Limenecus. The sequence continues at coordinate 3,969 of CALVEI010000021.1, read as the reverse complement.
ATTTCAAAAAAGCATCATCAACAGCATTTTTATAAACAAGTTTATCCGCATCAGTTAGATTTTTTATAGCAGATTGAAATGGAACTGTACCAACTTTCTGTACCCCCACATTTACCAATCCGCCAACTGCATTTGCCGCTAAAATTGCACCTGCCGATTTAGCAAAACCTGCTTTTTCATACTTTTTACCATCATTGGTTACTATCACATTATTTTGTGCTTGAACCCCAACTGCCCCAACATTAGACATTAAACATTATCCCTTTCATGACTAACACTTACATTTTATAAAAAACAAAAACTATAAAATTATTGCCATAATAAAAAAATTAATAAAAAGATTAAAAATGTTTTTATTGTTTGAAGTCTAAAACAAAAGGATAGATATATGTTTTGTAAAAATATTAATTCGCTCTAAAAACATTGATGGACGAAATATTATTACATAAACAAAGATAAAAATGAAATGATTCTCAATCATTGTAAACTAGCCACTTTTCTAAATAAAAAATAGACAATACGTTAATTGTTCAGTTAAGAACTTTAATATTAAATATAATCAATAAATCTTTTTCATACTTCCAACTATTCTTAATTCCAGACATCGGGTTTCTATTAAAGAGACCCGTTTTTTTTTTTGCTACAATGTAATAAAAACGGAGAAATTATGGAAGATAGTAAACAAAAAACAAATGAAGCATCATTTTTTAATGAAAACCTAAACATTAGTTATATAGACGAAAATTCATTACCTACACCTGATAAAAAACTTGTTGTAAAACATTATCTGTGCTCAGTAGCTGTATATGGCACAGCATACATTTTACTACTGTTCAATCCTTTTTTTAGCTCAGTATCAACAGATCTCACAAAAGAAATTTTTAAAATATTCTATTTAGGTTATATATTGATAGCCCCAATAATATACTTTTATTACCGACCAAAATCACTATGGAAATCCCACAATATTGAAATATTTAATTACATAAAAAGAGTTTTTCTCAAAATTCCCCAACTCCATTCCCTTAGTGTTGAAGAAATAAAAACTGAACTTGAATCATTTAAACCATCCTATCTAGAAAAACAATCTTTAATGCTCATATTTATCAAATTTTTCTTCGGGGTTCTTATGGTGAGCAGTTTTACCAAAAACTTAGACGCGATCATTGCAAGACTCGAATCATATTCAATGTTAACCGGTATGATAAAAAAAACATTAATAAATACAGATTTTGAGTCTTTCAAAACAACTATATGGACATATAAAGACTTTTTATACAATAACCTAATTTTATTTTTATTTACAATTGATTTATCGGTATTTTGCTTTGGATATTTAAGTGAATTGTCAATATTGAAAAACAAAATACGCTCTGTGGAAACAACCGCAGCAGGATTATTTTTCTGCTTAATATGCTACCCTCCATTTATAGCGATTAACCAAGAATTTATCAAATTGCCTCAAAATGATAACTATGCAGCGTTTGGAGATATAAACTCACCATTGACTTGGATATGCAGAATACCAGCCATCATATTCTTAATAATATATGTCTGCGCATCAATTGCACTAGGAACCAAAGCAAGCAATCTTACAAACAGAGGAACGGTCTCAAAATTCCCTTATAACATCGTACGCCATCCTGCATACATTTCAAAAAACATGTTTTGGTTATTAACAATAGTACCAATGTTTATTGTAGATTTTAATAGCTTTGGATTTAACATTCCTAACTACTTAACAAGATTACTCCTAGTAATAATAGCAATGATAGCAATGGTGACAGTATACTACTTTAGAGCACTTACAGAAGAAAGACATTTAATAAAAGACCCCGAGTATCAAGAATATACAAAAAAAGTAAAATATAGATTTATACCTTTCATTATTTAGCTAAAATAAGAAAGAAATAATTTAAAGACTAATACACCCAAAAAACTTAAATATAACAATATCATAGAAAAATAGATATAAAAATCCGCTCCTTATTATGGAGCGGATTTTACAAAGTTAAAAACTACTATTTGCCGTAATCTTCTATCTTCCAATTTTTGTTCATAACAGCCCTAGTTTTATCGTCAAGAGGAACAAATCTCCAACCGGCAGCGCTACGAAGGTAATCATTTGGATCTTCTTGATATGTACCACCTACAGTACCGCCTGCGTTACCACCGGTACCATCACCAGTACCATCGCCGGTACCATCACCGGTGCCATCGCCTGTACCATCACCAGTGCCATCACCTGTACCATCACCTGTACCATCACCTGTACCATCACCAGAGTCACCACTAGAACTAGAACTAGAACTAGAACTAGAACTTGGGAATGGAAGAGGAATGTAGCTCGAAGAACCAGAACTAGAACTTGAGCTTGAACTTGATGAAGGGATTATGAAACTCGAAGAACCTGAACTAGATCCAGAACTTGAACTAGATGAAGGACGTATAAAGCTTGATGAACCTGAGCTAGAACCTGAACTTGAGCTAGAGCTAGAACTTGATGGGAAAGGGATAAGGCTGGATGTACCTGAACTAGATCCAGAACTAGATGAAGGACGTATAAAGCTTGATGAACCTGAGCTGGAACCTGAACTAGGAAGAATAGGATTCAAAGGTCTATCTATAACAGGACGAGAAGATGTATTACCAGAACCAGTAGGGCGACTAGGGAAGCCTAAATCTGGATTAACAGTATCAATAGTAGGACGGCTATGATAATTATTTTCCAGTGCAGAATCAACAACAGCATAAGCAGCTGGTATAAAAGCATTATTAGCAACATTCAAAATAGAATGGAGCATAGGAGTTAAGAAAGCTAATGTACCTGTAGTAGCAGCTTCTTCTTTATCATTAGGATCTAACCCCTCACCTTTAAGTTTCTTCAATTCAAAAGTAAATATATCTGCACCCAAAACATTAGGTAAATTAGGTCCATTTACATCAACAATATAAGACATTCCATTATTTGCAACTGTTGACCCGTCCAACAATAAAACAGCATTTTTTGGAGTAATAGTTAAACCTTCATTTTCCTTTGCTAAGCAACCAACAGTGTTAGATTTAGATTCAGAACCATCTGCTGCAGTGACAGTTTCTTCAGCTTCATACATGTTGCTTTCATTACATACACGAACAGCATTAAAGGTAGGAATCATTTTCTCCTTAAAAAATGCATCGCCACCCATTTTTTCAATATCAACATCAACATCATCAGCAAAAACAAAATCCAAAGATTGATTCATAACAAGAAAATCTTTTTTAAGCTGATTCACAAAAGCGTGTTCAGAAGTATATCTTTTCAAACTAGGAATAACAAGCATCGCAATAACGCCTATTATAGTCAAAGAAATTAATACTTCTGCAAGTGAAAACGCATTAATACAAATTCTTTTTTTCGCCATACAAAGACCTCATTCTATTTTAATCTACATACTAAATCAAGGTGATATATTATTAATACCCTTTTTTTTAAAAAAATAGCACCTCTATATGGTTGAAAGCACATTTTTTTACAAAAATTTAAATAAATTTACACTTATTAATAAAAAACAAAAAAGACCTTGAAATAAATTCAAAGTCTTTTTGCTAAAATTAGAATCTGGCAACTAGCTATCTTCCCAGGCGGTCATCCGCCAAGTAGTTTCGCCGCAAGCAGTCTTTACGACCGTGTTCGGGATGGGAACGGGTGGGATCCTGCCGCTTGGTCACCAGAAAATCGATTACAATTGGCATATAATGAAAAACATCACCAATCATACCGGTCATCTGACCATACCTTGAAAGCTACATAGTAATTATAAGTCAAACGCAATCTCAACTTTCCTAATCTAGGAAAAGCCCTCGTCCTATTAGTAATGCTCGACTACATATGTTGCCATACTTCCATCTACATCCTATCAACCACGTGATCTGCGTGGGGACTTACCAGCTTATGCTGTGAGAGAACTCATCTTTCGGTGGGCTTCG
>CALVEI010000020.1 GCA_944326515.1 Candidatus Gastranaerophilales bacterium | reverse complement strand
TTGTTAGCAGGAATAGGAAACAAAACAGGATACAACTTTGAATTTAAAGACGGAAGAATAATATTACAACCAAACTTTCTCATAAGCTATACATTTGTAAATACATTTGATTACACAAACGGAGCAGGTGTAAGAATAAAAAGTGACCCACTTAATGCAATCCAACTTGCTCCCGGATTAAAACTTATCGGAAATACTAAAAACGGATGGCAACCATATTTAAGTGTAGCAATGATATGGAACTTACTAGATGACAGTAAGGTAACAGCAAATGATGTAAGATTACCTGAAATGAGTATCGACCCATATGTACAATATGGAGCAGGTATTCAAAAGAGATTTAAAGACAGATTCATAGCTTTTGGACAAGCAATGATACACAACGGTGGTCGTAACGGTGTATCTTTAACCGCCGGACTTCGTTGGTCTGTTGGTAAGTAACTAATATCTTAAAAGGGAGATAACTCTCCCTTTTTATTTACATTAATTCATCAAGTTTAGCTTTTACTTTTTCTAAGTCCTTTTTCATAAACCATCTTGGTGTGTTTGGCTCTGTAGAGTGCTGTCTTAAAAGGTATGATGGATGGGATATGGCCATAACTTCTATATCATCATAGATATTTAGCCATTTTCCACGTATGTCTGTAATTTTCAAGTCTTGATCAATAAATGATTGTAGTGCAGTTGTACCGCATAAAAGAATTATTTTAGGGCGGATTATGGAAATCTGCCCGTATAAGTAAGCTTGACAAGCTCGTTTTTCTTCGTTTGTTGGTATTCTATTTTGTGGTGTATGACATTTGACTGTGTTACAGATATAAACATCATTTTTTCTATCTATACCTGCTTCAGCTAAAAATGTGTTTAATAATTGCCCTGCTCTTCCGACAAAAGGTTTGCCTGCAGCATCTTCGTCAGGTCCGGGTGCTTCACCTATAAGCATAATTGGAGCACTCGCGTTTCCGTCAGAAAATACAGTACAACTTCTTGTTTTGCATAAATCACACGCACGACACTGACTACAAACGTTTTGCAGTTCCAAAAGAGCCTTTTCTTTTTCGTCGTTGCTTTTACAAACAACATTTACAAGAAGATGCTTCATATAAACCCTTTAATGTGTATATAGTATATTATACCATAGCTCCGCAGCATTTTTTATATTTCTTGCCACTACCGCACGGACAAGGGTCATTTCTGCCTACTGTTGCACCTTGTGTTTTTTGAACTTCTTTGGCCTTTGCTTCTTCAGGTGTTGGAATAAATCCCATTAAATCACCAAAGGCTTTAGAAGAGTATAGAACGCTTGTAGGTGAATAAATTTTATTTTTAAGGTAATCGAGCTTGTATTCTTCTAAAAACTCATTGAGCGTCTTCTGAGTGCCGTATAATTCATTTAAAATGTCAGTAAAGTTTTGATACCTGTCAGCTAATCTTTTTACTAAACTTGCTGGCATTTTATCATTTTCCATAAATGACTTGATACATTCGTCCCAGCCTGGGATTTCTTTATAATTTTCGGTTTCAAAAATATGACAGAGCGTAGCATAGAAAGGAACAATAAACATACCAAGCTCTTTATCAAAAATTACACCAACGTCATATTTTGAACTGTGACTAGAAAATCCTGCCATAGATGATTCGATATAAGTATCATAACTGCTGTTAAACTCAGGTACTTTGAAGTAACCGTAGTTTTCTATAGGTTTTATAAGTTGTTTAATCTCATCAGGGGATTTTGCATCTGAGTCAAAATAGTAATCATTAAAGTCACTGATAAGCTGGTCAACGTATTCATTTGTTGTAACAACTTCGTCAGTTCCAAAACATTCAACAAATTTTTCTGTAAAGTTTGCAATTTGCTGTTCAATTTCGCCAAGTTTTTGGTCATTATCTTTGTAAAGATTTTCAGGCTGTTCGATTATTTTTGCTACAGCATATTTTAAGACTCTGTCTTTTTCTAATGTTGAATATGTTTCTCTAATTTCAATTATGTAGTATTCATTTTCAAAAGGGAAAATTCTTGCTAATAAGTAATTTCCTTTATAAATACCTCTCAAGTGGCTCATCTTTACGAGAGGAAGAGCAAAGTATTTTTTTTCATTTACTAAACTTAGTAAATCAAAACCGTTTTTGTGCACGGCTTGAACCTCAAACAATGCGTCAATTGATTTTTGTAATGCTTCAACTACATTTTTTGTCTCTTTATCAATGTCTGTATTTTCTTTTAAGTACATTGAAAATACAGTGTCTTCACCTCTATGGAAAGCTCTTTCGAAAACATATGTAACCAGTAATGAGCTGACTTGTGAAGCAGGAGCATTGTATGCACCGATAGTCTTTAAATATTCGTCAAAATCTTCTTTAATTTCTGCATTTGCTTGAGCAAATTGAAAAACTTTGCTAAGTGTTTCACTTATTGATGAAATTTTGTCTATTACTGACATTGTATAAAACTCCCCTTATTGTTCAATTAGTTTTAAAATAGCACTATGGCGTGCTGTTTTTCCGTTTTCACGTCTGTATGAAAAGAATACATCAATCGAATCATAAGTACAATAATCGCACTTGTCAATTCTCGATACGCCTAATTCTTCAAGCTGATGTAAATTAACTGTTTTTAAATCAACATTGTATTTGTTTGTAATTTTGTCAAATCTGTAAAAGTCATTATATTCTTGTTTTAAGCTTGATTTTATTTGTATAAATACATCATCACCAACTTGATAATTGTCCATTGAGATTGCTGGTCCTATTATAGCTGTTATATTTTTAGGTTCAGTTGAATAATGTTTATTCATAAATTCAATAGTCTTAGGCACTATGCCAGCTGTTGTACCTCTCCAACCTGCATGAGAAATAGCCCCAATGTTATTATAAGAATCATATAAAATAACAGGAGTACAATCAGCAAAATTTAAGGCAATTGCAATATTTGTATCAATAACAACTAAAGCATCTGTGTCTGGGTATTTCTGCCCTTCTTTAGCAACAGCAATATTTGCAGAATGAGTTTGAACAGGGCTTATTAGTTGCTCCGGCTTAATTTTTAAATATCTAGCAATAAGCTCTCTATTTTGTGAACATATTGCCTCTAATTCAGGTAAATCTCTTTGTGTAATAACACTTTCTCTTGTTGTAAAAAAGCCATTAGCTTTAGTTAACAAATCAGATTTTAAAATTTTTTTGTTATTAATGGTTTCAAACTTAAACATGTTATTTATTTCTCAAATGTATTAAACAATCTATCACCAGCATCACCTAAACCTGGGACAATGTATCCTCTTTCATTTAAGCATTCGTCAATTTTTGCTGTAATTATTTTTAAATCAGGGAAATCCTTGGTTAATAGGCTTAAGCCTTCAGGGCAACTTAAAATAGAAACAAATACCATATTTTCTATTAATATGCCCTTTTTCAAAAATAAAGATATTGCTGCATGACTTGAGTTACCTGTTGCAATCATAGGGTCAAGAATAAATACCTTTATTTTTTCTGGGTTTTCGTAATATACAGGAGTCTTGTCGTAATACCATACGGGTTCAAGTGTTGTCTCATCTCTGTACATACCGACGTGTTGTATGCTGGCATCAGGTACTATCGCACTTGCGACATCAGATATAGCTAAACCTGCTCTTAAAATTGGTGCAAATATTATTTTATAGTCATCATCAACCTTATTTACAGTGCATTCTTTTATTGGGGTTTCAATGTTATATTTTTTTAGTGGCAAATCTTTTGTTGCTTCAAGAATCAAAATCGTGGCCAAACGTCTCATAGAATTTTTGAAACCGTCTGAATTTATATTTTTATCTCTTATAACAGCAAGGTTATGCTCACAAAGAGGGTGATTTACAACAATAACATTATTTGACATTATGTTTTTCATCTTTACTCCGATTGTTTATCATGTTTGTTTCTTTTGTTTGTACGATATCAAGAATATTGTGAATTTGTTCTAAAATCATTGGATCTTTAATGAAATTGACGACTGTATTTGTGTTTTTAGGTGTCATTATATTCATAAAGTCTGTTGTCATACTTACTATGTTTTGGGCAATCTGGGTTTGACAAAGGTAAAAATCTTGAAGTCTTTTGGGTTCAATAGGTTTTATATAATTTTTTGTGCTGGTACCTGATTCTGGTACAGAAAGTTCAAGTGACTTAGAACCGCCCATACCTGTAAATTCGACAGTTGCTGTCAAATTTTGCGGCATGACAAAGTCTTTATCTGTAATGATAAATGTTATAAATACATCCTCATCCACAATTGATATGTCAGATACATAACCTACCTGAAAACCTTGTATTTTGACTGGTGAACCTTTTATTATTCCGTCAACATCGTTAAAGAAAACATAATAAGTATGTTTAGCCCTAACATTGTAGTTGTAAATATAAAGGCTCACAAATATAGCAGAAAATATTAATAATCCCCATATTAATAATTCTAATATCCATAGCAGGTGTTTTTTCATAGCTATAATTATACTCTAATTTTTAATTTAAAAAAACTTATTAATAAAATCAGCTAATTCTAAAAATCTGTTTTCAGATAATTCCTTGCAAAAAACAAGGTATGTATATGGAGCAATTTCACTAACTTTGTTTGTATCTACAAAAAGAGCTTCAACAAAGCGCGCAAATAGTTCTGTAGGTCTTTTATAATAGTTTGTGATTCTTGTTATTCTTGACGAAATTCTTCTAAGTGTACGTTGTTTAGATTTTAGTAGCAAATAATTCTTAGTATTTGAGTCAAATTGAGGAAAGTCACTATCTAGTGTATCTACAGAGTAATATTTAAGTTTACCTATAAATGCAGTTTTGATTTTTACTCTGTCGTATTTTAGCAAATATTTGGCGTCAGTTTTTTTGATAATTTTTTCAATTTTGGTAAATGGTTCTGAACGTTTAAATTCAGGGTAAGTATTTTTTATTGTGTTTGATATATCTTTAATTTCATCAAGTATCTGGATTCTTTTAGATTTAAGAATCTTATACCCCTTGTTTTTATCAAAGTACATCGTGACAGCAAACAGTTCATCTGATAAACGCTTTATGTCTGACTTTGGAAATAATTTTTCTAAATCACCACCACTTTTTGCTATATTAGTGTCTATTTTGGCGTGGATATAATGTGTAAATTCGTGTATAAGTACTTCAATCTTTCTTTCAGGGGTAATATCTTTACATATATCTATTCTATCTTTTAAAAAGAATCCCTGATGACCACGCGCCTTAGTGTTTGTATTAACCTTTACTCCAAGGCTTCGCACAAACTCTACCATGTTATTAAAAATTTCTTCTAAATTGTCTTTTGGTTTTATATCTACATCAATCATGACGTACCTTTGACTATCCAATTTTGATAGTCATCGCTTCCCATTATAATTGGTAGTGCAATAATTTCAGGCAAAGAATTTTCGTGTAGCTCTTTTATTTTAGCTTCAACATCTTTAAATCTGTCTTCTTGGGTTTTTATAATTAGCATTAACTCACTTTCTGTTTGTGTTATCCCTTCCCATCTGTATACAGACGTAATTGAAGGAACAATATTAACACAAGCAGCTAAATTATCTTCAACTAATGTTGTTGCAATAAGATTAGCGTTAAATTCGTTTGGAACTGTACAATAAATTACACAATTTCTCACAGTGATCTCCTCATTGAATATCAATACTAATATATTACAACATTTTTTCAGGATTCAAAATATAATTTGGGTCAAAAACTTTTTTAATTTGTATCATCAGATTTAATGTTGTTTTATCTAAAGCCAAAGGTAGAAAATTAGCTTTTTGACAGCCAATGCCATGTTCTCCTGATAAAGTGCCTCCAAGAGATACAGCAAGTCTAAAGAGTTCCGCTTTAGCAAGCTCAAAATTTTGTTTTTGCTTAGCATCTCTCAAATCTAACGCGAAATTAGGGTGAATATTACCATCACCAATATGCCCCATAACCATTGTTATTAGATGATATTTTTCGCTTATTTGTAAAATACCTTTTGAAAGTTCCGCAATTTTTGAACGAGGAACAACAACATCTTCTGTAATTACGTTTGGTGCCAATTGAGCACAAGCACCAAATGCAGAACGTCTTGCTGTCCATATTTTTTGTCTGTGCTCTTCATCATTAGCGCAATCGATATGTTTGGCTCCATATCCACGACACAAAGTTGCAATTTTATCTTGTTGCAACCTAACTGATGCCACATCACCGTCAATTTCAATGAGAAGAACAGCCTCTTTGTCACATATAAGACCTGTAGGATAGAAATTTTCTATTGTTTGTACGGTCTTTTTATCAATCAAGTCTATAACAGAAGGTGTCATATGGTTGTTTATAATTGCACTAACTGAATCTACAGCCTCAGAAATACTGTCAAAATATGCCAACATAACATTAGTAGTTTCTGGTGCAGGTATTAATCTTAATGTTGCTTCTGTAACGATAGCCAAAGTTCCTTCCGATCCAACAATTAATTGTGTCAGATTTAACCCTGTTACATTTTTTACTGTTTGCGACCCAGTTCTTATTATTGAACCATCAGCAAGTACTACTTCCAAATCAAGTACATAATCTTTGAATGTTCCGTATTTAAATGCTCTCGGCCCACCAGATGATAGAGCAATTCCACCACCAATAGTTGATACTGCTAAGTTTGATGGATCAGGAGGAAAGAAAAGACCTATATCTTTTACAGCCTTTTGCAAGTCTCCAACTACAACCCCTGGTTGAACTTTGCAAGTTAAATCTTCATTATTTATTTCTAAAATTTTATTCATTTTAGAAAAATGTAGTATTATACCGCCTTTTACAGGTGCACATCCACCTGCATGATTTGAACCTGCTCCTCGCTCAATAACAGGTATTTTATACTTATTAGCTAACTTTAATATCTCACTGACTTGTAAAGTATTTTCAGGGAAAACAACTATTCTTGGGTACTTTTTATTAAAAGGGATGTGTGCGCAATCAAAAGAATATGCATATACACCTTCTTCATCGCTAATTATATTCTTTTTTCCAACGATATTTTCTATTTGAGAAATGATATTGTTATCAAATTGTGTAAATGTGTTCTTTTCTTTGACTAGCATAACAAGATTATAGTTCATAATTTTTGTAATTAAAACATTATATTAAGCTTTTTAATCATAGACCAAATTATAATATTTAATTTAATTGCCATAAAACAAGGCCTGTGAACTGTTATTACAAGCAAAATCTAAATTCATAATTTTTACATAATTGAATCTAATTTTAGAAGAGAGGGGAAATTATGCGTAAATTTATTGTGATTTTTGCTTTGATAGGTACTTTTGTTGGTTTCAATGTTAATGCAGGATACTGTGGCATTCTAGATTCAAACAGATACGATGAAGATACTACAATCACTGCCATCTATGAAAAAATGTCTCCTGCTATTGTTTTGATTGAAGCAGATTTAAAAGATGGATTATCAACGGGTACCGGTTGTATTATCGATCCCAAAGGCTATATATTAACTAGTTCTCACGTGATAACAGGTGCACCATCGGTGCAAGTTACCATTTCTACAGGAGAAGTTTTTAAAGGCAATATTGTCTCTGTTATGGGAAAAGATAATGACCTTGCTATCATAAAGATTGATGCTAAAAAATTGTTGCCAACAATTGAGCTTGGAGATTCAGAAAAGGTTAAAGTTGGTCAAAAAGTTCTCGCTATTGGCAACCCCTTTGGTTTTAGTAATACCCTTACAACAGGCATTGTGTCAAGAATTGACTATACAAAGAATAAAATACAGACAGATGCAGCAATTAACCCGGGTAATTCTGGAGGACCAATCATAAATATCCATGGCGAAGTTATTGGAATAAGCCAATCAATTTACAATCCAGACAATAATATATCAAATATTGGAATTGGATTTGCAGTACCAATTAATGAAGCAAAAAACTTTATAAAACTAGCAATGTCTAATTCAAAACTGTCAAAATCTGACAACTAATCATTGAAACTAGTATTTGAAAGATCGCTCGATATTCTTTTGTAGCATAGATTCACAAGATGAGTATTCTGTATCTATCATCTTTAATTTGTTTTGATATTGCTGCATTTGCATATCGAGTTTCTTTTCCATTACATTTAAACGTTCTTTACGAGCCTCGAGTTTTTTAACCATAGGGTCATCAGAATCTAAGTCCGTACCAACGTTAATAAGGTCAGTACAAGTCTTCGACAAATTCATCTTTGCCTCAGTTATCAACTGTATTTTATACTCCAGATCTAGTCTGTAAGCATTCAAATACATTAATCTTAGTTGTGATGTCGCCATGCCCATAATAGGACCACCCTTGTCTAGTTTTTATCTTTGAAGATTGAGCCTATTTCCTCTAAGGAAAACGTGCTCGTTATTTTCGGCAATCAACTGCTCCATTTGGTTCAATTTGTACATTTGATAATTCACTCTGTACTTGGCCATTTTCAGCTTTCTGTTCATAGTCAAGTAGTCCTTCACAATTGTAGTAATCTGTGCCAAAAAGATTTGCAGCGGATTATGTCTTTTTAAATAAGACATCAAGTAACCAAAGAAGTTAACTATCTTTTGCAAGTTTGTCATTAAAGCATCTTGAAACAATGTTGACTCCTTGTCCACTTGGACCTACATAACAATAAAAACTAAACACATAATAATATTGCCTAGTAGAAAAATTTTTGTAATATTTCTTAATAAGTTAGGTTAATATTACTATCAACTGCAGCTTTAAGCATTGCTAAACAGTTTTTGTGTTCTGCCATGTTTATCGACATTTTTTCTTTTTTCTTAAATATATTTGACTGGAAAGTGAATATATTGTAATAATAATTTACAATTTTCTTTATTATTGAAAAAATAATTGTTCTATCAAATACAAACTCATTAATTGTTCTTATATAAGTTCTATCTGCCATATTATCCCTAAAACTGCAATCTACATATTTTGTACTTGTTTGCTATCACCTTCGATAGAATCTTTAAGCATTTTCTTAACAATATCACCTTGAGTGTCTAGCATTTTTACAACAGTTTCAATATTTCTAACTTTGTTGGACAAAATAGTATCTGCATTGGATAAAATACTGCCAGATATGTTTTGATATGCCGCCAATCCTGCTGATGAAGTACCTTGTAGCAAGTTGCCAAGAACAGTTGCTCCAAGACCAAATCCACCCATATATGGAGCCATAGCTTGAACTACACCTGCAAATCCTGAAACAATACCTGCAGCAGGTAATACCCAGCTTGTACCAGGGACACCAAATCCTGATGCAACACCAGCTCCATAAGCTGCAGCATTAAGACCAACAGAGCCACCAATGCTGCTTGCAGAATATAAACCAGATGCACCGCCTGTTATTGAACCATCAGTGTAGCTTGTATCCATACCAAATCCCCAAGCAATTGGTGCAGCCCCGCTTGGGAACCCTGGATAGTTACCTAAACCAGTTATACCAAATGCAGCACTACCACTGTCAAGAATTGAGTTACCACCGCTTATTGGAGACCAATATGATGTACCTGGAATATTCATCATAGTGTTACCACCCATTATTGGCATAAAAGCACTTGGTGATATTAATCTAGCAATTTGCCATAAAAAACTACCTGCTGTACCAAATCCGGCACCATCTAATGCAGAACCACTTACTGTTAAATCTCTCAATTTATCGTAAGTTTCAAAAAGTTGTGCTTTAGCATCTGAACTCGCTTTACCAAATTTATTTGCTATTACCAGATAACCATCGTTTTTATAAGACATTTTATCCTCGCATATTTCTATTTAACTAATTATTGAAATGTTTTAAATACATTTTCAACGTTTTTATCAATAACCTTCTTAACTGAATCAAGTTCTGTTTGTAAAGCTTCTTGTTCAGTATCAAGTTGTTTTAGTCTCAATTCAAGGGTTCTATCAGTTTCTTGCAACTCTTCTGTTTTAGCATTGATATCTGCAACTTCCTTTTCATAGTTAGCTTTATCTACATTATACTGATCCATTGCATCATTATAAGCTTTTTCGTCATATTCTTGAGCTGACGAAACATCGTATGTAACAGTGTTTCCATTTTCATCAGTCCAACTTATTGAGTTATATAAGCCGGATGACGAAGTACCCATAGTTGCATTACTGATTGTTTTTGATTTTTCTTGTTCAACAGTTGTAACTGTTAACAAATCTACGTTTTGACTTCCTTGTTTTGTTATATCAAAACCAGTTTTGGTAGCATTAATATAGAACGTAGTTTTAGTTGCTGTATTTGTGAACATATAATATTGATCATCAGCATCATTAGTGTAAGATGTTTTAGAATCAAATTCTTTTCTTAATGCTTCTGGAAGATTAGTAATTGAATTTGATAAATCGTAACTATTTCCGTTGCTTAAGTAAATCTTGTTGCTGCCAGATGTGCTTTGAACATACACTGATTGATCAGAAGATACACCATATTGAGGAACATCTTCTTTGTATTTTGTAATAACTGTATATGTTTTAGGATCAGAACCGTCATTTTCTGTTATTGAAGAAAGTGTTACTTTACCATCAGATGCCATTGGATCACTATATTGATAAACATCTGTGTAATAATCAGTTTGAGCAGGAGGAGTTGGTACTGTCAAAGATAAAAGTCTTCTAAATAAACCAGCACTTTCGTTTGCTAATGCTGTTCTTTGTTGGTTAACCTGTTGTCCCTCATACTCAACATTTATTTTTCTGGCTGTTATACCTAAATACCTTGCCTGTGATGCTGCCATGCCCATAGTATTATGTCTCCGTGTTTACCTACTAACCATTAAAATTTAATAATCTTTCTTGAATTGTCATAATTTTAGCATTTTATATTAAGTTATATTAATTCAATTATAAATGCTTATATTACACTTTTTAAAGCCTCTTAAAAGAAAAATCCTCTGTTTGATGTACTCAAATTTTAAATAAAAACCGGCTTTTCATTTTCAAGCAGACTTATAAAAAGCCGGTTAAAAATTGGAGTATTATGCAAATGTTTTGAATGTTTCTTCTATGTTTTTATCAATTACCTTTTTAACTGCGTCCATTTCTGTTTGAATTGCTTGTTGTTCTGTATCAAGTTGATCAAGGTGCAATTCAAGTGTTTTATCTTGTTGTTGAATAATTGTTGTTTGTGCATTGATGTCAGCAACTGTTTTTTCGTATATAGCTTTTTTGGCCGTATAAGTTTCCATCGCTGCATCGTAAGCTTCATCATCTTGAGTTGTTTGTTGTGTTAATTTACAAGTGATTGTATCGCCATTTTCATTAGTGAAAGTTACTGATTCAAATCTTCCAGTGCCAT
Organism: Candidatus Gastranaerophilales bacterium; assembly: GCA_944326515.1. Taxonomy (GTDB): domain Bacteria; phylum Cyanobacteriota; class Vampirovibrionia; order Gastranaerophilales; family Gastranaerophilaceae; genus Limenecus. The sequence goes on along the minus strand of CALVEI010000020.1, from coordinate 20,573 downwards.
CGCCTGCTTGAGTAAGTATTGCATCGTTAAAAGTTGTATATTCACTTTTAGCAATACCTTCTGCAGTGTACATAGACAATGTACCGTTGTAGTTTAACAAATCTTCTAAAGTTTGAACTTCAGGTGTTGTGGGAATATAGTACTCTACACTACCATCTGTAAATCTAAAGAATGTTGTTTCATCAGTAATATTATCAATATTGCTTTCATCTGCTTCTTGAAACTTTGTAGTCAAAGCAGTGTATTTTTGAGGTTCAACAAGAGTTTTTGCAGGATTGTTACCAATTCTGATTGTATATTTATCATTTTCATCTTTAGCTATACTAAATCTGCTTGAACCATCACCAGTACCCTTTATTTCAGTTCTATTTGAAAGGATATCTGTTCTGTTTCTATAAGTAGAAATTGTGTAATGATAATCTCCATTTTCATCAGGAGTTGGGTTTTTATAAATACTATCTATTGTGTATTTTTCACTAGTTGAATTATCTGTGAAAACATATTCTGTTTTTGTATAATCAGTAGCATTAGGAGGAGTTGGCACATCGAGTGCTAACATTTGGTTGAATAATCCAGCACTTTGGTTAGCCAATGCAGTTCTTTGTTGGTTAACTTGTTGACCTTCGTATTCAACGTTTGTTTTTCTAGCTGTCAAGCCTAGGTATCTGGCTTGTGATGCTGCCATTCCCATTGCTAATACTCCTTATTGTTTTTGCATATCTGTTTTATTAATCGGCAGTCTTGTGTTAAAACTTTAGTAATTAACTTTATAATGTTAAGAAAAATTTACATTTGACGTTGAAACACAATAATACTAACCATTTTTTTATTAATGTTTTTATATAATTAGTCAATATAAGCATTAAAAAAGGCAGGTATATAACCTGCCCTTTATACAAACGTTAAACTATAAAGTTAGTTTTTGTCTCTGTTGATAATTTTATTGCTATCTTTCCAAGCAAATTTAGAACGCAATTCTCTACCAACAACTTCGATTTGATGTTCTTCACCTGCTTTTTCAAGCTCTCTGAATTTTTTCATACCTGAGTTGTATTCATCTAACCATTCTTTAGCAAATTTACCATCTTGAATTTCTTTAAGAACTTTTCTCATTTCTTCTTTAACAGCTGGTGTAACAATTCTTGGTCCAATTGTTAAATCGCCCCATTCTGCCGTATTAGAAATAGAATATCTCATATCAGAAATACCACCTTGGTTAACTAAATCTACGATTAATTTCATTTCGTGTAAACATTCAAAGTAAGCCATATATGGTGAATACCCAGCTTCAACAAGCACCTCAAAACCAGCAGTAATCAATGCAGACAAGCCTCCGCAAAGTACAGCTTGTTCACCAAAAAGGTCTGTTTCAGTTTCTTCTTTGAAAGAAGTTTCATATATACCGGCTCTACCTGCACCTATTGCAGAAGCGTACGCAAGTGCAACTTCTTTAGAATCACCTGATGGATCCTGGTATACAGCGATAAGTGAAGGAACACCTTTACCTGCTTGATATTCGCTTCTAACAGTGTGTCCAGGACCTTTTGGTGCAACCATCAATACGTTAACATCAGCAGGAGGAACGATTTTCTTAAAGTGGATATTAAAACCGTGTGCAAACATCAAATATTGACCAGCTCTCATATTTGGTTTGATTTGTTCTTCATAAACTTTTGCTTGAACTTCATCAGGAATAAGGATTTGAATTAAATCAGCCCACTTAACTGCGTCTTCAATGCTCATAACTTTAAGGCCTTCAGCTTCAGCTTTTTTTGCAGAAGCACCACCGACTCTTGCACCAATTACAACATCAACACCACTATCTTTTAAGTTAGTAGATTGGCCATATCCTTGTGAACCATAACCAATTACAGCCACTTTTTTATTAAGGATTTTGCTTTTATCAATATCTGAATCCATGTAAACTTTCAATTCGTGAGCCATTCTTCTCTCCTTTTCACGTAATACTGATTTCTTGATTAAACTATTCTATCACACTATTTAAGGTGTAGTAAAATTTATTAAAATTTATACATCAAAATACTGATTAGTTGTAGACAAAAGAATATTTTTATGTATTACTATATAGTGTAGTATTAAATTTTTAGAGACATGGTAAAAAATGAGAATTAGAAACTACCAAAAGCGACAATTTTACACTAATTAGAAGTCTTCGCAACATTTTGAAAAGATTGCGGCAATTCCGCATGAGCATAGAACAGAATTTGTGAGGTCTTCTGAAAAATTCGGAAGGCTTTTTTGTCTGAAAATTTATTTGTTACAAATTATAAAAATAATTAATCTATTTAGCACATTAAAACCTTTACAGGTATTACAAATATAACTAAGGAGAAAATAAAATGTTTAATAATCGACGATATACACAATCAAGAGCAAAATCTCAAATTGTATTAGTTATGAACTTGGTATGGGGTCTATAGTACGCTGTAACCCCGGTGTATAAAGGAATTTTAAATGTTAATTAATAAACTTACTTCAACTTTTGGCGATCACTCTAGCTTAGCACCATTATTTGCAAAGGACGTTGTAAACAGCGCAGGTATGACAGCATTTTCCTACGATGCAGGTGGGAAAATTGAAGCAAAAGACAGATTTATTGATGAGTTTGGAACTCAAGCGATATGGATGGGTGGACTTCCGTTTTTTAAGTGGGCATTTAACAAAACTGCTTATGCTCTTGCAAAAATTAACCCTGAAATAGATGTTAGACTATTAAAGAATAAAGAACAGCTTGGTGTTGCGCAAAGATACGCAAAAACACTTCAAGATAAAAATATTTCAAAAACACTTGTTGATGTTGCTAAACATACTAACAAAGCACAAGGTTTATTCTTAGCAAAATTCACTACTGCTACTGCTATGACTTTAGCATCTTTCTTCACTCTTGTTAAAGTTAAGCAACACTACACTAAAAAAGAAATCGAAAAACAATTCTGGGCTAAAAAATCAGAACAACATTTTTATAATAATAATGTTGCAAAAAGCCCTGCTTTCAAAGCATTTATGAACAAAGAGGAACAACAAAAAGCAAATAATAAAAACATAGCTTTTAAAGGTCTTGGTTCAACTATTACAAGCTTTATGATTGATCCTGTTAAAAACTTATTCATAGTTGATTCAGGTATCACAGGTGAAAGACTTATTGCTTCAAGAACTAAAACAGAATTCGCGGAAACAGCGATAAAAGAAGGTAGCTTGTTATTCTTCTTATACGTAGCTGGTTCATACATTCAAAAAGGAATTGAAAAAGTTGGTGAAAAATTGGGTAAACCAATTGGTCTCCATGCAGAAGTTCTTGATTCATCATATATAAAAGATTCAATAGCTTCAGGTAAAGCAAACAGCGATGTGAAAGCAGTAAAAAACTTGACTAATGCAGTAAGAGAAGCTGCTGATAACTATAAGGCAAATAAAACATCGGCCAACAAAGCTGCATTAAGTTCTGCTAAAAAAGCTTTATATGAGTTTATATATGACGCTAAAAACCAAGACAATACAGTTATTAAAGCTGCTAAACATTCAGGAACTATTCAAACAATTGTTGAAGGAAATTGGTTGCAAAAATTAAGAGGAAAAGCTAAAAATACACACCAAATCGATCCATTCAAACATATAAGCATAGATAGTTTTGATGATGTAGCAGATAATATCAGCAAATTATATAAAGAAGCAAGTAAGCACAAAGATTTAAATAAATTCTTAAAATCTTGCAGAAATATGAAGATTGGTTCAGTAGCTGCTAATATGGGAATAACTTGCTTGTTCTTAGGCTTGATTGTTCCTTATTCAATGATGAAGTACAGAGAAAAACATCAAAACGGTAAAAAAGAATTTCACGTACAATCTGAGATTGAAAGACAGTTAGAACAAAGTTTTAAAGGCAGAGTAGCATAGTTACAGCTATTACGAAAGCATTTTAAGTAAATTATTTTCACTTCGATATAAAACAAGCTCTAATTCAAGACGCTTCTTCTCTTCAGGTGAAATAGCTTTATTCTTTAGCTTTTCTTCATTTTCTTTGATTTTTTTATCGGTTTCGGTAATTAAATTTTGAATTGTTTGCTGAGAATCAGCACCTAAGAATGTTTTTTCATTAGTTTTAATAACATCGCTAATATCAGACTTGTTTTTTACATCAGACAAGTCTGATGGTTTAGTATTAACATTTGCAAGAAGTTTTTGGAAATCTAAAACAAATGAATTTGTATCAAATCCTGTATTTTTAAGACCTGACACTGTTGAAGAAAGGCTCACAACAATTTCAGATATTGAAAACAACGTAGTTATTTTAGTCTTTCCCTCATCGACCAATGCCTTAATTTTAGCTTTAATTAGCTCTATTTGATATTCTCTTTCTGAGTCAGTTAAAAATGGATTATTCAAAATAGACGTTATTTGAGACGCATAATTGCTAATAGAAGTTTTTAATGATGAAATTATTGCATTTGCACTTGAAGATGCCTTTAATGCGATTGTAGTAAGCTCATTTGCACCTAATTTGCTCAATATATTAACATTGTCTATCATTTTACTTGCTGTATCGGCAAGAGGAGCTAATTTTAATATATATTCAGCAGATTTATCATTAATGTTAATATCACTACTAGTATAATTATTTTTAAATAATTCGCTATTTTCGTAGCTGACATAACTAGTTGTTTTTGTACTCTTTGTTACTTTCTGACTTAAAGAATAGGTTATTCCGGCAATGTCCATATAGCACCCCAAAAGACATATAATAGTGACACTACATATGTCGGAACAATAGACAAAAACTTAAGTATTTGTTACATTACTTTACAGGTCTGTAGGCTTGTGGATAGTAATAATCTTCCTTAAATCCCATTCTTCTATACATCTTTAAAGCAGGATAGTTATCAGTCTCAGTGCTGGCATTAACTTCAGAAAGATGGTTAATATGCTTACTGATAAGTTTTGTTAAAGATGTATGCAACAATGCTTCCCCTAAACCTTTGCCACAGTGACTTTTAGTTAAACCAACCAAAGGAATGTTTGCAATTCTGCCTGCAGTTATATTAGTAAAACAAATTCCAACTGGCTTTTTGTTGTGAAGTAATACACAAGAGCAGTCAGATAGAAATCTTCCGTAAATGCTAGAAGTAATTTTATTTAAAATATCTTTGCAACCTTCAATAGATTCGAATCTTGGGTCGAATAAAGCATCGGATGTATTGATAAAAGAGGTGTTTATAACATTTACAACCTCATCTTTATATTTAGAATCCCATTCTACAATCTTATAACCTTCTGGTAGCGATTTTGGCTTGTATGCTTTAAATACTTCAAGAGAATTTAAATTAGAAAAAATTAAACGTTCTACAGCTAAGCCGACAAGCTTGAAGCCATAATTAGTTATTTCTGGCGTAAATTCGTCTTGCGTGCCTAACATAGGATAAGTAACAACCTTTTCTTTAATAAGGTCTTTATTCAAATCAATAAATTTATCCATTAATATTCTGCGTTTAGCGTTTAAGTTCTCATCTCCTATGCAGTGAATAATATTTAATTCTAACGCTTCACTAATTTCAGTTGTGTAAACCAAAAACGCAGTCGGGATCTCCTCTTCAAACAAAATAATACATTGGATTAAACCCGCATTGACACTGTCAACAAACTCTTCGTACTGAAGTGGTTCTAACTCAAATTTATACAAAGAATAAGCCTTATTCTTAAAGTCATTATATACGCCTTTAAAAATATTTTTATATTCATCATTATATGTTTGAACTTTATAAGATAATGTTTCCGTCATTACAATTGCTCCGAATTTTCCTTAATTGGGCTAATTTCTAACATATGGTGCATTTTGTTTGCCTTAGTACACAAATATCTGTAATTATACTTTGTGCATTCTGAATCAACGTGCACTCTTTCTTCAATCTCTAGGCCATAACCTTCTAATCCAACTATTTTTTGAGGGTTATTTGTAATAAGTTTAAACTTTTTAAAACCTAAGTCTAAGAGAATTTGAGCTCCATCTCCGTAATCTCTTAAATCAGAATTAAAGCCTAAAGATAAGTTTGCTTGAACAGTGTCTTCACCCTTGTCTTGAAGAGCATAAGCCTTAATTTTGTTTACAATGCCTATACCTCTTCCTTCGTGATTCATAAGATAAACGACAGCACCTTTGCCGTAATTGTCAATCATTTTCATTGAATTTTGCAATTGACTATTACAATCGCATCTTAAACTGTGGAAAGTATCACCTGTAAGACAAACACTATGCATTCTCACCAAAGGAATTTTGTCAGATCCATCATCTTTAAGTAAAGCAACGTGTTCCTGTCCAGTTAGTGCGTGTCTGTATCCGATAAGTCTAAATGTACCAAAAGCTGTTGGAAGATTGACTTCTGCTTCTCTAACCATTAATTTTTCATTTTTTAGTCTATATGCAATTAGCTGGGCAACTGTTATAAACTTAATATCATGTTTGTTTGCAAATTTTCTTAAATCGTCACGTCTTGCCATAGAACCGTCAGGATTAACGATTTCGCAACAAACAGCAGCATCCTTAAGTCCCGCAAGTTTACACAAATCAACTGATGCCTCAGTATGACCAACACGTTCTAAAACCCCGCCGTCTTTTGCGATGAGTGGAAAAATATGACCTGGTTGTCTAAAATCTGTACTAGTTGTTGACTCTTGTGCAATGAGTTTTAATGTTATTGAACGGTCAAAAGCCGATACTCCCGTTGTAACACCGTATTTAGGATCAGCATCAATACTTTGTGTAAAAGCAGTTCCTTTAACATCTGTGTTGTTTTTAACCATATAATCAAGACCTAGCTTTTTAGCTCTAGCTAAGCTTATTGGAGAGCATAAAACACCTTTTGCCTCCGTAATCATAAAGTTAACATTTTCAGGGGTTGCAAATTCGGCTGCACAAATCAAATCGCCCTCATTTTCTCTCGATTCATCATCGGCAACAATAACCATTCCGCCTTTTTTTATTGTTTCAATAGCATCTTCAACCGTGTCAAACTTGCAATCAAAATCTTTATTAAATACTTCTTTAATATTCTCTAACAATGACATTTAAAGAAACCCGTTTCTTTCTAATAAATCAATATTAATGGTAGTGGCTTTACTGTTATTATCATTCAGTGATAAATATTTTTCAATATATTTACTTAGTAAATCAGTCTCTAAGTTGATTTTATCGCCATTTTTTAAGTATTTAAGAGTAGTATTTTCTATTGTATGGGGAATCACTGCACAAGTAAATGTATTTTCTTTAACATCTGCAACTGTAAGACTAATCCCATTAATTGTTACAGAACCTTTCGTCGCAATTTGTCTCATTAACTCATTAGGTGCTTCAAAAGTAAACTCGTAAGCCTCACCTTTTAACTCTTTAGAACGGAAAACCGCCACAGAATCAACGTGACCGCTTACAATATGACCACCTAGCCTGTCAGATAATCGCAAAGCTCTTTCTAAATTAACTTTATCACCCTTCTTTAGTGAGCCTAATGTTGTTAAATTAAGAGTTTCATACGAAGAAAAAACATCAAAGCTATTACCTGTCATTTTTATTACAGTTTGGCAAGCTCCATCTATTGCAATACTATCTCCTAATTTTGTTCCATCCAGCACAATGCCAGCTTCAACCTTTATATAAGCAGAACCTGAATCTCTTTTTATTTCAAGTATTGTACCAATTTCTTCGATAATTCCAGTAAACATAACAACAATTTATCACAAAAATGTCTATGTACCACTATGTCCTAATTTTAGAACGATGTCTTTGGCTACAGCCTCACCCATAGAAAAACAAGATGATTGTATTCTTAATGCAGCCTGTGCTTCAAAATCAGCAGACAATAACCTACCAGCAACATACAAATTGTTGTAATCCTTTGATTTTAAACATTCAATAGGAAGTTCATAGTCAACTCTTGTACTTTGTAGTACCGATGAATCTTTTTTATAAGAATGTATATCTATAGGGTAATCAGCGTGTAACACAGGGTTATCATAGGTTTTGCCACTTAAAATATCTTCTTTAGTATATATTTTCTCACATTCAACCCTACGAGACTCTCTAATTCCAATCATATCAGCGATGTTTGAAATAAACGAGTTCTCAAACCCAGGAAAATATTTGCGTAGAAAGCAAAACAGCCTCCAAACCTGCTTTCTACCCATAATCAATGCCTTCGATTGAACAAAAGGATCTAATGGGTCAGAACCCTCATCCAGACATATTCTTGGGCAATTAAGAGACACTGTACCCGGCATACCTGGGACAGTGAATATTTGAAAATACGATGTATCAAACTCTTCTAAATCGCCATTCTTAACAGCTTCTTCAAATATAGGCCTCAACGCCCAATGTTTATTACTGTCCCAAGTACAAGCTGTAGATAAATGTATTTGATTATCTATCTTACAAACAGTAGTTACATCTCTGTCTGAATCAAGATTTAATAACCAGGTTGAGAATTCTTCTAAATTTATATTTGAAACATGAAAACGCAAAGTCATTGGTTGTCTATTTGTAGAATTTTTTAAAAATTTATTTTTTAAAATTTGAGAAAAATTTCCATTCCCTGTTGAGTCTACAAAATAAGACGATTCGATATATAATGATAACATATTTGAGTTTATTTTTATAGAATTAATGTTATTATTTTCAATACATGCATCTATAACATCAGAGTTATACAATATGTCGCAATTGACTTTTTCTAGCATACTTTCTAACGCTATTTTGGATAATTCTGGATTAAACCACCCTTTATTACCGTCACAATAGGTAATTTGACCATTATACCTTTTTAATTCAGATATAAAATCATTATAAAATTCGCAATTAATATCATTTGTGTTAGCTTTCATAACCGGCATAACAAGTGCAGATGTAATAGAACCGCCAAGGTGTATATTTCTCTCAACGATAAGAGTTTTTAATCCATATTTAGCAGCAATATATCCAGCTGCGACACCTGCAGTTCCTCCACCACAAATTGTAATATCGTATTTATGCATTAAACTTTCTCCATTTTATATCTCTTTATATATTGGCTTGAACTTTCAAGTAAAGAGTTATTTCTTTCGTTATTGTAATTTTCAATAATTTCCTCAGCAGTTAAATCCAAATTTTTATCTCTAAAGTAAATACCGGCTCTTGTATTAATTAGACCTAAATCATAATCATCTAATGGATGCTTTATTAAGCTGCAATTTTTAGAAGCGACGGTACCGCAATGTCTGTTATTTTTGTCAAACAACTTTCCAACAAAGAAACCAGCATCCAACATAGCGTGTCTAACAGCTGCTGAATTCGAATAAGTAACAAGCACACCATTATCAGAAATAAGTCTATATAATTCATTAAAAAACTCTAATGTCCATAAAGTTGGCAACTTTGAGGGAGTAAAAGCGTCTAAAAATATAATACCGTATAGCTTATTTAGCTGTTTGATTGAGTTCCTTGCATCATCAAAATAAGTGTTTAATGAAAAATTCTTAATTTTAAGGCCTTTAGATAGTTTTTTATTGCGTTGCGAAATACAATGATAATATATATTATGTAAAAACGATTTATTTTGCTTACAAGGGTTATAACTGTACCCCAAATAATGATATTTTTTCATCAAAGACTTATAAAATGGTTCAATATATTTAAAGTTTTTGTAATTATTTATTATTGAAAATAAGGAAGATTTATTTTCATATATTGAATCAATTAAATTGGTTGCTAAAATATATGAAATTTCTGGATATTTTTTAAAATAACCGTCTACAATAAAAGGAGATATAGTTACAAGGTTCTTATCATACTCTAAAATATCGACATGTAAATTGCCCTGATATTTTTCTTGCAAAATTCTTTTTAATAAAGCTTTGGTGTTATAGCCAATACCAAAACAAATATCAAGAACATTTATATTTGGTTGCTTAAAAAAATTATTTCTAAAATTTAACGGTGAGATAAATTTATCTTCTGCCTCTTCTCTTGCTCCAAACACAGAATGATAAACATCACCAACATCTTTGTTATAAAGTCCTACAGATCCGTCGTCAGTGAAGGCAAAATTAAAATATAAATCTTCCTGCTCATTAAACTGCATGATAATATTATAATTTTTAATTTAATTTAATGGTATTTTTTTACAAAACATTATCATTATGTATCGCAACGTTATATACTGATAAATCAAAATAAAAACATCTTGTTGTTTATCGTTACATATCGATTCGTAATAAATAGATTTTAAATTTTAAAATTAAAAAATTTGTCACACAAAAAATTTTTTTGGTGATGTTCTTTCAAAAAGATTAAATTATATTTTAAAAAGAAATTTATTCGAGAGAGGAATTTGTTATGAAATCTATATCAATTCTTATGGTCGAAGACCATAAGCTTTTAAGAGTTGGTTTAAAATCACTTTTTAATGACACTAGTGACATAAAAGTTATAGCAGAAGCAGATAACGGCAAAGATGCCATAGAAAAGGCTAAAGTTACAAAGCCTGATATAATATTAATGGATATAGGGCTACCTGATATTTCCGGTATAGAAGCTGCCAAAAGGATTCTAGACGTAAACCCAACACAAAAAATCATTATGTTAACCTCTCATATTAATGAAAAAGAGGTTATGGAATCGCTTAATACAGGGGCTTTTGCCTATGTTATAAAAGATATCAATACTGAAATTTTGATTATGGTTATAAAAACAGTAAATCAGGGGGCAATATGGCTAGATCCGCAAATTGTACCGCTTATAAGAGACAAATCATCATGTTTTATACCACCAAAACAGACTTCCAGAGCGGCTTTTCGTGCTCAACATGCTAACCTTACAGAAAGAGAATATGAAGTACTCAAACTTGTAGTTGACGGACAATCCAACGCAGAAATAGCAGATACACTTACTATCAGCGAGCATACGGCAAAAGCTCACGTATGCAACATAATACAAAAACTGGTTGTTGACGACAGAACACAAGCCGCTGTGAAAGCAATAAAAGAAGGCCTAGTGTGACAATTTATGTATCATAGATTTAATTATTGTAACAGCGTCAGCTGGTATTGCAATATCAGCTGATGCCATTATCGGCGCATTTTCATCAATATTTACAGCAATAATTTTATCGGCGTTGCTAATGCCTGTCATATGTTGTAGTGCCCCGGAAATACCAAAAGCAATATACATTTTGGGAGCAACCGAACTGCCTGTTTGTCCAACTTGTATATCTTGGTTAGCCCAGCCAAGTTCTACTGCTGCGCGAGAAGCGGCCGGTTTTGCACCGATTAAATCACAAAGATTGTATATTAACTCAAAATTTTCTTTTGACTTTAAGCCTAATCCACCAGCTATAATGATATCAGAAGTAGTCCAATCTTCGATTTCGGGTTTTATATTAGTTGAAATTACATCAACATAGCAAGTTAATCCATTTATATCGTCATTTCTATAAATAATCTCAGGCATAACGAGAGAAACTGGCTTAAATTTAAATGCTCCTTGGCGAACAGTTGCAAATGATGGTTTGGTTTTAGAAATAATAGTTGCCATCATTTTACCGCCATAAGTGGGTCTTGTAGCGAGTAATGTTTTATTTTCATCAATTTTCAGGTCAGTACAATCGGCAGTTAACCCTATGTTTAACTTTGACGCAAGTCTAGGGGCAAGTTCTCTGCCATCACTAGTCGCACCCATTAATAGGACATCAGGACAAATTTCACCAATATAAGAAGCTACAGTGTTAGCAAATAGACTTGAATTGAAGTCAGCAAAAGCATTATTGGCAGCTACAAAAAGTTTATCTAATCCTAATTTACTTATATCTTCAGATAAAAAAGAAACATCTGCTTTATCTGTTAGCAATAAGCCAATCACTTCAAAATCTGGAAAATTATGCTTAGAATGAGAAACAATTTCCTTTGAAACTTTTTCCAGTTTATTATTGTTTATTTCAAGATAAACAAGTACTTTTTCAGTCATTTTAAACCTTACAATTATTTATTTCACTAATAATAAAATCTGTAATAGTATCAGTATCTTTAGATTCAAATACAACAGTATTGCGTTCTATCACAGGCCTATAAGCAGCTTTTACTTGAGTAGGTGAACCTTTTATGCCAATTTTATCAATATCAACAGATAAATCTTCTGCTGTTAGAGTAGCAACATTAGCAGTTTGAGCTTTAATATACCCATTAATATCAGGTAAAATATCTGCATTTTTCAATGATGTAGATATCAAACAAGGATGAGACAATTTTATTTGTTGAGTACATATATTAGTATCTCTAATCCATACAGAACTGCTTAAATCAATATCTTTTAAAGCGGTTACGTTACAAACTTGAGGTATTCCAAGTTTTTCTGCCATACTTGATGGAGTCTGAGCTGTATCACCGTCAATAGCTTGTTGACCGCATACTATCAGATTAAAGTCACTACACTGTGTTTTTACAAATTGAGACAAAACATAAGCTGTAGCCAAAGTATCAGAACCAGCAAATTTTTTGTCACAAAGCAAATAAGCCTCATCACACCCCATTGCTAATGCTTCTATTAAAACATTTTCCGCCTGTTTGGGTCCCATAGATACAACCAGAATCTTGCAATCTTTTAATATGAATTTTACATTCTTAGCAAGCTCAATTGCAGCGACATCATAGGGGTTTATTATAGAATCAAGACCTTCTCTTTGAATAGTATTATGCTCGGTCCATTTTATATCATCAGTGTCAGGTACTTGTTTTACAAAAACAATGATTTTAAATGTCATCTAAAAAATGTCCAATCCTAAATCTATCACAGGTGCCTGTGCAACAATTGCACTAGTTGAAATGACATCCACACCTGTTGATGCTATTTCATTTATTGTATTTATTTTAACATTTCCACTAGCTTCAACAATAACCTTGTTACCAATAAATTCTACACATTTTTTCATGTCAGGTATAGTCATATTGTCTAACATTATTATGTCACAGCCTGAACTTAAAGCTTCTTTAACTTGATCAAAAGTATCACACTCAACCTCAATTTTATGGGCATGTGACAAATTTTTCTTTACAAGATTAACAGCAGCCGTGATAGAACCGGCATGCTTAATATGGTTGTCTTTTATCATTACACAATCAGAAAGGTTAAACCTGTGTAATTTTGCACCCCCAACCATTACTGAGTATTTTTCAAACATTCTGAAACCAGGTGTGTTTTTTCTTGTGTCTGTAACAAAAGCCTGATATGGAGCAATAGCTTCTTGGTATTTTCTTGTTTGTGTTGCTATACCAGACATCCTCTGCATATAATTAAGAGCCGTTCTTTCACCTATCAAAATAGCTCTTGCTGGGCCTTTTAACTCAGCAAGTTTTGTGCCAGCCTTTACATAATCACCATCATTACAAAAAGTTTTAACTTCAACCTCGTCGGAAAGGATTGAAAATACAAGTTTAAATACATCAATACCGCAAACAACAGTATCTTCTCTAGTATTTAATTGAGCAGTTAAATCATCTGATTCGTTATACAAAAAATCAGTTGTAATATCACCAAACCCAATGTCTTCTTTCAAAGAATTTTTAACGTGTTCTTCAATAATAAAGTTATGCAGTAACTTTTGCATCATCAATCTTGTCCTCATCTTTACTAAGATCTTTTGTTTGATGAATTTGTGTACCAGTAGAAGAATCGGCTCTAAAATGTGCACCAATTGATTCTTTTCTCTTAAGAGCAGCATTTGTTATACATTTAGCAACTAAAAGCATGTTTCTAAGCTCGTATTCATCAATTGAATTGCATTTATCCTTACTATTATAGATTTCAGATATATTGTTAATTTCAGAAAGTGCAGTCAACAAAGATTCTTCTGATCTGACTATACCAACATTATTCCACATAATATTCTTAAGTTTAGATTTTAAATCTATAACATCAACATCATCAAAATTATCAGAATCAGCTTCTGTGTATTTCTTAATTATACCTATTACAGTTTCATCAATAATTTTAGAACTTTTCAAATCCAGTTTTGATACTGTATTGACAAGCTCATACGCAGAAACAACACACTCCAACAAGGAATTGCTAGCAAGTCTGTTAGCACCATGTAAAGAAGTACAAGCAACTTCACCTATTGCATATAAATTATTGATAGAAGTTTTTCCGTTGATTTCTGTTCTAATCCCCCCCATGCAATAGTGAGCAGCAGGTGCAACAGGTATATTGTCATGAGCTATATCAATACCATTTTCAAGACATGTCTTATAAATGTTAGGAAATCTGTTTTTAAACTTGTCAGAATCAATAAAAGAAGCATCCAAATAAACTTTATTACCTTTGGATAATTGCGAATAAATGCAGCGTGCAACAACATCTCTAGGGGCTAAATCTTTTTGAGCATGCTCACTCATAAAATACTCACCGTTTTGATTAAGAAGTCGTGCGCCCTCACCACGAACAGACTCGGAGATAAGGAATCTTGAATCACTGTTTTCAATTGATAAAGCAGTCGGGTGAAATTGTATAAATTCCATATCTTTTGTAACAGCACCTGCTCTAATACCTAAAGCCAAGCCATCGCCCGTTGTTACAGAAGGGTTTGTTGTATATTTGTACACCTGACCAGTACCACCAGTAGCAAGAACTGTCACTGGCGCGTATATAGCTTCATACTCTTGAGTAACATTGTTAAACGATATAAGACCTCTACAATTGTTATTAGAATCTTTTAACAAATCTATCGCTAATGTTTGCTCATATATGGTAACATTTTGTGAAATATGTGGATCATTTTTAACTTTTTCAACAAGGGCTTTTTCTATACCATATCCGGTAGCATCACCACCGACATGAAGTATTCTTCTGACGCTATGAGCACCTTCTAAAGTAAAATTAAGCTCATTCCTGTCATTTTTGTCAAAAGAAACCCCATATTTCATTAAATCTTTAATAGCATGCTGACTGTTTTCAGAAATAAATTTGACAACGTTAAAGTCTGACAAACCGCATCCTGCCTTGATAGTGTCTGCAACATGAAGACTGACAGAGTCCAGTTTATTCTCAGGTAGAACTCCAACAATACCGCCTTGAGCATACCTTGAGTTAGACTCAGACAGTTGAGATTTTGTCAAAAGAAGAATACCATCAGGTAGCTCTACTGTTTCGGCTAATTTGATTGCGGCATAAAGACCTGCAATACCGCTACCTACAATAATTACTGAATAATTTGAATGTTTCATCGGCATAATTTACCTCTTGCACTAATAATAATACAAAAAAGTATTTTTTACTACTAACCTCATAGTTGATATGCAACTATTTGCAAATATCTAATTTTAGAGATATCCTTGACATGACAGACTTACGATTTTTAAAATGTCTGTAAAAGTAGTAATAAGTTGCTTTAGTAACACCAACAAATCTTCAAATTATTGTTAGAGCTATAGCAGCAAAGGAATTAGGTTAAAAGCGTATCACATTTTGTTAACTTTTGTTAATTATAAGATATTCAGCTAACAAATTTTTTTTTATTTGGTTATTTAGCTAATGTGATCAAAACCTACATCTATTTAACGGAGGAAAAATGATAAACCAACCAACAACTTATGCACCGGCAATGCAACCTGCGCCAACACCAGCTCCGGCACCAGGTCCGCAATATAATGCAATTAAAATTGATATAACAGGTGCAACAGTAGGTACTCCTGCACCAGCACCAATTATGGTTCAACAACCATTACCACAAACTGATGCTGTCGGACAAAAAGTAGATTATAATGCATAAAACAAAGTAGCCGCCCAGTTAAAGTGCGGTTACTTTTTTATGAAAAAATGTTACAAATTATTAATAAAATATCACGAAATAGCAATTTCTAATCTTCACATCTATTGATTAGATAGTAAATAAGAAAAATAAGGGGAAAAAAATGATACAGTCACCTTTACCAGTTAATTACGCAATGCCGCAACAACCAATGTACATGCCAGCACAGCAGCCAATGGCTCCGGCTCCTGCACCAGAGTACAACGCAATCAAGATTAATATTGTTGACCCTAAAGTAAATGCACCAGGGGCACAACAACCACAACAAGTATATTCATACCCACAATCACAGGTATACTCATATCCACAGGCACAGCAACCAGTATATGGCCCACAGGTTTTTGTTCCATCACCGGTTCAACAACAAGCTCAAGTGATAATGCCTCCAATGCAACAACCAGCGACACCACAAGCACCTGTATCAGTACCAGCCCCACAAGTTATAAATACACAAACAATTAACCAAGTGCCTCCATCAGTGGTAGCACCTGAACAAACTGCAGCTCAGGCTCCTGCTGTTGAACAACCAACAGCTACTACAGCTCCAGAAGCTCCACAACCTACTGCACCAGCAGCAACAATTGATGTCCCTTCTTTTACACAAAGAATCAAATCAGATAACTTAGAAGATGCTGGTAAAGCAATTGAAGAAGTAGCTGATATTGCTCAAACAAAACCGGAAGTTGCTTCTCAATTATTAGACACAGAATTGATGGAATCATTATTAGGTGTAATCGGTAAAGACAGCAGCGCACTTGAAGGACCAACAGAAAAACAAAAAGAACTAAGACAACAAGTATTAGAAGGTAAACAACTTTCAGACGCTGATATGGCAGAAGCTAACAAAATCACTCCATTAGAAATGGCTGAAAGAAATAAGCAATATGCATTGTTCACAACAGCTATCTTGCAAAATTCATTGATTGACGAGTTCAAGAAAACAAACAATATGACACCTGATATCAAAGATTTGCCAGGTATGGAACAAATTGTTACAACAATCAAAGATAACCCTAACCCAATGTTAAGAGCTAGCGGTTTGGCAGCACTTGCTTACAACGCAAGACCTGAATACAAACCGGTAATGAAAGAAATCTTTGAATTGTCTCAACAAGACGCAGATGAAAATGTACAAAAAGTAGCTGCAGAAGGTCTAGCTAAATTAGCAACGGTTATGGATGCACCTGCTGAAAAAACAGCAGCTCCAGCACAAGCAGCTTAGAAAAGAACAAAATATGGATAAAGGCAGACTTGTAAGTTTTCAAGTTCTGCCTTTATTTTTTACAAAAATTTAACAACTGGACTGTTTGTCTAAAATAAGATTTAATTGTTATATGTCTGATGAAATTAATAAAAAAGTTATAAATATTTTTAGCAAACATATTAAAAACAAGCCCGCAAATACAAATGAAAAAGTAAAAACGTTTGCTGGATTTAGCTATGTGAGAATGGACAAAGATGCTAACGGCTATCCATTTAAAGAAGACCATTTGCTAGACTATGCAAAGGAATGCCATTACATAGTTAAAGTAATGAGGAACAAAAACGGGACTCCTTCTTTATACAGCTACAATGTGTCTAGTGACAAACTTCTTGATTTTCTTTTAATGTTTAGAAATAATGAGTTAAGCGGAACAATCATAGAAATAGACAAATTTTTGCCGAAAAGTATAATATAATGAGAAAATTAGATAACAAAGCGCTTGATAAACTTCTATACAGTGTAAATAAGCCTTATCAATATGCAGGTAATGAACTTTATTCATATAACAAAGATTTTGAAACAGCAGATGTAAGATTTGCAATAGCTTTCCCTGATAAATATGAAGTTGGGGCAAGCAACCTAGGCCATAGAATAATCTACGAAACACTTAATTCTATAGATGGCTGCATGTGTGACAGAGCTTACGCCCCTGACACAGATTGCAAAAATGAAATAGAAAAACAAGGCTTATTTCTTTATGGTGTAGAATCAAAAGTTTGCTTGGGTGATTTTGATTTACTTGGATTTTCTTTGCAGTATGAACTTGCTTACCCAACTGTACTTGCAATGTTAAAAATGTCTGATGTACCAATTCGTTCATCACAAAGAGACGAAAAACATCCAATAGTACTTGCTGGTGGACCTTGTACGTTTAACCCAGAACCTATAAAAGATTTTATAGACGGTTTTTTGATAGGTGACGGAGAAGACATTTTAAAAGAAGTAGTTGATATATATAGAACAGCTAAAAAATCCGGAAAAAATCGTACAGAAATAATAAAAGAACTTTCAAAAATTGATGGTCTTTATGTACCTGCTTTACACAATGGACAAAAGATAAACAAAAGAATATACAACTTTTCTCCTGATTCAGTACCAAGAAAACACCCTGTACCTTTTTCAACATCTATTCATGACAGAGCTGTTATGGAAATTCGCAGAGGATGTGGAAGAATGTGCAGATTCTGTCAACCTGGACACGTAAATTTGCCTATTAGAGAAAGAAAAGCAGAAGACATAATAAACATAACAAAAGAAATCGTTAAAAATACAGGTTATGACGAATTCTCAATGCTTTCTTTATCCTCTAATGACTATACAAATATCGAACCAGTACTAGAAGAACTGACTTGCTATTTTAGCAATAAAAAGGTTTCAGCGTCGCTCCCAAGCCAAAGAATAGACAGGTTCAACATAAGACTATCAAACCTTGTAAAAGATGTCAGAAAAACTACTATAACCCTCGCCCCTGAAGCAGGTTCACAAAGACTCAGAGATGTCATAAATAAGAATATCTCAAGAGAACAAATTGTTAACACAACACTAGATTGCTATAAAAACGGTTATGACAGCATTAAATACTACTTTATCTTAGGTCTTCCGACAGAAACTTACGAAGATATAGATGAAATGATTGAACTGCTTGGTGGAATTAAATACAGAGCTAAACAGATAAAAAAAGAGTTGGATTTAAAACAAGATTTAAAACTTAATTGCACACTATCTATCTTTGTTCCAAAACCTTTTACACCATTTCAATGGGTAGGGCAAGACTCTTTAGAAACAATTACTCAAAAAATTGCATACATAAGAGAAAAATCAAAATCTCTTAAAGGTGTTAGAATCAAAATTCACGAAAAATATATATCAGAAATAGAAGCCGTACTAACAAGAGGTGATTCAACAATTTGCCAATACATTGAAAAATTGTATGAAAACGGTTGCTATCTTGATGCTTGGGATGAAAACTTTGATAAAGACCAATGGTATAACATAGCAAAAGATTGCGGCCTAGACATTGGTACGCTAGCTCAAAAAGTTTATAGTACAGATGAAAAATTACCTTGGGACTTTATAAACGTTGGTATAAAAAAAGATTGGTTTATTGAAGAATATAAAAAAGCCTTCGAAAGCAAATCAAGTGTACCTTGTGAATCTAAATGTTCTAATTGTGGTATATGTCAAGAATACAAAGTGTCTAAACACTTAGACAAACCATATACACCAAAATTAGAGCAACAAGAAGATTATTCTAATAAAGAGATAAAAAAATACCGAACAAAAGTAACAAAAAAAGGATACTTAAAGTTTTTATCACACCTTGATTGGCAAAACACACTTGTTAAAGGTCTATTTAGGTCAGGTTTACCGGTTGTCTTTACAGAAGGATTTAACCCTATCCCAAAAATTTCACTTGGCGCAGCATTGCCAATTTTTATAGAAAGTGAAACTGAATTTATAGACTTTGAATTATACGGCAATAATGATATTGAATTCATCAAAGAAAAATTAAATAGAGCATTTGATAAAAATGCACAGATTATTAATATTTATGAAATACCTAAAAACGCTATATCACTTGATATCACTACACAATGGGCGAAGTATGAAATAGCTGCACTGGATGAGGGTATTTTCAAAACCGAACTTTTAGAGTATATTAAAGATAAGCTTACTTCAGAAGATGAAATATTCTTAAAGAAGAAGACTAAAAAAGGTATAGATAAATTAATAAACATTAAACAATTAGTACGAGATGTTGAGTTTAAAAACAGTAGATTATACGTAACTCTTAAAACAGGACAAAATCAGGATATTCCTGCACTACGTGCTGATGATTTGATGAGAATTTTCTATCCCGAAGAAAAGTTTAATATTACCAGAATTGCTTTATATGACAAAGATTTTGTCATTATGTAGCAAAGGTAGTTTTATAAGGGTTTATACAAGTTTAAAAGGAATTTAATTATGGCTAAATCAATTGTTATTGCAGAACGTGATAATATCGCGGCTGTATTTGAAGATAACAAAATAACCGAATTTTTTATACATAGAGGTGAAATACTTCTTGGTGATGTTTACCTAAGTAAAGTTGAAAATATTTTACCAAGTATTGAAGCAGCTTTTGTAAATGTTGGCTCTGATAAAATGGGCTTTTTACATGCTGCAGATGTAATTGGTAAAGGCGGTTTACAAGATAAATTGTCGCCAAAACAAAAACTGGTTGTACAAGTTGTTAAAGAACCTACAGGACACAAAGGCCCAAGAGTTACAACATCAATTAGCTTGCCAGGAAGATTCTGCGTTTTAATGCCTCAAGAATCAGGAATAAGTGTAAGTAAAAAAATAATGTCCTCAAAAGAAAGGGCAAGATTAAAATCTATTGTAAGCCTTCTTAAACCGGTAGGTCTTGGTGTAATAATAAGAACAGAAGCAGAAGGTCAATCAGAAGCAGAAATACAAGAAGATCTTGAAAT
>CALVEI010000019.1 GCA_944326515.1 Candidatus Gastranaerophilales bacterium | reverse complement strand
TATGATAACAAATAAATGGGCGGTTGGCGCAGTTGGTAGCGCATCTCATTGACATTGTGGGGGTCGCTGCTTCGAGTCCAGTATCGCCCACCATTTAAAAGACTCCAGGCGGAGTCTTTTTTTCTGTCTTCTCTCAGCTTTTTATTTTAAGGTGTTATACTGTTTATCATTAACAGGCTCAAGCCATTCATTGGAAGTTTCTTCTCCATCGATTTCAATCGCCAAATGCGAAAACCAAGAGTCAGGAGCAGCACCATGCCAGTGTTTTACATTAGCAGGTATATTAATCACTGTACCCTCTTTAATTTCAACAGGTTCTTTACCCCATTCCTGATAATATCCTCTACCGCCTACACCAATGAGCATTTGTCCACCGCCTGATTTTGCTTTGTGAACATGCCAGTTGTTTCTGCATTTTGGCTCAAAAGTTACGTTATATATTTTCACTTGTTCAGTAGAAACAGGTGCTAAATAACTTTGCCCTATAAAATATTTTGCATACGCATTATTTGGCTCACCAATAGGGAACATTATAGTTTTGGCATATTGATCTTTTGGAGAAGCTGATACAGAATCATCAGCCCAAACAGTTTTAGCTAAATTGAATGCAGCCCAAGCTTTCGGCCATCCCGCATAAAAAGCGTTATGTGTTATTATCGCAGCAATTTCTGACTTTGTTACACCATTATTTTTTGCATTTTGCAAATGATACACAAGAGAATTATCTGTTATCCCCATAGATATAAGAGAAACAACAGTTATAATACTTCTTGTTTTCAAATCAATATCCTGATTATTCCAATTTTCACCAAACAATACATCATCATTAAAATGAGCAAATTCAGGAGAAAAAGAGCCTAACTGAGCTCTGCCTGCTGTTTGTGTAATTTTTTTCATACTTGTTCCTTTCGTACTATCAGATTTTGCAAAACAAGGATTAAAAGCCAACATGAAAAATGCAACAATAGTTATTGAACTTATAAAAATTTTTTGTACCGTCAAAAATCTCATTTTAGCTATCTCCTTTTAAAAATCTTGTTAAAATTCTTTTGGCTTAGTTGATAATTATCAATCAACTCTAGTGACTTTATCATATGAAAAGTACCTTTTTTATACTTTTCAAAATGCTCAGATTGAATATGTAAATTGTATGCTTCTTGATTCTTATATATCTCTAAAATCCTAATTTGGTTATTATCTTTAATCTGAATCATTGGATAAATAGCAATAACACCTTTTTCCTTAGCGACAGAAGATTCTGCAACTTCTTTAGCAAAAGTAATATAATCATTAAGATACTGCGGATAAATTTCAACTTCCGAAATTCTTACAATCATATCATTATTGTTGTTCGAAAAATCATTTGCCATTGTCGTTGAATTGAAAAAAATTAAAAGTGACAAAAATACTAATATTTTATAAATCTTCATCTATTTCAAATTTTCCTTATAGAATATTTCAATCTTGTCAAAAGGAATTTTTCCCAAATTATCGTATAGATCCACGTGATTTGCGTCTTTTACTATAAAAAGTTCTTTATTATCTCCTTTTAATTTGTTATAAGCAGTTTCTGAAAAATATCTGCTATGAGCATTTTCGCCATGCACAATTAAAACAGGTGTTTTTATCTCATGTGCATAAGCCAATATTGGAGAATTTATCAATGATAAGCTGGATGTGTAGTTCCAATTGCCATTTGAGTTAATAGAACGAGAATGAAAACCTCTTTTGGTTTTATAATATGACCAATAATCTTTAACAAATTGAGGCTCGTCTCCCTTCAAAGTCTCAGGTAAACCATCAGCCTTTGTGTAAGTATTATTCTTAAAATCAACCGTTCTTACTTGATTGAGTTTCTCTTTCATTTGATAACGAGCAGACTCATCAATTGAATCATTGTACCCGTAAGCAGAAACACGGGTCATATCGTACATTGTAGATGTTACAGTAGCTTTTATTCTTGTATCAATTGCTGCAGCGTTTAATGCAAAGCCGCCAAATCCGCAAATACCCAATACACCTATTTGTGATTCATCTACATTATTTTGAGTACTTAAAAAATCAACTGCGGCAGAAAAATCCTCGGTATTTATATCAGGTGAAGCAATATTTCTCGGCAATCCGGAGCTTTCACCTGTGTAACTTGGGTCAAAAGCCAAAGTTATAAACCCACGTTCAGCAAGGGTTTGTGCGTATAACCCTGATGCTTGTTCTTTCACTGCACCGAACGGACCGGAAATAGCTATAGCAGGATACTTAATAGATTTTTGGATATTTTTAGGAATATACAAGTCACCAACAATAGTTATGCCAAATCTGTTTTTAAAACTTACTTTCTGGATATCGACCTTATCTGATTTAGGAAAAACTTTGTCCCAAGAATTTATATTTTTTGCTTGTGCCATATTATTAGCCCCCATAAAAATAACAGCAGATAAAAGTACAAGAAAAATTTTATTTAACATCGTTATTCTCCTTAATATATTGAGTAAAAAACTGTACAAGTTTTTGTACAACCTGATTAACAAATTGAGGTTTGTCATACAAATCAACGTGGGTAGCATCTTGTATAACAAAAATTTCTTTAGGCTCAAGAGCTTTGTCATAACAATCTTGTGTATAAAATAAAGTATCGGCCTTTGACCCAACAATTAGCAATATAGGTCGTGGAGAAACTGTTTCAATATGAGCAAAAGCATCCCAAGCAGCTAATTTATCGTTGCTTGAAACAAGGTACCTGTTTACTGATGTAGGATAAAAACATCTTTCTGTGCGATAGTACTCACTAGCTTCTTTTGAAATCACTGACGGAGCATTTTTAATTTCTTCTTCCGTTTCAGGAACGTATTTCCAATATTTAGGTTCTCCCCCTCTAGCTTCTTGTGTTCTTGCATCAGCAACTTCTTTTAAAAGTTTTTGCAAAAAATTTTCTTCATTAACACCAGGGAATCCGTTTTTTGCACTATCACCAACATCCCAAGTACTTATGCCTGCTGCAGCTTTTATACGAGCATCTGTTTGAATAGCGTTCATAGTATAACCACCACCGGCACAAACACCCATAGCGCCTATTTTTTCTTCATCTACATAAGATAAAGTTGTAAGAAAATCAACAGCCGAACGAATATCTTCAACACGTGATGTCGGGTCTTCCAAGTATCTTGGCAAACCTTCACTTTCACCTTGATGGCTGGCATCAAAAGCTAAAGCAACAAAACCATTTTGTGACAGATTCCACGCATATAAGGAAGAACATTGTTCTTTAACGCCGCCCCCTGGATGCGTAACAACCACAGCCGAATACTTTTTGCTTTCGTCAAAATCTTTTGGCAAAAATAAAAGTCCAGCAATATTTAAATTGAATTTTTTAAATGTAACTTTTTTACCTTCTTGATAGTGAGTATCATACAACATATAAAATCTCCTTATTTTACTTCAACAGCTTTTATAACCTTGGCAGGATTCCCTGCCACAATGACGTTATCGGGAACATCTTTTGTCACAACAGAGCCTGCACCAATAATTGACCCTCTACCAATAGTAACACCGGGAAGAATTATCGAACCTGAGCCTATCCATACATCAGAACCGATTTTTACCTTTTGAGCAATCATTGATACGCGTTTTTTTGGGGCTACATCGTGGTTTAATGTTGCAATAATTACGCCGTGTCCAATTAAAACATTATCACCAATTTCAATTCCTGCCTGATCTTGAAATTTACAACAAGCATTTATAAAAACATTTTTACCGACACTTATATTGATTCCGCACTCTGTATAAAAAGGTGGGAACATCCTGAATGTTTCATCAACTTTTTTATCGGTTAGTTGAGAAAACAAATCTCTTATTTCTTCTTGCGTATGGTATTTGGTATTTAGTTCCATTGTGATTTTTCTTGCTGATTCACTCAGCTCAAAAAATTTATTTAACACGTCAGAACCTTCTGCAATATAAGACTCTTTAGACATATACTCGAGAAATTCTTTGTTATTCATAAGCATTATCTCCTTATGTATAAATTTATTATTTACCCCGTTTTTCAAAATAGCAAATACTTATATTACATCGTCTGCAATGCTTGACAAGCATTGCAGACACAAAATATAATAAAACTATGGAAATCAGGGTTTTAAAATACTTTTTAACAGTTGCACAAATCGGTAATATAACTAAAGCTGCAAACTCTATGCACCTTACACAACCAACTCTTTCCAGACAACTGCAAGATTTAGAAAAAGAATTAGGTCAAAAGCTTTTTATTAGAGGGAATCACAGTGTTTCTTTAACCCCTGAGGGAATGATTTTAAGAAAACGAGCCGAAGAAATAATAGAACTAGTTGAAAAAACAGAGAATGAATTTTCATCAATAAAAGATACCGTATCAGGAGATATCTTTATCGGTGCTGGAGAAACAAAATCCATAAAACTAATTGCAGATATTATGAGCAACCTTAACAAAGAATACCCTCAAATCAAGTTCCACATAGTTTCAGGCGATAGCGAAGATTTATCCGAAAAGCTTGATAAAGGTTTGCTAGACTTCTGCATATTCATACAACCTTTTGATGTAGAACAACAGTCTCAAAAATACGGCTATGTAAACCTTGGTGAAAAAGACGTTTGGGGAATTTTACTGAGAGAAGATGATCCTCTTGCCAAAAAGAAAAGCATAAAAGTGAACGATTTAATAAATTTGCCGTTATTAATATCAAGACAAGCTATAAAAAAATCTTTCACTAACAACCCAATTTTAAATTGGTTTGGCGAAGATTTTGAAAAACTAAATATAGCAGGCACCTACAACCTTATCTATAATGCAGCAATTATGACAGAAAGCAAAATAGGCTACACACTGGGATTAGACAGACTAATAAAAGATACAGTTGACAGCCCTCTTTGTTTTAGGCCATTATGTCCTAAACTGGAAGTAGAAATTAATATTGCTTGGAAAAAAGATCAGGTATTTTCAAAGCCATCAAAACTTTTTTTAGACGAACTACATAAAAAATTTAAGCAAAATTAAAGGAGTTTATTTATGAAATTTGCAACTGAATACTTATGGTTCAACACACAAAACCACAGAGAATACATAAACATAACCGATGAAGTAGAAGAAATTGTTCAAAAAAGTGGTATTAAAGAAGGTATGGTTCTTGTATCTGCAATGCATATTACAGCAGGTATCTATGTCAATGATGCAGAAAACGGGCTTATTGCAGATATAGACAAATGGCTAGAAGAAATTGCGCCTTTTGATATAAACTACAACCACCATAGAACAGGTGAAACAAACGGTGACAGCCACTTAAAAAGTCTTGTTATCGGACACGAAGTTATAGTACCTATAACAAACGGTCGTCTTGATTTTGGCCCTTGGCAACAGATATACTATGCAGAATTTGACGGACAAAGAAGAAAACGTGTTATAGTTAAAGTAATGGGTGAATAGAATGAAAAAACTTTTAATCATACTGCTTTTAACAAGTTGTTTTTCTCTATCAGCTTTTGCTGCAAAATACAAAATAAACACAAGTGGAAAAGTCACAGCCCCTAACGGAAAAAGCCAAAACAGCAGTGTGTTAAATAACCCAACAAATTTTTATAATAACTATAGTGCAAAAAATTATGTTAATTCACAACAAGTAACCAAAACACCTATTGGAACAATCGACATAGTAATGGATTATTCGGGGAGTATGTACTACTGGATAAACGAAGCTAAAAAAACAATGTCTATGATTGTTTCTCAACTTCCTACAACTACAGCTATAGGGTTTAGGGTTTTTGGTCATAATTCAGGAAACAACCCATACACCCCAGTCCTTGCAAAAGTAAAAGAAATAGCACAAACAAAAAGCGGAAAATATAAAGTAACAGCATCTCAAGACTCTTATCTTGGAAATGTTTCAGGAGGATGTTCAGCGACATCACAAATAATTCCTGTTAAACAAAATAACGCACTAAAAGTTTTAAGCGGAATGAACTCCGTTAATATAGGAGGATCGACCCCATTAACACTTGCTTTAAAACAAGCTGTTGAATTTGATTTTTCCGGTCTTTCAACAACATATCCTAAAAAAATAATTTTAATAACTGACGGTGGAGAAAATTGTGGAGGCGACCCTTGTGCATACGTAGCAAAACTAGCCTCTGAAAGAAAAGATATCATCGTAGATGTTGTTCTTGTCTCTTCTTACTCTACAGAATTGAAGTGTCTTGCAAACGTTACAGGTGGAAAATTCTACACCCCTCAAACACCGATGGATTTTAGCTCAAACCTAATTGAATCTGTAACCCAACAAGCAGCGCCCCAAAGTTCTACAGATGATAAATCGCAAAAATACGAGTTCATAAACGATTAACGTAAATCAATCTCAAAATTACCGCCATACATTTTAAAAGAAAAAGACAACGTTTCACCTTTATAAGCAACAGGCGGAGGGTTGTATGCGGGTGTCTGCATTACTGCAGCATAAACAGCATCGTTTACACTGTCGTTTTGAGATAACTTGGTAAATTTACGATCAATCAGTTTGCCGCTATTGTCTATTTTGAATGTAACAACACAGTTTCCATCTCCAACAATTGAAGCAAAATTAACATTAGCAGCCATTTTATTTCTTAACGCAATTTTGTAATTTAAAAGCTCTTTTTTTGCCGCTGCATAATCTATAGTCTTTGGCTTTGTTACAGTACTGGCAATTTTATTTACAGTTTGTTTTTTTACAACAGGCTTATTTGAGACATTTGTATTGATTGTATTATTAGACGGATTATTTTTAGCTATTACCGTCTTAGGTTTGTTATCTTGCTTTTGTACTCCTGTCACATTTTGTGTAACAGGAGATTTTTCAGAAGTATTTTCACTAACATTAACATCATTACGTGAAAGTTCTTTTTCAGAAGTCGTTTTATTAGGATTTTCCTTCCATATTTCGTCTATTTGCGGAATATCTACAGTTTTTTTACTAACTGATACTTGTTGATTTTTATTATCGACGTTAGATTTATTATCCTGTTTATCATCTTTTCCAATAAAAATAAAAAAGCATATTGAAAGTATAATGCAGAAAACAAATATAAGCACAGAAGGTAAATCATTGTTTTTGTTAGCAATTACTTTTTCGCTATCAGGTTCAAATTTATCTTCATCTTGATAGTTTAAATTCTGTTCAAAATCAAACTGAAAATTGCTTAACTCCTCAATATCTGGAATTTCTTCAAAAACATTATTTCCGCAATCACAATACTCTGGTTTTTCTTTATACACTTGAGAACAATCCGTACATCTGTACATATTTAATTCCTTATTTTTTCTATATCTTTATAATCTTCAGGGCTACTGTATTTTGTAGAGTCAGCAATTTTCCACGCCCCGGAAACATTTGTTGTTATTCTGTTTGAGCCGTTTGGGAACACTAAAATATCTCGTCCCTGATAACTTTTTATTACAGGGGCAATATACTGTATGGCATAAGGCGTATACTGTGGCTGATCTGACCAAGTTTGTAAGTTTGTCACCTTACCGTACTTATCTACTTCAAAAGCAAACCTAAAAATTGTACCATACGGGACATCAGGCAATTTAACATCCTTCATTATTTGGTTTTGCAAATTAGAACGCCATTTGTTCCATAAAACAACTTCTGCTTCTTGCTCTTGTACCTGTTTTTGTTGTTGAACAACTTTAGGCTGAGTTTTTTGTACGTTTTGAGTAACTGTTTTTACCTTAGTATTTGTTAGGTTAACTCCTTTATCAACAGCTTTTATTGGTACTTGTTTTATAGAGACATCGGCAGTTTTAAAATTATTTGTGTCAACCAACTTCATATCCTGCTTTTTGACTTGTTTAGTTGATTTTGTATTATTGAGTTTTACAGGAATATTTTTTGTATCAACGGTTTTTACATCAGACACTGATACTTGATAGTTTGAATCATACACAAATGTTCGTCCGTGCATTTTAGGGTTAAAAACACAAACACCCAAAGTAGCTAAAGCCAATATAACAGCAACAATTGTGAAAAATAATCTGTACAAAACAACCTACCTACTCTCTATCAAATTTTGATAACAAACCGTCACAGGCAAATATTTCAAACTTAGTCTGGCTTAACATATAAGTTTCTGCAATCAAAAGAGCAGTAGGCACAAGAGCGGCAACGGAACTTAATAAAATACCGTTTAAATCACCGCCTATTTCTTGCATAAAATAAGATATATTCATCGAAAATTCAATAAATATAATACACAAACCAATAATAAAAGAACGACGCATATCAACATCAAGTTTTTTAACACCTTGAAGCCCGTATATTTCAACCCCGTGTTGAAGATAGTTGCTAAAGCCATCATTCTTTAAAACATTAGAAGCTTGAATCTTTTTATTAGTCCAAAAAGCATTGACGAAAGCAAAAAACGCAAAAACAATCATAAATGAAGCCAAAACAAGAAAAACGGGACTAAATCTTAAACCTGAAATCCTTATCCAGCCGGCTGCGTCAGGGAAGCACATTGCAAGAGTATTTGAAACCCCATAAGCCAAAAATGGAGCAGTCAAAATACCCAAGATAGTTTCTCCAACTGATTTTATCTGCAAATTGAATAACTTATCTTTTATTTGCGATATTTTTCCTTTTGTCAAATTATTTATGTATCTTTCTATCCACAACTGATATTCTTTTATAACTTGTTCAAAATCTTCTCTATACTCATATTGGCTAAGCTCTTTAGAAAGAGAAACGTTATTACTTTTAAAATACCCACAAGCAAGTGCCAAAATAACACAAGCAGAAGTAAAGAAAAAAGACATAAACACCGCAAAAAATGGCATTGTACCGGGAGCAAAATAGTAAAGAACGTTTATAAAGTAACCCCCGGCATAAAATAAAGAAGATATTGTAATAAACAATTTTTCAGCAATGTTAGAATCAGCAGAGCTGTTACCCAGTTTGTTTTGCAAAAACAGATACATTCCCTGTTTTAATACAATCCCAATACCATAAACTATCAAAGAATAAACAAACAAAAGCTTTATATTCACAGGCAGTTGTATAATAGAGCCTGATTCTTTTAAAGGTAATCCTGTAAGATAATTAGATACCCCAAATGCAAGTATCATAGAAGCAAGAAAAAGCCCTATATGCAAAACGATACCAGCCTTAGAGTTCATAGAGATTTTGTGTTTTAAATCGTTTATTGAATAAGAAATTTGCTTTATTATTGCAACTCTGGCTTCTTCAATTTCTGATTTTCTTTTTTCTATCATTAACTTTGCTGCAGCATTAACCTGTGTCCCATAAAGATTTTTTATGTCCTGCTCTGAAATATTTTCCAAAACAACTTTTGAAGGTTTTTTTTCGGCATTAACTCTGACTGATATAAATTCATCAGAATCTTTCAACATAATTTTGCACATCTTTTCAACCTCTAGAGTTTGTGGCAAAGGTTGACCTTTAAAAAGAAATTTGTCGCCCCCAAATTGGTTTAATATCTTACACTTTTGGAATTCTTCATCATACTGAACACTTAGCATATAATCAAAACCCAAATCCAATTGAACATCAAAACCTTCTTTTGATGATATATTTATAATCTTTTTATCCTCAAAAGTTTTTTCTCCATTTTTGGTAATTATGCTAAATGACATAAAAAACTCCTATCTTCCAATAGCTTCTAACAATTTTCTTTGAGATTTTGCAACAGTCTGCTCATTTGCAATTATCAACTTTTTTTCACCAAGCACAGGTGTCAACTTTGTTTTAACAAAATCCAATTTTTCAGGATGCGCATATACAAACATCATCGAAATTTCAGGGATATATTTTTTTATATTTTCAACATTTGTCGGCAGTGTTTCCCAATCAATCTGTTTTGCCGCATCACCTTCGTTTTCCAAATCACCGATAACAACTATAGAAGGCACATATCCCTCTTTTTTCATATTCAATGCGTGTTCAAAAGCTTTTTTTATTGCCTCCCCGTATGCGGTACCGTACTCTGAACTGTCGTATTTTGTAAACTCAGCAAGAGTTTTATTAATAGAGGAATTATCTGTTGGAACACCCTCATATATCAAATACGAAGACTCTGAAACCTTTAAAATTTTTATACTATCCTCAGGATCCAAGATATTGCATATTGATTTAAGATATTCAATCTCCTGAGCCAATTTAGCTTGATTAGAAGCAGAAGAATCCACAACAAAAATAACTGAAGCAGGATGAAAATCGTCAATTTCTATATTTTTAAATGCGACAAATAAAAGTTTTAAAACAATCGAACAAGCAAGTATCAATATTCCTGATATTATTAATCTTTTATTCATTCATTTCCTTTAGTAATTTAATATAACGTTAACGGGTTTGTCTAAAACTGCTTCCACATCAGTAAAGGCAGGAATCTCAGCATCAACACCTTTGGCGACCGTAGAAGATACAAGCCCTGTACCGCCACCAACGCTTGCTCCTATTATAGCACCCTGTGCAATATTTGAAGAATCCCCGAAAGCAACAGCAAAAAGTAAACCAATTACAGCACCTACCGCTGCCATTCCAACAGTGTTTATTATAACGCTTTTAAACTTTCCGTCATTTGTAACATTAAAAGCTATTTTTTCCGTAGAGAGTAAAAGAGTTTTGCCTTGTGGGGTAACTATTTTATTAAATTGAAACTCAACAGAACCATTACGAGAGCCCATCTTTGCAGGATTAGCTTTTGATAAAGTCCCATATAAAAGACTTCCTTGTGGAGCAACAACAAAATCTTTATACATCCAATCTTGCTTTAAAACTGCTGTTACAATATCGCCCTTCTGTGCTGTAGCAGTGTTTATAGAGTTTTGCAGATAAACATCAAGCTTTTCCCCTCTGCCGATTTTTCCAACAAAGCCTTTTAACGTTGTAGGGCTTTGAGGTTTTTCTGCAACCTTATTAACAGCCGGCTGTTGTTTTGGTTCTTCAAAATTGTAAACCTTTTTTTGACCGGTAATAGAGCGATAAACAATATCACCAAAATTAGCCAAAAGCATAGAATCTTTTGATTGTTCATATTCTATATTATTTTTTTTAAAAGATTTTAAAATAGTCTTATTCAGTTTTTTATTTTTATCATTGGATTCGTAATAATAAAAAAGGTTTTGACCACTTTGCTGAAAAACTATATAAGCAAAGTTGTCTTTATTTTTTTTGGAAATTGCCTGTATTGGATTTTTCTTTGCTATTTCAAAATTTTCCTCTGTTAAGATATTTTCTACTTGAGAGGATATTGCATTTTTATCTGCATTTTTCAAATAATACAATTCCTCAAAAGCAAAGCAAGCATTTGTCGATAAAAAATAAATTATACAAATTATTAACGATAAAAACTTTTTCATTAAAATAGCCCTTTGCTCTAATCTTTAGTCTTGTCCGCATTAAAAACCATCATATATTCAATAATGTTAAGCTGAAACGGCTTGTGCATTTTTGGTTTTACAACATATAAAAAACAACAGCTAAAAAAAACCAATGTTATAACCAAAAACATAAAAATCTTTGCATAACCAACATTAACAGAAGTGAACAAGACGAATACTCCACTAACATCACACAAAGATTATACTATAAAACGGAATATTTACTCAACAAACTGCATTAAGTGAATTTAACAAAAAAATACGCTATGCAATGACGTTTAATTTACTGCCTTGCTTTAGATTTTCAGCTTTAGATTTTATAGAAGAAGCTTCAGCAGCAACCTTGTAATCTTGAGCAGAAGGGTCCGCTGGAGCCAATGCAGCTCTTATAACAGTATTAGCGTGTTCGATAGTTTTTTGAGGATTTAGCTTGTCTAAAACAGGCATTTTTATAGGAACGTGTCCTGAAACAGGAATCCCTTCAGAATTTTTTTCAATACTGATAGCACCTGCGAAAGATCCGCCCGCCATTTTATGAGCAAGCTCGTGCGCATAGATATGATTGTAATTCTTTTGAATCAAATCTTCTTTTTGCTTTTGTCTTTCTCTTAACGGAGTAGAAAAAGAATTTGTAAAAACATTTACTAACACACTCGCCCCTTTAATGAACAACTTTCTCTATTTATATTTTACTACATTTATAACACGTTGTGAAGTGTATAATATCAGATATTTTTACAAACTTGTTAAAAGCGGTTAAATTCTAGATGCTAAATCGCAAACCAAATTGAAGAACAATGCCGTTTCTTCCTCCGTTCCTTAACATAGTCTCAAAAAATCCTGTTATCCTTTCACCAAAACGTTTTTGTACACCTGCTCCGTATTGAACAAACGGTTTTATTGCCAAATTAGGTAAATAAACATCATTTGCCTGAAACTTTGCATGGTCAATGATATTCCATACCATAGAAACAGCTAAATAAGGCTGCAAATAGTTCTTAAAATTGCCTATTAACTTAACCCTAGGTTCAACCTGCAAAGCTTGTAAAGGTGTTGTATTAATATTAACGCCTGACGCTGTTTTATAGTTAAATGTATTGATAAAAGAGTACGAAGTCAGCACACTTGGTTGTATAATTATCTTTCTTCGAAAAGTTTCAAAATTAAAACCACTCATTTGCGCAATGCCTGTATTTAGCATCGCAAAATTATCTATTCCCTCATTAGTACCAGCTTCAGAACTATTAGCCCCAACATTAGCAGTCCAAGCAGAAAAGAATTTACCTTTATAGAATACTGCATCTAACCCAACCATACCACCATTATTATAAATACTGTTACCCTGATATGCCTGATGCGATCCGTTATAAGATAAATAAGCACCATATAAAGAATACCAACCGTTACGAACTTTTTTTAATTCACTTTCTACTCCGACTAAACTGCCATAACTTACGTTAGAGACTCTGGGACCATTTTTTAAAGACACATTTTCAAAAGAAGAATACGGTTTAAACCAAATGCCTTTTTTATTTTCAGGCATTAATAGCGGAGCATAGACAAGTCTTTCATCACTAAAAGCACTCTTATTAAGCAAGGAATATTTTGCTTTTACATCAGGGGGCATAATCATAACCATATCTAAATTTGCAAAAACATTTCTAAACGTATCAATTTGGGTTAAATACCCAGCTAATTGAGCAGCCACTGGTGAAACAAGAATTGCAGAATTAAACCCTAAACGTGTAAAATCAAAATTACCGTCAGTCGAATCATAAGTCGTCAGATAATCATAAATAGGTGTATGCAAAGTTGTAGATGTGTACTTTACAGAATCTTTTAAAACTGTATCTGCAAATGGTATTGAAATAAAATCTCCATCAGGAACCCCTTCCAACGCCAAATTTTTTACTTGCAAAAAGCCACCACCGCCAAGTGATTTAGCCGCAATTGTATCCATTGTTTTGGTATTAAAATTTACATCAGCAAAAACATTTGTAGTTCCGTTTAAATTCAAATTTCCAAAATCAACATTATCTATTTGACCATTTTGCATATTAAAATTTACATTATTTGCAAAATTAGAATTCACAGCCCTAAAATAACTGCTATTAGCCAATAAATGGACAGTTCCTTCATTAAAATCAAAATCTCCAGTATATTTGTTGTTCTCACCACCAAGATTTAAAATACCTGATCCGTTTTTTTCAACAAGGCCACTACCATTTATGCCGCTTAGAATATTTGTTGTTCCTGAACCTGTGAACTCTACAACACCAGTGGACGTATTGTAAATATCATTCAAATCCCCGTTCTTGTCAGTATTATTTTTAAAAGTAGAATCAATAACAGTTATCTTTCCGCTATTATAAACAGCGCCACATTCTCCAAATTGAGCAGATGATTTAACAGAATTATCATCAAATAAAGAGTTTGAAATAGTTGCATTGCCGTCAATATCATTATATATTGCAGCACCGTCAGCATAATAATTAGATTTTGCAAAATTACCTTGAAAAACAGAATTATTAATAGACAATTTAGCATTGTTGTATATTGCCCCGCCAAGAATTACAGAATTATTCTCAGCTTGTCCGTAATTACCTTTAAACGTTGTGTTTTCAATTGACATTGTCCCGATATTATACAAACTTCCGCCATAGACAAAAATATTATCCCCACCTTGAGCATAATTATTTTCAAAAAGAGAACTGTTTATATTTATTTCTCCACGGTTATAAATAGCTCCACCATAAGGAACTACAGAACCCTCAGAATGGTTTCCGTTAAATACTGTATTATTTATATTCATTCTTGCGACATACGGGCTGTCGTGATAGCCATTGGCAATTGCCCCACCAAAAGAAGATGCAGCATTTGTACTATTATTTAAAAACAAAGAATTATTTATATCTATTGTCCCGCCATTTATGTTATAAACTGCACCAGCTACACCAAAATAATAGCTTGCAGCATCTACAAAATTTTGACTAAAAGCAGCATTATTTATAACAGTATGACTGCCGTTATTAAAAATAGCACCAGCATATACAGATGATTGATAGGCTTGTCCTTTACATTGAACTATTGCAACATTATTAAAATCACTGTTCTGACTAACAACGAAGCCACCGAAGGAATTTCCTCCGTTCAAATAGTGACTATTTCCATTAATAGTTATATTCAACCCCTCAAAATGATTGCCTATTGTTTCATCAGAGACTAAATCGTTAGTAAAGCTTAAAGTATCACCACTTTGAACATTTGCGTCAATCAACTGTCCAAAATTGGCTATATTTATTTCGTTAGCATACACATTTGTATTAGTTAAGATAAAAAAACAAATAACAAATAAAATCTTATGAAAATTCATAAGACAATTTTATTTTTTAAGAAATAACAAACCATTCGCCAATAAGACTAATTCTTTTTTCTATTAAATTAGCCTAACAAGGTATCATAAACAGCTTTTGCAATTTTTTTGTGAGATTCTACACTATAGTGCAAACCATCAACATCTGATGCCTGAGCTATATTATTTAAATCAATAAAATGACAGTTATTTTGTTGCGCTACAGATTTATAAACATCTGAAATAATTTTAGATGTTTCTATAGATTTTTCATCAAACATCTCAGCAAAAAATGTAGTTAAAACCTCTTTTTTTACAACAGAAGGCCCTAATATCAAGATTTTTGCATCACAGTAATTTCTAACAGTATTAACTAAATCAATTATTCCTGATTTAAAAGTATCTTCCGTTGCATTATACAAAAATTGAGTATCGTTTACACCAAGAGCAAAAATTACCCAATCATAAGAAGGATAATTTTCTATAAACTTTGGAAAATAAGCACAACCACTTTGCATAAGACCTGAGGCATTTTTAAAATACAAAGTACGATTATTAAAACCCGCTTCTATAACTTTGTATTCACTACCTAACAAAGAAGCTAAAACTCCAGTCCAACGTTCATCTTTTTTATATCTTGAACCATCTTTTGGATTAAATCCAAAAGTATTGCTATCACCATAACACAAGATATTTTTCATTTTTAAACTTCCATATATTTCAGATTTGGTGCAACCTTAAAATCAGCCTCAACTGATGATTTTATATCATCGATACTAAACATTGGGTTTATCTCAATAAGAACAAGACCGTCTTTTGACACATCAAATACACATCTTTCGGTAATAATTGTATCAACTTCCTTGTATGCAGTTAAAGGCAAAGTGCATTTTTTCACAATTTTAACCTGACCTTTTGAAAGATGTTCCATAGCAACAATAACTTTTTTAGCCCCAACAACCAAATCCATGGAACCACCCATACCAGGAACCATTTTGCCGGGAATCATCCAACTTGCAATGCTTCCGTCTTCGTCAACTTGCAAAGCGCCAAGAACTGTTGCGTCTATATGACCACCACGCATCATAGTAAAAGCCATTTGAGAATCATAAAAACAAGCGCCCTTTTTTGCTTCTACATATCCGCCACCTGCGTTAATAATACGCGGGTCGATATTATCTTCTTTTTGCTTTTTACCAACACCCAAAAGCCCGTTTTCTGATTGAAAAATAATATGCATGTCCTCAGGAACATAATTAGCAACTTCTGTAGGCAAGCCAATACCAAGAGTAACAACATCGCCTTCTTTAAATTCTTTAGCTGCTCTTTTAGCAATAATTTCTCTTGTTTTATCTTTTGATAATTCTTTATTAAATTCTTTTTCCATTGCTAAGACCATATAACATACATCTCCAATTTATTAAGAGTTCTCTTTTACAACAATATAATCAATGAACAACCCAGGTATGATAACATCATTTGGGTCAAGACAATCTACAAGCTCATCTGCTTGTACAATTACTGTTTCTGCTGCTGTTGCCATAACAGTATTTAGATTTCTTGTTGTACCGTAATAAGCAACATTACCGTACTTATCAACTTTAGTTCCGTATATAAGAGCATAGTCAGCACCTATAGGCTCTTCAAAAATAAACTTTTTACCGCCAATCTCTACAGTTTCTTTACTATCTTCAATAATTGTTCCAACACCTGTTGGAGTAAGAACACCACCAAGACCTGTACCTTTTGCTCTGATTTTTTCAATTAACGTTCCCATCGGAACAAGCTCAACATCTAACTCTCCTGAATTCATTTGTTTGCCTGTTTCAGGGTTTGTACCTATATGAGAAGTAATTAATCTTTTTACCTGTTTGTTAACAATTAATTTCCCCTTATCAACGTCAGGATATGAAGTGTCATTAGAAATAACAGTCAATTTTGAAATATTTTGTTCTGCCAACTCATCAATAAGTTTATCAGGTGCACCACAGCTTAAAAAGCCCCCTATCATTATAGTAGAGCCTTCTTCAATTAAACTTATTGCTTGTTGTGCAGATATAATCTTTTTCATAGTCTAGTTCTTTACCCATATTCTATTATAAATATCTGCTACATTATATAAGATTTAATCAAAATAATAAAATTATTTACAATCATTCTTATTGGCATTTTGAATATTTCTATAACCAATACCTGCTCGATATCCTGATATTGAGTATAAAATAGGCAACGCAGGTTCTATCCACTTTAACCCCGATAACACAGCAACTGTAGCAATATCATCAACGTGTAATCCTACATCTAATGCTTCAGGCTTTCTGCCTGAAGCTGAACAATTTTTGAAAAGAGGATCTATACATTTTTTACCGATGTAATTAGCAATAAAATTTCCACCTACAATACCTGTTGTGATTATACCGGCTGTCATCCCTGCCGCACGTGCAGATTTGCTTTTTATATTAAACTTTTCCAAAATACCAAGAGCTGTCCCTGCTCCAACATTACACAAAAATATGTTTGCTAAAAACTGATAAGCACCTTCCTTAACTTTGTCAGGAATCTTACTTTTCCAATTTTTATCAGTAGCAACATCTCCGATTATTCCACCGGTCACACCTCCAACAACAGGCAAAAAGCCCATTAAGGAAAGCCATTTTATTTCTTTAAAAATTTCTGCTGATGATATATTTTCGGGTTCTGGAATTAATTTATTAAAAAATTTCTTACCTTCTTTTGTTTTATTTAAATGTTTATCTAATAACTTTATTTCATTAAAAGATAGAATATTATTTTTAGCTTTTTCTAAAGTAGAACCTATTTTTTCTACAACATTTTTATCAGCAGTTTTTATAAAATTATCGATTAGAGCTGTTTGTTTTGCCTTATTAAAATCAGGTTTTCTTCTTAACAGCAA
The DNA here is from genome assembly GCA_944326515.1 of Candidatus Gastranaerophilales bacterium. Classification (GTDB taxonomy): domain Bacteria; phylum Cyanobacteriota; class Vampirovibrionia; order Gastranaerophilales; family Gastranaerophilaceae; genus Limenecus. The sequence goes on along the minus strand of CALVEI010000019.1, from coordinate 14,746 downwards.
AGATGATACTGCTGTTAAAGATAAGACGGACATGAGCTTAATCAAAGTATCTTTTCTTTTTTCTTTGGGAGCGTGGTAAACCTCTTTTGCTCCATGTAAACCCATGCCCGTTGTTAATAGTAAGGGTACTTTATCAGCAAAATCTGATACCAACTTTGGTTGATCCAGATATTTTCCGGCTATGCGTAAAACCTTCATTTAAACCTTTCATTTGTTTTGTTTTTTAAACATTGTTTTGTATAGCTAACATTTAGTTCAAAAAAATTCTAGCTTTTGTTTACAAAATCCATTAAAGATTGAAAAGCCTTTTCAGAAAGAACATGTTCAACTCTGCAAGCATTTTCTTGAGCTTCATGTTCATCAAGATTTAGTGTATTTTTAAAAAAGTTATATAAAACTTTGTGTTTTTCTATAACATTTTTGGCAGCATCTTCACCAGCAGAAGTAAGAGACAAAACCCCGTATCTGCTGTAATTGACAAGATGTTTTTGAGCAAGAGTTTTAAGAGCCTCTGTAACAGAAGACCTACCGACTCCGAGTTTTTTAGAAATATCAATGGCTTTAACACCACGTTTTTCTATATAAATCTCATATATAGCCTCAAGATAATCTTCAAGGCTTGATGAAATACTTTTACCTTTAATTTCTTGCATAAAAAAATTGTATGGCTAACCGAACAATTTGTCAAGTTACATATTGTTATAAAATTACATAAAACAAATACCCTAAAATAATTTTTGTATTATAATCAGAGTCGATAGAGTAAATGCAGGGTTATTATGACAAAAAATTTAGTTGTAGGGGCTGGTTTTTCAGGTGCTGTAATTGCAAGGTTATTAGCAGACTCAGGAGAAGAAGTTCTTGTCATTGACAAAAAAGAACATATTGCAGGCAACAGCTACGACTATACTGATGAAAACGGAATAAAAATACACAAATACGGATCTCATATATTTCATACAAATAATGAAAAAGTATGGGATTTCATAAAAAATTTCACTGATTTTAACACATACATGCACAAAGTTGTTGCAGTTATTGATGGTATAGAAACAACTATCCCCTTCAATATCAACACACTTTATGATGTATTTCCTGAATCATTAGCTAGAAGACTTGAAGAGAAACTTTTAAAAGCGTTTGAGTATAACAAAAAAGTTCCTATTTTAGAGTTTCAAAAACAAGCAGACAACGATTTAAAATTTCTTGCCAATTATGTTTATGAAAAAGTTTTCTTACACTACACAAACAAACAATGGGGCAACTCTCCTGACGAAGTTGATAGTGCAGTAACAGCAAGAGTTCCTGTTTATATAAGCTGTGATGACAGATATTTTCAAGATAAATACCAAGGCATTCCAACAGGGGGATACACAAAGGTTGTTGAAAGAATACTAAGACATCCTAATATTTCCATCAAATTGAACACAGATTACAAAGATTTATCAGGTAAATTTGACAGAATTTTTTACACAGGATCTATAGACGAATTTTTCGAATACAAATACGGTGAATTGCCTTACAGAAGTGTATATTTTAAACTTGAAACACACAACCACGAGCACTATCAATCGAATGCTGTTGTAAATTATCCTTGTAATTATGATTTTACAAGAATACACGAGTACAAATACTATCTCAATGATATTTCATCTAAAACAGTTATTGCAAAAGAGTACTCCGAATTCTTTGAAAATGGAAAAAATGAAAGATACTATCCGATTCCGAAAGATGAGAACACAGCTCTTTACAACAAATATCTTGAAGAAGCTAAAAAGCTCAGCAACGTATATTTCTTGGGAAGATTAGGTGATTACAAATACTACAATATGGATCAAGCAATAGGCAGAGCCATTGAACTATTTGAGGAGATAAACAAATGATTTTAATCACAGGTGGTGCGGGATATATTGGTAGCCATACCGTACTAAATTTTTTAAAAGACAAATACGATGTAGTTGTTTTTGACAATTTGGAAACAGGTCATATTGAAACAATTGAAGAACTACAAAAAGCAGGCAACGTAATTTTTGAAAAAGGTGATTTAAGAAATATTGAAGATATTGAACGTGTTTTTGAAAAACACTCAATTGATGCGGTTATACATTTTGCAGCATTTTCTTTGGTAGGAGAAAGCGTTCCTAACCCTGCAAAATATTACAGAAACAATACGTTTGGAACTTTAAATCTTCTTGACACAATGGTTAAACATAATGTTAAAAAGATAATCTTCTCATCAACTTGTGCAACATACGGAGAGCCACAATATACACCAATAGATGAAAAACATCCGCAAAATCCAATCAACCCATATGGTGCTTCAAAACTTATGGTTGAAAGAATAATGGCAGATTATGATAAAGCTTACGGCTTAAAATCTGTTAAACTACGATACTTTAATGTTGCAGGATGTGACACGCAAGGTAGAGTTGGAGAATGGCACGACACCGAAACACACCTTATCCCAAACATACTAAAATCAGTATTTGGAAATGGACAAACTTTCAAAATTTTTGGAGATGACTACAACACTCCTGACGGTACTTGCATAAGAGACTACGTTAACGTAGAAGATTTAGCTCAAGCTCACAAACTTGCATATCTTTGGTTAGAAAAAGAAAACCGTTCAGAAGTATTTAATCTTGGCACAGAAAATGGAAACAGTGTAAAAGAAGTTTTTGATACTTGTGAAAAAGTACTAAATCAAAAAATAAAAGTTGAAATTGCGCCAAGAAGACCAGGAGACCCTGCAACCTTGTTTGCTAATGCAAACAAGGCAAAATCTGTTTTAAACTGGAAGCCTGAAACTTCACTCGAACACAGTATTGAAACAGCATATAAATTTGAGCAAAAACTTCAAAAACTAAAGTAAAATGAATAGCACACAAAATAAACCAATTTTAGAAAAACCGATAATAGAAAGTATTGCAATATCTTGCAATACTTTTCTGCGACCGGATATTTTGGCTAAAACTTTAGACAGCATTGCTAAACTGAATATACCTAATGGCATACTCATCAAAGTTCTTGTTGTTGATAATGACAAAAATGCAACAGCAAAACCTGTAATAGAAAAAGTAAAAACAACTTATCCGTTTGAATTGAAATATTGCGTGGAAGAAAAAAGAGGACTTGCTAACGCAAGGAACAGACTTTTGCAAGAAGCTATAAACCTTGGTGTATCTCACATTGCAATTTTAGATGATGATGACATAGCAGATAAAGATTGGGTTTTGAATTTGGTTGATTTATACAATAACCAAGAAAACGCCTACATTATTTCAGGACCGGAGTATTGCTGTTTTGATGGAGAATTTCCTAAATACCTGACAAATAACAATATCTTTGTCAAAAAAACAACAAAGAAAAAAGGCGAACTAAGAAAAGTTTGCTCAACACATAACGCTTTTTTTCCAGTAAATGTTGTCAAAGAAGCAAATATTTGGTTTGATTCTTCATTTGTTTTTATGGGTGGAGAAGACGGAGATTTCTTCTACAGAGCAAGCAAAGCCGGTTATAACATTGCTTTTAATCCAGATGCAATTGTAAGAGAAATTAACGATAAAGACAGAGTAAACCTAAAATGGATTTTAAGCCGTAATTATTACAATGGTTATTCAGGTTCGTATTTACAGTACAAAAACAAAAATAAGCAAATAAGAAGATTTATTTATTTAATAAAAATGATTTTAATTTGTTTTGTTAATATGCTAATTTCATTAATTTCAGTCATATTGGGAAGAACTGTATTCTTTAATGCATTGGGATTATCTTGCAAAAATCTAGGGAAATTAATGGGTGCAATTTTATTAAAACCAATGAATTACTATGAATTTTTAAACGGGGGGATTAATAAATGATAAAACTTTCAATAATAGTCCCTATTTATAACGTCGAGAATTATTTACCTGAATGTTTAGAGAGCTTAATAAAACAAAACTTGGCAAATATAGAAATCATATGTGTAAATGATGGTTCTACTGACAGCTCTTTACAAATAATAAAAAGCTTTGCACAAAAAGACTCTCGCATAAGAATAATTGATAAGTCAAATTCAGGATATGGAGACTCTCTAAATAGAGGCCTTGAATGTGCCAAAGGAGAGTATATAGGAATAGTAGAATCTGATGATTTTATCGAGCCCAATATGTTCGAGGATTTATACAATATCGCCAAACAAAATAATTGCGACATTGTAAAAAGTGATTGGTTTAACTTTTGGACAAAAACAAATACAAAAGAAAAAAACGGAAGAATAAACACATACAATAACAACATAGTAAATGTTAAAGAGCATCCTGAAATATTAACAATTCAACCAACATTATGGAGTGCAATATACAAAAGAACTTTAATAGAAAATAACAATATCAAGTTTTTAACAACCCCAGGAGCAAGTTACCAAGATACATCTTTTTCTTTCAAAGTTTTATGTCTTGCAAAAAAAATCATATTTACAGATAAAGCATATTTATATTACAGACAAGATAACGTAAACTCATCAATCAACAACAGTGGTAAAGCTTTGTTTATTTGCCAAGAATACGAAGAAATAGATAAATTTTTGAAAGAGAATAAAGAGATAAAAAGCAAAGTACTTACACAAAAGCTAATTGCTCAATATAAAGCATATCGATGGACTTTAAAAAGAATTGCAAAAGAATACAGACAAGAATTTGTTTTAAAAATGTCTGAAGAATTTTTGAGATATAATAATAACAATGAGTTATCACAAGAATTTTTAAATAAATACGGAAAACAAAATATTCAAACATTAATAGCAGACCCTGAAAAATTTTTAAATAGTTTTGAAAAAAAAGTTATAAACAAAGAAAAATGGAAAAATATTAGAAGAAATATTTTTTCTGTAAAAATAAATAAATCAAGAATTACAATAAAATTACTGGGTAAACAAATAATAAATATAGGATAGATATGAAACTAAACGAAAAACTAAAAGAAACAATCGACAAAATAAACAATCTACGTTTTGTTGTTAATTACAAAAGAATGTGGCCATACGTCAAGCCTTTTTGGTTTAGAGCTTTATTGGCTGTCACAATTTGTATCCCAATAGGTGGTCTAGACGCAGTCATAGCTTTATCATTAAAACCTTATATGGACCTTGTAATGGTTGAAAAATCAATACAATCACCTTGGTACATACCATTTGGTATTGTTGCCTTTACATCTTTACAAGGCGGTTTAAATTATCTTGCCACGTACCTTAACACATGGGTTGGCGGAAAAATCACCCAAAAACTTAAATTTGATTTGTTCAAAAAGATGCTAACATTCCAAACATCTTATTTTGATACAAAAAATTCAGGTGACGTAGTATTTACATTCAACAATAACGCGGATATGGCTTGTACAGGGCTATTAGACAACTTAAAGGTATTTACACAAAGATTGTTCTCTTCTATATCCTTGGTTTGCGTACTATTTTATAACTCTTGGCAACTAGCGTTGATTGCTGTAGTAGTTTTGGGTGCTGCATTCTTACCAGTTGCTAAAATCAGAAAACGTATCCAAGACGTTATGAGCAAAACACTGAAAGCGGATGCCGCTGTTATTACAGCTTATAATGAAGCTTTTGCAGGAAATAAAACAATTATTTCCTATAACCTTGATTCCGACCAAAAAAGAAAATTCCAAGATATATTGAAAAGCATTTTTAATCTTAGAATCAAAATGGTACAAAGAACATCTTGGTTATCTCCAATGATGCACGTTATTGTCTCAGTTGGTATTGGTCTTGCAATAGGATACGGCAGCCATTTGATTTTGACAAAACAAATTACAAGCGGCAACTTTGTATCATTTATTACTGCTCTAATTATGCTTTATACCCCAATAAAAAGTTTGGGTAATAACTTCAATCAGGTTCAACTTTCTTTCTTTGCGATTGAAAGAGTTTTTGACGTAATGGATTTAGAACCTTCAATAAAAGATAAACCTGATGCTGTAGAATTATCAGATAACTATTCTAAAATTGAACTGAAAGATGTTTGCTTTGAATATATACAAGATGTACCTGTACTAAAACACATAAATCTTTCTGTTAACAGGGGAGAAACAGTAGCGTTTGTAGGTAATTCAGGTGGTGGTAAAACAACAATAGTTAACCTCTTACCAAGATTTTATGATATAAAATCAGGTTCTATCCAAATTGATGGAACAGATATTAGAGATTTTACTTTAAAATCATTAAGACAAAATTTCGCAGTTGTGTTCCAAGACAACTTCCTTTTCTCAGGAACAATAAGAGAAAATATTATGCTTGGCAATGAAAATGCATCAGAAGCAGAACTTGAAAAAGCTGTAAAAATGGCATTTTTAGATGAATTTATAGCAACATTAAAGGATGGATTAGATACCCAAATCGGTGAACGTGGTATCTTGTTATCTGGCGGACAAAAACAAAGAGTTGCTATTGCACGTGCATTCTTAAAAAATGCTCCTATTGTTATTCTTGATGAAGCAACATCAGCTCTTGATAATAAAGCAGAAGCTATTGTACAAAAAGCCATTGATAACTTGATGCAAGACAAAACGGTATTTGTTATAGCTCACAGACTTTCTACAATCCAAAACGCAAATAAAATTGTTGTTATAAACGAAGGTCAAATTGTTGAACAAGGCACCCATGAAGAACTTTTGAATATAGAAAATGGTGCGTACAAAGCATTGTATAATGCTCAGTTTAAACATCAAGAAGCTATAGCAAACGTTTAGAGATAAAACACTAATAAAAAAGCAGCTTTTTAAAAAGCTGCTTTTTTATTACATATATGTATCAAACCCAGTATTTATAAGAAATTTTTATCTTAACAATTATTTATAAATTAACCAATTTTTTTTATGTTTATTATAAAATTTACATGATGTTTACATACTATTTTAAAACAAACACTGTAAACAAACGATAGATTATATTCGGAGTTAAAAGCCAAAATGGCCTCAAAAGACCTTGTAAAAAAAGTTTTGTATTATAACTGGATTCAGTTTGATAATCAGAAAAACATTGGTGGCGGAGTAAACGTATACTTAAGAAATTTATTAGAAAAACTTTCGGAACAGAAAAAATATGATATTTATTTTTTAAGCTCAGGCTGGAAATACAACCCTTTTAAAAGCAGCACTTATATAAGAAAGACAAAAAATTTTTGGGGAGATAAAATTAAAACCTATGAAATTGTCAATTCTCCAATAATGGCTCCAGCCTACGTTATTTTTAATAGTTTAGAAAAATATCTAAATGATCAAATAACCGAAAAATTATTTTTAGATTTCATTAAAGATCATGGACCTTTTGATGTTATACATATTCATAATATTGAAGGAATATCAATAAATGTTCTAAAAATAAAACAATATTTTCCAAACACCAAAATTATACTCACCGTACACAATTATCAGCCTATTTGTCCATTAAATCAATTCTTTAAATTTGAAGAAGGAAAAACTTGTGACAATTTTAATGATGGCAGCGATTGCATTAATTGTTTAAACGAAAGTATAAAAAAAACAGAATATTCAAAAAGATTTCATAACTATTTAATGGATTTTATCCCTAAAAAGTTTAGCTTTTTATTTAACTTTCCAGTTAAATTATTCTCAAAGTTATATAAAAGCAAGACTAAAAAATTTTTAAATTTGCAAAAATGTTTAAATCCAAGTGTTTTCAAAACATATCGTCAAAAAAATATTGAAATTATAAATAAAAATGCAGACGCAGTATTGGCCGTTTCTGAACGAGTAAAAAAAATTCTTATCGATAACGGCATAGACAATAACAAAGTATTAGTGTCGTATATTGGTACAAAATTCGCTGATGAAGCAATAAACAAATCTGTTTGCGATACAACCAAACCATTTACAATTGCATATTTAGGCTACCAAAGAGTTGACAAAGGTTATTACTTTTTACTTGACGCACTTAGTTCTTTAGATGAAACTATCAGTGCAAATATAAATGTTGTTTTGGCTGTTAAAAATATTGATTCGAAACTAGCAAATGAAAAATTGTCAAAATTTAATAAAGTTAAAATTTATAACGGTTACACCCATGAAAATCTTAAAGATATATTAAATGAGGTTAATTTAGGGATAGTTCCAGTTCTATGGGAAGATAATTTACCTCAGGTTGCAATAGAAATGGTTGCTTGTGGGGTCCCTATTTTATGTAGCAGTTTTGGTGGAGCATCCGAACTATGCAAGAGTGAGATATTCAAATTTATAGGTGCTGATGAGAAAGATTTTTTAGAACACCTCACTACTCTTGCACAAAATCCTGACATGTTACAGGAATATTGGCGAAATCATATCGAGTTAAAAAAAATGTTAACTCACATAAACGAACTTGAGCATATTTATGAATCAATTAATTAAGGAGTAAGTAGAATTATGAAAGCAAAAAATTTAATATATTATGATTGGCATTTGGATATTAGAGCAGGCGGTCCTCCTGGCTACCTCGCAAATTTAAGATACGGACTTGATAGGATTGATAATCCGGAAAAATTTGATTTAGAATTGTGGTCGCAAAAAAAAGTAACACAAACAAACAATCTAAGTATTTGGGAAAAAATCGCAAACCAAAACAAACTTATTCAGCATTTATACGTAAATTACCTGTCAAAAGGTAAAAAGAAATACTATAAAAATTACATAAAATTTTTAAATGATATTGATAATATTTACATTCAAGATGAAGTACTTGAAAAAATAAAAAATGAAAATATAAAAACAATACATTGTCATTTTGTAGTTGATGCACTAAAGGTAATAAATACATTAAAAAAAGAAAATATTAAAGATACAAAAGTTATTTTGACTTCTCATATGCCAGAAGCTCCTGCGCTTGAGAATTATAATCTTTTGAAAGAAATGGGATATTCAGAAGACAAAGCTCAAAAATTCAAACAAGCATGGGAATATATTCAAAAAAGAGCATTCTGCGAAAGTGACATTTTAATATTTCCATCTAAAGAAGCAATGGAACCATATTATGATACAATACCAGAATTTAAAGATTGGATTAAAGATAAAGATGTCAGATTTTTCCAAACTGGAGCAAAACAACTCGAAACAACTAAAACCAAAGAAGAATTAAAAAAAGAATACAATATACCAAATGATAAAAAAGTAGTTGTATATATAGGCAGACACATAGAAGTTAAGGGTTATGATGTTTTGGTTGATGCAGGTAAAAAGCTCTTGTCAAAAAGACAAGATGTAATTTTTATGATAGGTGGCAAGCAAAATGTACTCATCAATCCACCACAAGATACTAATTGGAAAGAACTAGGATGGGTTAATCTAGCTGAATTATTAAAGGTTGCCGATGTTTTTGTATTACCAAATAAAAGAACCTATTTTGATTTGATTTTGTTAGAAGTAATGTCAACAGGCACACCAGTAATAGCCTCAGATACAGGAGGTAATAAATCAGTACAAAATTTAACAAATTCTCTAATCTTATATAACGCAACCAGTGATGATTTAGTAAATAAATTAAACACCTTCTTGAATCTGTCTAAAGAAGAAACAAATGAATTGAGTAAAAATATTTTGGATGCTTATTACAAATATTACACACCGGAACATTTTGCTCAAAGATATTTAGATTTAATCCAAGAAATTTATGAAATGTAGTGAGGATTCTATGAATTTTCTGAAAGATTATTGGAATAGAAAAAAATTAGAACACGACAACAACAAAGTTATTTTACACAAAAAAGATGGTTCTATTATTTATTATCCTGAGATTCCAGGACTAAACATAGTTATCATAGGAAAAAATAACCTTATTGAATTATATGAACCCATTGGAAATTGGAAAAACTCTAATATTATTATACGAGGATATGGTGCAACATTTTCTAAACAATCCACCAATGATTTTTCTTCCAATATTTGGTTTGAATTGTACGATAAAAGCAAGATAATATTGGGAAAAAATGTTTCATTTTATGGAGGAACGATAAGCATTGACGTATCGACATCTCTTATTGTACAAAACGATTGTTTGTTTTCTGATAATTTTTATTTAAGAACTGGAGACGGACATACTATTCTTGACTTAGTCAAAGATAAACCTATCAACAAACCACAAAATATATTTATTGATGAACGAGTATGGTGTTGCAACAGCGTTTCTATTTTAAAAGGAGCAATGATAGCATCTGATACAGTTGTAGCTCATAGGAGTGTTGTGAATAAAGCATTTACCCAAAGTAACTGTATATTAGCAGGAATACCAGCAAATATAGTAAAAGAGAATATTATCTGGAACAAAATGCCTTATAACAAATATGTTTTCTTAAAGGAGAATGAACAATGTCAGTAAAAATATCTGTAATTTTACCTATTTATAACATGCAAAATTATATTGAAGAATGTCTTGAGAGTGTTGTTAACCAAACTTTTAAAGATATAGAAATCATTTGTGTTAATGATTTTTCTATGGATAATTCTATGACGATCGTGAAGGATTATGCCCGAAAAGATAATCGAATAAAAATCATAAATAATGAAAAAAACCGTGGACTAGGCGGAGCAAGGAATGCGGGTCTAGAAGTCGCTAACGGAGATTATATAGTTTTTGTAGATACTGACGATAAAATTGCGGAAAATATGTTAGAAGTTCTTTACAAATCAATTTCTGAATCATCTTCTGACATGGCTTTTTGTGATGTATTACTTTGGAATAACGACGGAACTACTGAGCCTTGCAAACCATTTCATAATTATGATTTAGCTCAAAATAAAGAATTTTATCCAAATACTAATTTTGAAAATTTTACAGATATGTGGCCAAGTGCTTGGAATAAAATTTATAAAAAAAATATAATTGATCAGAATAATATAAGATACATGGAAAATATATTATATGAAGATCATTCCTTTTACTACGAATATGTACTAGCTTGCAAAAAAGTAGTATATTGCCCCGAAGCGTTGTATTTCTACAGACATAATCGTAATGACTCCATAATGTCAAATTCTTCTTCAAGGATTTTCGAAATATTTGATATTCTTGAAATTATAAAAAATATATTTCATAAAAATTTAAAAGAACAAGAATATCAAAGAATAATGCCGAAAATAGCCGTCCGTTTAATATGGGAACGTAGTATTAATTTAAAACGAAAAAATCCTATAAAAAGAAAATTTATAAACAAAGCAAAAGCATATCTTTCACAGTTCAAACATCGCTCCATTATAAAGTATAAAGATAACTTTATAAAATCAAGCGAAGAATTTTTAGAAACACGACTAGAATATTTTTTTAAGCACTTTTTTCTTTTTAAAGACTATAAAACTTACAGAGTTATTTTTATTTTGGGCATAAAAATTCAACAAAAAAATGCTTTATTTGAAATTTTTGAAGAAATAAATAACTTACAAACCGAAATTGTTAATCTTAAGTGCAAGTTGAATAAATAAAAATGTTTTAAAATAAAGGAGTATAAATGACAAATATTTTTGCAAACTTATTTTCTGTTAAAAATAAAGAATTTCACAGGGTGTTCACAATACTAGGAATTAAGTTAAAATTTAAGAAAAAAAAATCTTCTGATATTGAATATGAAGAACTTGCTAATAAATTAATAAAAAATCTATCTTGGAAGATAGCAAGTGATTATTTATATAAAGATACAATTCCATTGACAACATTAAAAAAAGAAGCTCACATAGACACTATAGACTTCATTAAAAATAATATTGGCCTTGATTCCATAATCTTACACGAAAATCGAGATGGGAACCTATTGTATTCGTTAAGCAAAGTGCAAACAGACGGTCTATTTTTAGAATTTGGAGTTTATCAAGGCCATACAATTAATCTTATTGCTAATTATTTTTATAATAAAAACATATATGGATTCGACTCTTTTGATGGATTGCCTGAAGACTGGTTTGGTTTTGATTGTGATACAGAAAAATTCAAAGTGGCAAAACTTCCTAAGGTTAGAGAAAACGTTAAACTTATACAGGGTTGGTTTAACGATACCTTACAGGATTTTTTAACACAGCATCATGGAAATATAGCTTTTTTACATATTGATTGCGACATTTATTCATCAACAAAATTTGTACTTTCATCCCTAAAAAATAGAATTAAAAAAGGTACAATTATTGTTTTTGATGAATACTTTAATTACCCCAACTGGCGTAATCACGAACATAAGGCATTTATGGAGTTTATAGAAGAAACAGGACTCAAATTCAAATACATATCAGTAGGATATTCTCAATTAACAATTAAAATCATATAGGAGCGAAAACCACAATGAATAAAATACTAATATCATCAGATTTACTAAGACCTCTTGTTGATTCAAACGGACATATTGAATATTTTCACAAAGCCAGACTTGATAAATATTATTTTTCTTTAGTGTATCAAATTTCACAAGCAGTAAATGTTCCTGTCGAAAAATTTAGCTATACCAATACTGATTTCGATATATTTAAATTTTATTCATTGTGTAATACAGAACTTAGAGATGTTTATAGTTGGTTAAACATATACGATCTACAAGATATTCCAAATAATGCAGTGGAATACTATAACAAATACATAGAAAATTCGATTGTTATTTATCACGAAGCACCCAATATAATAAAAAAAATACACAATATTTTGAATATTCCATACATAGACTTAAATGTACATCCAATAAGATTCCTAGATGACAATTTTTGGGGAATACTCACTAATAATGAACATATTTTTAATAGAATAAAAAAACATCAGATAGATGAGAGATCTTTTTATATATACGCAAACTTAATAAAATCTCAAGTTAAATCTTGGTATGACAGTAAGATAGAACCGGATTCGTTGCTATTTACTGGTCAAACAAATATTGATAAATCTCTTTATTCTAATAATAAAGCAATGACGATTTATGATTTTGAAGATAAAATAAAAGAATTTGGAGAAAAATATTCTAAAGTTTACTATAAAGCCCATCCTTACAATGATGATTTAAAAAACATATATGAATTTTTGGAACAATTCGATTTTGTAAACATTATTGATGAAAATTTCTATAAGTTATGTTCAGATGAAAATATTAAAGCAGTCGCAAGTATAACCTCAGGAACTCTGTATGAAGCAAAATATTTTAATAAAGAAAGCATATTTCTTGGAAAGCCTTATATAAATTTAAATTATGATAAAAATTGTGAATATTCAGAATTTACAACATTATCTATATACAATGAGTTTTTAACACCACAATTTTGGGCAGATATTTTACAAGATGTACTAGACGTGAAACCGAATATCGTCCCTCTAGTTTTACCACATAGAACTAATGAAATTAGAACTGCATTTGGAGATTATTGGGGACAGACAGAACTTGATCCATCCGTCAAAATCAATGAAAAAATTGTGAATAATAAAATAGCACACTTAAATCAAGATATATATAATAATAAAAAAGAACTTTTAAATAAAATAGAACAACTTTCACATAAAATAGAACAAATTTCTTATAAGATATATGACTTATACACCATTCTTACTACAAAGGCAAGAAAAATTTTTTACAAGGAAAATCATGGACAAAAAAGAATAATTCATATAGGTCCCTTAAAAATTAAGTATAAAAAAATTGCCAAAAATGAATTATTCAATTATCCACACAGTCTAATAATTGATACAACCATTTTATGCAACAACAACTGTAGTTTTTGCTGGAGAAAAAACAACACTGAATATCTAAAACAAATACAAAATAAGTATTCCCAAAATCATACAATGCCATTCGATGTATTTAAAAGAATCATAGATGACGCTGTTCAATATGATAGTCTAAGATGGTTTAGTTGCAGTGGGCCAATGGGAGACCCTATGATGAATCCACAGATTAGTGACTTTTATGAATATGTAAACAAAAAGCGACATTTTAAAGATATTTGTGTAAATACCAATGGACTTTCAATAAATAAACATAATATTGAAAAATTAATGAACAACATTACAGAATTTAGTATAAGTGTTGATAGCATAAATCCTAATACATACGCCAAAATACACGGAAATGCAAATTTTCTCCCACAGGTTATAGAAAATATAAAAATGCTAATTAATTACAAAAATAACAATAATTGTTTAGCAAAAATTGTTGTTAGATTCACAGAAAATGAAATTAACCAAGGAGAATTTGAGGAATTTAAGAAGTTTTTCTTGAATTTAGGTGTTGATGAAATTAACTACACCCAGATACACGGCTTCGCAGGAGTACATAAAAATTTAAAAAATCAAAACGCAGCAAAATCTTGTCAGCAGATTTTGGGTGCAATAAATTTCAACTTTATGGGCGATATGACAACATGTTGTGTTAATTGGCAAATAAATCCAACATTTGGAAACATTAAAAACAATACAATTAAACAAATGTGGAACAACAAAAAAATGCAAGATTGGTTAAAAAACCGTTTGACAACAGAACCTTGTAAAGACTGCAGCGGTATTGGTAGCGATGTTCAACATAGCATAAAAATACAAAAAGAACATTAAAATAAGCTTATTAATATTGTTTTTACAAGATAAAAACCAGGCTGTATATTTTTAGCACAATAATATTTTTTAAGTTATTGTGCTAAAATATTTTCAACACATATCTATGGAGATAAAGATTTGAAAATATGCGTTATCGGAACGGGTTATGTAGGATTGGTAGCAGGCACATGTCTTGCAGAAATGGGCAACGATGTTATCTGC